>NZ_JASHHY010000005.1:0-332848 GCF_030056555.1 Comamonas sp. 17RB | reverse complement strand
CGACCCCCGGCGTGACAGGCCGGTATTCTAACCAACTGAACTACCACTCCTGGCAGGAAACTTCGCTATTTTTTAGATAGCTACCAGCGTTTCAAACTTGGCGACCCTACGGGGATTCGAACCCCGGTACTCACCGTGAAAGGGTGATGTCCTAGGCCTCTAGACGATAGGGTCATACCTAGAATCTTTGCTTTTCAGCTCCGATTAAAAAAGCGCCTTCAGATTCAAAGGCGCTTTTTTAATCAAGCGACTGGCCAAACTGGCGGAGTGGACGGGACTCGAACCCGCGACCCCCGGCGTGACAGGCCGGTATTCTAACCAACTGAACTACCACTCCTGGCAGGAAACTTCGCTATTTTTTAAGTAGCTACCAGCGTTTCAAACTTGGCGACCCTACGGGGATTCGAACCCCGGTACTCACCGTGAAAGGGTGATGTCCTAGGCCTCTAGACGATAGGGTCAATCCTAGAACTCTGGCTGTCTCCAGCCAGCGTCTGTTTTTTGGTGGAGGTAAACGGGATCGAACCGATGACCTCTTGCATGCCATGCAAGCGCTCTCCCAGCTGAGCTATACCCCCAAAATTCTCACTCTTGACAACGCGACTTTTATTCAATCGCGTTGTGCAGAGCCTCGAATTATAGACAGGTTTTTAGCGGTTTTTCAAACGCGTCAGAATTTTTTCGCGACCGAGCAATTCCAGCACCGCATCCACCGACGGCGTGTGGGCCGTGCCCACTGTCAGCACGCGCACGGGCATGGCCAGCGCGGGCATCTTCACGCCCTGGGCCTTGAGCACTTCCTTGATGGCGGCGGCAATGGCTTCCTTGGTCCATTCCACGCCCTGCATGGCAGCGGCAAAGGCGTCCAGCACCGGGGCGGCGGCTTCCGTCACGTGCTTGGCATAGTCTTCGGCATTGCGCTCCACACCGTCCACATAGAAGACCTTGGCCCAGTTGGCCAGGTCCACCAGGGTGTCGCAGCGGTCCTTGAACAGGGCCACGATGCGCACCAGGCGGTCGTCGGCCTGCAGCACGGCGGCGTCCACACCGGCCTTGACCACGAAAGGCGTGACCAGGGCAGCCAGCGCCGCATCATCCATGGCCTTCAGGTGCTGGGCATTGACCCAGCGCAGCTTGGCTTCATCGAACTGGCCGGCGCTGCGCCCCAGGTGGTCCAGGTTGAACCATTCCAGGAACTGGGCACGGCTGAAGATTTCATCGTCGCCGTGGCTCCAGCCCAGGCGGGCCAGGTAGTTCACCATGGCGTCGGGCAGATAGCCTTCGTCGCGGTACTGGGTCACGGCCTTGGCGCCGTTGCGCTTGCTCATCTTCTCGCCCTGCTCGTTCAGCACGGTGGGCAGGTGGGCGAACACGGGCACGTCGGCACCCAGGGCCTCGAAGATGTGGATCTGGCGCGGGGTGTTGTTGACGTGGTCGTCGCCGCGGATCACGTGGGTGATGCGCATGTCCATGTCATCGACGCAGACGCAGAAGTTGTAGGTGGGCGTGCCATCGGGGCGGGCGATCACCAGATCGTCCAGCTCGGAGTTCTGGAACTCGATATGGCCCTTGCACTTGTCGTCCCAGCCCACCACGCCGTCCTTGGGGGTCTTGAAGCGCAGCACGGGCTTCACGCCTTCGGGGATGGCCGGCAGCACCTTGCCGGGCTCGGGGCGCCAGGTGCCGTCGTAGCGCGGCTTTTCCTTGGCGGCCATCTGCTTTTCACGCAGGGCGTCCAGCTCTTCCATGCTCATGTAGCAGGGGTAGACATGGCCCTTGGCCTGCAGCGTGGCCAGCACTTCCTTGTAGCGGTCCATGCGCTGCATCTGGTAGAACGGACCTTCGTCATGGTCCAGCTGCAGCCATTGCATGCCTTCGATGATCACGTCCACCGATGCCTGGGTGGAACGCTCCAGGTCGGTGTCTTCGATGCGCAGCACGAAGTCGCCGCCATTGGCGCGGGCAAAGGCCCAGGGGTACAGCGCCGAGCGGATGTTGCCCAGGTGGATGAAGCCGGTGGGCGAAGGGGCAAAACGGGTACGAATTTTGGTTGTCATTTCAAGGTATCCAGTCCGCGAGAAAGATCGGCCTTCAAGTCATCAAGGTGCTCGAGGCCCACGGAAATACGAATCAGGCCCTGGCCGATGCCGGCGGCCTGGCGCTGCTCTTCGGTCAGGCGGCCGTGCGAGGTGCTGGCCGGGTGGGTGATGGTGGTCTTCACATCGCCCAGGTTGGCGGTGATGGAGCACACCTGCGTGCTGTCCACCACATGGAAGGCGTTGGCGCGCAGTTGCTCGGCGCCCTGCCCGATCACATCGAAGGCGATCACGGCGCCGCCCATGCCGTTTTGCTGGCGCATGGCCAGCGCGTGCTGCGGGTGGCTGGCCAGACCGGGGTAGTACACGCGTGCCACCTTGGGGTGGGCTTCCAGCCAGGTGGCCAGCTCCAGCGCCGATGCGCTTTCGGCCTTGACGCGCAGGGCCAGCGTTTCCAGACCCTTCATCACCACCCAGGCGTTGAACGGCGCCAGGTTCAGGCCGCCGCTGCGCAGGAAGGTGCCCATGACCTTGTCCACCAGCGCCACGGTGCCGCAGACGGCACCAGCCATCACGCGGCCCTGGCCGTCCAGGAACTTGGTGCCGGAGTGCACCACCACGTCCGCACCCAGCTTGGCGGGCTGCTGCAGGATGGGCGTGGCAAAGCTGTTGTCCACGGCCAGCAGCGCGCCATGGGCGTGGGCGATCTCGGCCAGCGCGGCGATGTCGCACAGGTCGGTCAGCGGGTTGGTGGGGGTTTCGGCAAACAGCATGCGGGTGTTGGGGCGGATGGCCGCCTTCCACTCGTCGATGTTGGTTTGCGACACAAAGCTGGTTTCCACGCCAAAGCGGGCCATTTCGGTGCCCAGCAGCTTGATGGTGGAGCCGAACATGGACTGCGAGCAGATCACGTGGTCGCCCGTCTTCAGCGCGGTCAGCGCCACCAGCAGGATGGCCGACATGCCGGTGGACGTGGCCACGGCGCATTCCGTGCCTTCCATGGCCGCCAGGCGGCGCTCGAAGCTGGTCACCGTGGGGTTGCTGGTGCGGCTGTAGGTGTAGCCCTCTTCCTGGGCGGCAAAGCGGCGCGCGGCCGTTTCGGCATTGGGCTGCACAAAGCTGCTGGCCAGGTACAGGGCTTCGCTGTGCTCGCCCCACTGGCTGCGTTCCACGGCCTCGCGCACGGCGAGGGTCTCAGGGTGCAATCCCTGAGGCAGGGAGTGATCGGTCACGGTACTTGGTCCTTGCAGGTGGCACCGGCGGTCTCTCACCCGCCGGCCGCGGCATGCACGCTTCCACACGAAGCGCGCTTGCACCGCATCTCAACAAAACAAAAAAATGAGCTGATCGCGCTGTCGTCACCAGACTTTTCAGCAAGAAACATTGTGAAAGTCTTGGTAATCCAGCGCAATTAGCTCATGTTTCTGAAGCTCTCGCTTCCGGACACAGTGTGCAAGGCGGCGCTGTCGCCCACCTTGCACACCGGGTGCATCAGCTTTCCTGGGCGTTGGGCAGCGACAGGCGGGAAGTATCTTCCTGCTCTTCTTCACCGCCGCGGTTGCGGCCTTCGTTCAGGGCCGTCACCTCGGCGCTGGAGATATCGCCGGTGATGTAGACGCCGTCGAAGCACGAGGCCTCGAAGCCCTTGACCGCCGGGTTGATCTTGCCCACGGCCTGCTTCATAGCATCCACGTCCTGGTAGATCAGCGCGTCGCAGCCGATCACCTGGCGGATCTCTTCCACGGTGCGGTCGCTGGCCACCAGCTCGGAGCGGGTGGGCATGTCGATGCCGTACACATTGGGGTAGCGCACGGGAGGCGCAGCGGAAGCCAGGTAGACCTTGTTGGCACCGGCGTCGCGTGCCATCTGCACGATTTCCTTGGAGGTGGTGCCGCGCACGATGGAGTCATCCACCAGCAGCACGTTGCGACCCTTGAACTCGCTGCCGATGGCATTGAGCTTCTGGCGCACCGACTTCTTGCGCGCGCCCTGGCCCGGCATGATGAAGGTACGGCCCACGTAGCGGTTCTTCACAAACCCTTCGCGGTAGGGAATGCCCAGCAGCTGCGCCAGCTGCATGGCGCTGGGGCGGCTGGATTCGGGGATCGGGATGATGGCATCGATCTCGCTGGGCGGCACGGTGGAGATCACGCGCTTTGCCAGCGTCTCGCCCATGTTCAGACGGGCCTGGTAGACCGAGATGCCGTCGATGGTGGAGTCCGGGCGGGCCAGGTACACGTACTCGAACACGCAGGGGTGCAACTCGCTCTTGGCGGCGCACTGTTCGCTGTGCAGGGTGCCGTCGTTGCTGATGAACACGGCTTCGCCGGGCGCCACATCGCGCTCGAACTGGTGCAGCGTGCCTTCCAGTGCCACGGATTCGCTGGCCAGCATGCGCGTGCCGTCCGCGCCCTTGCCGATGCACAGCGGGCGGATGCCATAGGGGTCACGGAAGGCCAGCAGACCGTAGCCGGCGATCAGCGCCACCACGGCATACGAGCCCTTGAGGCGCAGGTGCACGGCACGCACGGCGCGGAAGATGTCTTCGGTCTTCAGCGGCGCGCCGCTGGAGGCACGGCCGATTTCGTGCGCCAGCACGTTCAGCAGCACTTCCGAGTCGCTCTCGGTGTTGGTGTGGCGGTGGTCGGTCTCGGCCAGCTCGTTGCGCAGCTGCTTGGCGTTGGTGAGGTTGCCGTTGTGCACCATCACGATGCCGAAGGGCGCGTTCACGTAGAAGGGCTGGGCCTCTTCTTCGCTGGAGGCGTTGCCCGCCGTGGGGTAGCGCACCTGGCCCAGGCCCACCGAGCCGGGCAGCGCACGCATGTTGCGGGTGCGGAACACGTCCTTCACCATGCCCTTGGCCTTGTGCATGAAGAACTTGCGTTCCTGCTGCGTGACAATGCCGGCGGCATCCTGCCCGCGGTGCTGCAGCAGCAGCAGGGCGTCATAGATCAGTTGATTCACGGGCGCGGTGCTGACCACGCCGACGATTCCACACATATTGCGTTTCCATCATGGCAGGAC
Source organism: Comamonas sp. 17RB (assembly GCF_030056555.1). Classification (NCBI taxonomy): domain Bacteria; kingdom Pseudomonadati; phylum Pseudomonadota; class Betaproteobacteria; order Burkholderiales; family Comamonadaceae; genus Comamonas; species Comamonas sp. 17RB. The sequence goes on along the minus strand of NZ_JASHHY010000005.1, from coordinate 327,788 downwards.
TGGGTCCTGCGTGTTTATGCGGGGCGGCTTGCACTGCCCCGCGACCTTCTCAACTCTTGCTACACCGGGGCCGTCAGGTACTTGCCCAGCTCTTGCGGCAGCGACGGCACCAGCGTGCGCGCCAGATCGGCCAGCTGCGGCCCGGCCCAGGACTGGACCCACCAGTCCTGCTGGTGCAGCGGGGTGTTCACCACCACCAGCGTGACCACCAGCACCAGCACCATGCCGCGCAGCACGCCGAACAGCGCGCCCAGTGTGCGGTCGACCGGGCGCAAGCCCACGACCTCGATCAGTTTCTTGGCCAGGGCGCTCAGCAGCCCCCAGGCGAACACCGCCACCACAAAGACGGCGACAAATCCTGCGGCATAGCGCACCGTGGGGTCAAAGCCATCCACGGGCAGCCAGGCACCGACATCGCCTGCGAACAGGCGGGCAATCCAGAAGGCTGCGACCCAGCCCACCAGCGAAAACAATTCATACACCAGACCGCGCCACGCTCCCAGCATCAGGGAGGCGCAGCACACCACCAGCAAAACCGCGTCCAAGGTTGCCATGCGTCGCTATCGGCCCGCCATCAACCGGGTTGCACCGACGCCGGCAGACCCAGCCCCTTGATGCGGGATGCGGCCTTGTCCGCCTCGGCACGGCCGTTGAACGGTCCCACGCGCACACGCGTCACTTTGCCAGCGGCGGCATTCACGGTCTGGGTGTAGGCCTTCAGACCGGCACCGGCCAGCTTCTGGCGCACCTCGTTGGCCTTGTCGACATCGCCGAAGGCGCCGACCTGCACGATGAACTTGCCTTCCTGCTTGGCCGCCGCTTCGGGCTTGGCCGCAGCGGTGGATGCCGGACGCCCTTCCAGCAGCGCGCGGGCGCGCTCGGCGTCGTCGTCGCGCGACTTTTTGGGTTCGGGCTTGGGTTCCGGCTTGGCCTCGGCCTTGGGCTCCGGCTTGTGCTCCACCTTGGGCTCGGGCTTTTTCACCTCGGGTTTGGGCTCGGGTTTGGGTTCCGGCTTCTTCACCTCGGGCTTGGGCTCGGGTTTCGGCTCCGGCTTGGGTTCGGGCTTGGGCGCCAGCTGGGGCTGCGGCGGCACGGGCACGGCCGGCGCAAACACTTCCTCACCGGCTCCCAGGCTGTTTTCCGTGCGCACGGGCGCGGTGGGCTCAGGCGCGGGCGTGGCCGGCGCCGTGGCGCGCGGATTGGCCGCCATGGTCGTGTGTTCACCGGGCACCACCATGGGGGCGACCTGGTTGCGATCCGGGATTTCGATGGGCACGTCCACCGCGATCGGGCGCGGCTGGGTGTCAAACAGCAGGGGGAAGCCCACCACACCGACCAGCACCAGCACCGCCGCGCCGATCAGGCGGTGGCGCGCACGGCGGCGCAGCGATTCGACGCTGTCCCCCTGTGCATTGCGGGATGAGCGCCGGGAAGATGGCTGTTCTGCCTCTTCTTTCTGGCCGGGCCAGCGGAACTTGAAAAATGCCATGGAGTGCGATGCGTGTGGGCCGTTGGAGGACGTCAGGCTTCCAGGTGCTTGGCGCCCAGTCGGGGAATGCCATGCTGCAGCACACCACCCACCGTATAGAACGAGCCAAAGACCACGATTCTATCAGCCGGCTCCGCCGCAGCGACGGCCGCCTGCAGCGCGGCCTCTGGGTTGGCGTGCAGGCTGGTACTGACTTGCCGCTGGCCGCCGGCCACCATCTGCACCGCATTCCATTTGGCCTGCAGGCTGGCGGCGGTCTCTGCCCGGGGGGTGGGCAGGTCGGTGAAGTACCAACGGTCGATCAGCGGACCGACCTTGGCCAGCATCGGGGCCAGGTCCTTGTCCGCCATGGCGCCAAAGACCGCATGCGTGGTGGGGAAGTAGCCCATGGCGTCCAGGTTGGCAGTCAGCGCCGCCACCGAATGCGGGTTGTGCGCCACGTCCAGCACCAGCGTGGGCTGGCCGGGCACGATCTGGAAGCGCCCCGGCAACTCGACCATGGCCAGCCCGGTGCGCACCGCCTGGGCGGTGACGGGCAGGCGGTCGCGGATGGCTTCGAACGCTGCCAGCACGCCCGAGGCGTTCATCAGCTGGTTGGCACCGCGCAGCGCCGGATAAGCCAGACCGGCATAGCGGCGGCCGCGGCCGGCCCAGCCCCATTGCTGCTTGTCGCCCTCGAAATTAAAGTCGCGGCCGAAGCGCCACAGCTCGGCACCGATGGCCTCGGCATGGTCCAGCACGCTTTGCGGCGGCACCGGGTCGCTCACCACCACCGGGCGGCCGGCGCGCATGATGCCGGCCTTTTCGCGGCCGATGGTCTCGCGGTCGTTGCCCAGGATGGCGGCGTGGTCGATGTCCACGCTGGTGATGATGGCGCAGTCGGTGTCGATCACGTTGGTGGCATCCAGGCGGCCGCCCAGACCCACTTCCAGGATGGCGACATCCAGCTTGGCCAGGCTGAGCATGCGCAGGATGGCCAGCGTGGTGAATTCAAAATAGGTCAGCAGCACTTCCTCGCCCTGCAGGCGGGCGGCCTCGACGGCGGCGAAATGCGGCAGAAAGTCGTCGGCCAGCGCGATTTCGCCGTGGATGCGGCAGCGCTCTTCAAAGTGCACCAGGTGGGGCGAGGTGTAGACCCCGGGCCGGTAGCCGGACTGCAGGGCCACGGCTTCCAGCATGGCGCAGGTGGAGCCTTTGCCATTGGTGCCGGCCACGGTGATGACCGGGCAGTCGAAGCGCAGCTCCATGCGGCGCGCGACTTCCTGTACGCGCTCCAGGCCCATGGCGATGGATTGGGGATGAATCTGCTCGCAATGGGCGAGCCACTCGGTCAAGGTGTTCGGGGTGGTGTGCATACGAGGCTTTATTGTCGCCCACCCTCCGTATCCCTGATGATGGAGGGCATGAGTACCACGACCATTCTTTACGGCATTCCCAATTGCGACACCGTCAAAAAGGCCCGCGCCTGGCTGACCGGGCAAGGCATTGCCTACAGTTTTCACGATTTCAAGAAGCAAGGCGTGCCCGCCGACCACCTGCCGCGCTGGCTGCAGGCCGTGGGCTGGGAAAAGCTGGTCAACCGCCAGGGCACCACCTGGCGCAAGCTGGACGCGGCCGTGCAGGCGGCGGTGCAGGACGATGCCAGCGCCACCCGGCTGGTGCTGGACAACGCCAGCGTGATCAAGCGCCCGGTGGTGGAATGGGCAGACGGCCGCACCACCGTGGGCTTCAAGGCGGAAGATTGGGCGGCCGCCCTGGGCCGCTGACCCAGGCCCGGCGCCCGTAAGCCCGACGCCCGTATGCCCGGCGCCCCCGCCGTCGGTACCGCGCGGCCGGGGCGCACGGGAACTTTGCGCACTGCGCCCCACCCTAACGGGGGAAAGGACATGCAGACAAAGGCGCATGGGGATGGGCATGGATGTAGCCCTGTGCGACAGCACAGACCGCCGCCGCCCGGGCGCGCCGCAGCCCGGTTGCACACCCTCACACGGGCTTTGCGCAACTTTACCCCGGCCCGGGCGAGCGTTCACACACCGGGTCTAGACTGCAAGGCATGGGACAGCGCAAGCAGCACCCATGTCAACACGGGGCAGGCGCCCTGCGTTGTAGACAGCCAAGGCAGCCGGTCTCCGGAGCGCCGTGGCACACAGATTGGACAAGGAGCATTCCATGAGGATCACACATTGGCTGACTTGGGGCACGCTGGCCGCTGCTGCAGGCCTGGCCTGCGGCACTGCCAACGCCCAGGAACGTGGCCGCGTGCTGCAATCCGTCCCCGTGGTGCAGCAGGTGGGCATACCGCAGCAGGTCTGCGGCGATGAGCCCGTCTACCGCGGCCAGCAGACGTCGGGCGCCGGCGCCGTGATCGGCGCGCTGGTGGGCGGCGTGGCCGGCAATGCCCTGGGCACAGGCGGCCACTATGGCCGCCACGGCCAGTACTACGGCTCCAACCGGGGTGCCACCACGATCATCGGCGCGGTGGCCGGCGGCCTGATCGGCAACCAGGTGGAAGGCATGAACGGCGGCACACCGGCCTACCAGACGGTGCGCCGCTGCACCAACGAGACGGTGTACGAAAACCGCACCGTGGGCTACGACGTGACCTATGAATACGCCGGCCGCCGCTACACCGCCCGCATGGACCATGATCCCGGCCGCTGGGTGCCGGTGCAGGTGCAGCCCCGTGGCAGCTACAGCAGCTCGTCGGTGACCGGCAGCGGCTTTGTCGGCCCCAGCGGCACCTACAGCTCGGCCCCGCCCGGCGTGACGGTGACCGAGAGCATCACCTACGAAGCGCCGCAGTCCAACATCCCCATCGTGGTGGATGTGAATGTGGACCCGCGCTATCCGGGCTACCCCGCCTACCCGCCCTATCCAGGCCGGCCCCAGCCGCGCGGCTACGGTTACGGCTACTGAGGCAGGGGCGCAGGCACGGGGCGCGCAGCACGCTGCGGCAGCCGCCCTTGTCCCCGCCAATACCTCCGTCAACCCCCCCACTCACGCCCCCATCCAGCCCCTGCTTTCCGGCAGGGGCTTTTTCTTGTGCGCCCCTTCGCGCCCGTCCAGCGCTACGCTGGCCTAAAATGATCGGTTTCGACCACCTTTGTCGCACCGCGCGCATTACTCCATGAGCACCGACCAATTCTCCGGCGTCACCCTGACCACCAAGGCCAATGTCTACTTTGACGGCAAATGCGTGAGCCACAGCTTCACCCTGGCCGACGGCACCAAGAAGTCCGTCGGTGTGGTGCTGCCTGCCACGCTGACCTTTGGTACGGCCGCCGCCGAGATCATGGAATGCGTGGGCGGTGCCTGCGAGTACAAGCTGGACGGCAGCGATGAATGGAAGAAGTCCGTGGCGGGCGAGAGCTTCCACATCCCTGCGAACTCCAAGTTCGACATCCGCGTGGCCGAGGCCTACCACTACATCTGCCACTACGCCTGAGCGCCAGGGGGCGACACTCCAACGCCCCTGCAATCGCCACAGCCGGTCGTTGCACCCGTTTTTGGCCGCTGGCACGCTGAGAGCCCCGGGCTCGCCGCGCGCACCAGCAGCTGTCTTTTGATTGAGAAGCACACCATGGAAACCATCCTGCAAAACGTTCCCGTCGGCCAGAAGGTCGGCATTGCCTTCTCCGGTGGCCTGGACACCTCGGCCGCCCTGCGCTGGATGAAGAACAAGGGCGCCCTGCCCTACGCCTACACCGCCAACCTGGGCCAGCCTGACGAAGAGGACTACGACGCCATCCCCCGCAAGGCGATGGAATACGGCGCTGAAAAGGCCCGCCTGATCGACTGCCGCACCCAGCTGGCCAACGAAGGCATTGCCGCCATCCAGGCCGGCGCCTTCCACATCAGCACCGGTGGCATCACCTACTTCAACACCACCCCGCTGGGCCGCGCCGTGACCGGCACCATGCTGGTGGCCGCCATGAAGGAAGACGACGTCAACATCTGGGGTGACGGTTCGACCTTCAAGGGCAATGACATCGAGCGTTTCTACCGCTACGGTCTGCTGACCAACCCGGCGCTGAAGATCTACAAGCCCTGGCTGGACAACGCCTTCATCAACGAGCTGGGCGGCCGTACCGAAATGTCGGAATTCCTGATCAAGGAAGGTTTCGGCTACAAGATGTCGGTCGAAAAGGCCTACTCCACCGACTCCAACATGCTGGGCGCGACCCACGAAGCCAAGGATCTGGAGCAGCTGAACAGCGGCATCCGCATCGTGAACCCCATCATGGGCGTGGCGTTCTGGAAGCCCGAAGTCGAAGTGAAGGCCGAAGAAGTGTCGGTCACCTTCGAAGAAGGCCGCCCCGTGGCCCTGAACGGCCAGCGCTTTGACGACGCCGTGGCCCTGTTCCTGGAAGCCAACCGCATCGGCGGCCGCCACGGCCTGGGCATGAGCGACCAGATCGAGAACCGCATCATCGAAGCCAAGAGCCGCGGCATCTACGAAGCCCCCGGCATGGCCCTGCTGCACATCGCCTACGAGCGCCTGGTGACCGGCATCCACAACGAAGACACCATCGAGCAGTACCGTGTGAACGGCCTGAAGCTGGGCCGTCTGCTGTACCAGGGCCGCTGGTTCGACCCCCAGGCCATCATGCTGCGCGAAGCCGCACAGCGCTGGGTGGCCCGCGCCATCACCGGCACCGTGACGCTGGAACTGCGCCGCGGCAATGACTACTCCATCCTGAACACCGAATCCTCCAACCTGACCTACGCTCCCGAGCGCCTGTCGATGGAGAAGGTGGAAGACGCGCCGTTCAGCCCGGTGGACCGCATCGGCCAGCTGACCATGCGCAACCTGGACCTGATCGACACCCGCGACAAGCTGGCCATCTACTCCAAGGCCGGCCTGCTGAGCGTGAGCAGCACCAGCGCCCTGCCCCAGCTGGGCGGCGACAAGAAGTAAGTTCTGCCAGCCCTGGTCCGAAAAATCAGGGTTTACACGGAAGCCGCTGCCCCTGCAGCGGCTTTTTTTATGAGCAGTCAATGCCTGTGCAGCCTTGATTTCCAGCAGGTTTGTCGTTGAAATGCCGCAAAACCGTACACAGGCCGCTACCAAAACGAAGAGTTACCCCGTGCACCCTGGCAGCGGCTACAGTGGCAACCAACGTAATTGCGCAAAGGAGCGCTGATGTCCCGTTCTACCCGCCGCTGGAGCCAACCGGCCCTGTTCATCCTGGCCGCTGCCCTGGCAGCCCCTGCTTTTGCCGCCGATCCGGCACCTGCCGCAGCGCCCGCCCCGGCCGACGCTGCTGCACCGCAACAGCAACAGCAGCAAGCCCCCAAGCCCAATCCCGCCGCGGAAAAGGCACTGGGCCAACGCTTCCAGTCCATCTTTGCCGCCTTTGAAGGCAAGGCCGCCCTGCCGGACAGCAAGAGCTTCTCCGAAGAGTTCAACAAGCAGGTCACGCCCGAGCAGATGAAGGAAGTGCTGCAACAGGTGCACCAGAGCGTGGGCGCCTGCCGCGTGACCGCCCAGATGCGCGTGCCCACCTCCTACGCCGCCGGCTATCTGCTGCAGTGCGACAAGGCTTTTGTGCCCATGGACATCGCCGTGGAAGAAAAAGCCCCCTACCGCATCCACAGCCTGCTGATCCGCCCCGGCTACTGGAAAAAGTAAACCGCGCGCACGCTGCATGCCCGGTGCGTGCAGCCGCCGCCCCAAAGCCGCCTGGCCCGTGCCGGCGGCTTTTTTCATGGGCCCATGGGCGATGGCCCCGGGCTGCCGGCCCGGTATTCCGCCCAGCATTGCGTTCGGCATTGCGCCCGGCATTCGCTCGGCCTGTTTTCTGGTTCGCTTTCGCGCGAAAGTGTGCGTTTTGGCACATACACGCAGGCCCGGTGCGGTCGACACTGCAGCCATGCATGGAGGCCTCCCACGCATGTTGACCACCAGAACCGGAGAACCCTTATGCCATCCCCTCGCACCATCCTGACCCTGTCCCTGCTGGCCTGTGCTGCCGGCACCGCCTTTGCCGGCGGCCCTGCCGGTGAAGGCAGCGACTGGCCGCCGCTGCCCCAGGGCGGCACGCCGCTGAGCCGTGCACAGGTGCAGGCCGACACCCAGGCCGCACGCGACCATGGAACCCTGGCCATGCAGGGCGATCAGATGTACATCGCCCCCAGCGCCGCCAGCCACCTGGACCGCGCCACGGTGCGTGCCGAAGCGGCCCAGGCGCTGCGCGCTGGCCTGATCCCCAGCGGCGATGCCAGCACCTCGGTCCACTGACCCCGTGCCGGTGGCGGGGGCCGTGCAGTCCACGGCCTGCGCCACCGGCATGCCTTTCAGGCCATTCAGATCTTTCAGGTCTTTCCTTGCCTGCGCGCCCACGGCGCGCGGGCTGGTCCCCATGCAGCCTTCGCCCCCACGCTCCGGACTGGCCTTGCAGTCCATCGAACTGTTCCGCGGCCTCAGTCCCGCCTGCCTGCAGCACATTGCCAACCGCTGCGCGTGGTGGGTGCTGGAGCCCCACACCCAACTGCTGCAGAACCAGCAGGTGGCGTTTGTCTGCTCCGGCAGCCTGCGCATTGCCACCTATTCCGCCAACGGCAAGGAGGTGTCGTTCAGCGAACGCGGTGCGGGGTCGCACATCGGGGATATTGCCGCGCTGGAAGGCCACACCGGCACGGCCTTCGGCACCACGCTGGAGCCCACGGTGCTGGCCACACTGGACCGCGATGCCTTCACGGAGCTGCTGCACCAGGAGCCCTTGCTGGCCCACCGGGTGATCCATTCGCTCACCGCCCGCATCCGGCGCCTGAGCGAGCGGGTGGTGCAGCTGAGTACCCTGGGCGTGCCCGCCCGCCTGCATGCCGAGCTGCTGCGCCTGTGCGAGGCCGCCGGCACCGACGCGCAGGGACAGGCCCATCTGCAGCCCCTGCCTTCGCACGCCATTCTGGCCAGCATGATCGGCGCCAACCGCGAACAGGTGACCCGCGCCCTGAATGCGCTGGCCAAACAAGGCCTGGTGCGCAAGACCGGGGCGCACAGCCTGAGCGTGCTGGATGTGGATGCATTGCGCCGCCGGGTGATGGCGGGCGAATAAAAGCAGCTAGCCCCCGCACAGCGCCGGGTCAGGCCCGTTGCGTTCAGGTCAGCAAGTTCAGTTCAGGGGCATGCCCCGCACACGGCGCGGCGGTCTGGAGAGCTGGAAAGCGCCCGCGCTTACACCACCACCGGCTCGGGTTCCAGCCGGATGCCGAAGCGTTCGTAGACGCTGGTCTGGATGGCGCTGGCCAGGGTCATCACCTCGCCACCGGTGACGTTGACACCGCCGGTGCCGCGGTTGACCAGCACCAGGGCCTGCTTGTCGTACACGCCGGCATGGCCCAGGGACTTGCCCTTCCAGCCGCAGGCATCGATCATCCAGCCGGCCGCCAGCTTGATGCTGCCGTCGTCCATGGGGTAGTGCACGATCTTGGGCTCGCGCGCCAGGATGTCGCGGCACTGGTCTTCGCTGACCGTGGGGTTCTTGAAGAAGCTGCCGGCGTTGCCGATGACGGCCGGATCGGGCAGCTTGGCACGGCGGATGGCGCAGACCCAGTCGAAGATCTGCTGTGCCGTGGGCTGCTCCACCCCTTCTTCCTGCTGGCGGCGCTGCAGATCCAGGTAGCTCAGCTCGGGCTTCCAGGGTTTGGGCAGGGCCAGGCGCACGGTGGTGATCACGGCGCAGCCCGCCAGCCCCATGCCCAGTCCGTTGCTGCTGGGCGCATGCTTGAAGACCGAGTCGCGGTAGCCGAAGGCGCACTGCCCGGCGTCCAGCGAGAACACGGCGCCGCTGCGCAGGTCCACGGCGTCCAGCGAATGGAAGCGGTCCTGCAGCTCGATGCCGTAGGCGCCGATGTTCTGCACCGGCGCCGCTCCCACGGTGCCGGGCACCAGGGCCAGGTTTTCCAGACCGGGGTAGCCGTGGGCCACGGTCCAGGCCACCACGTCGTGCCAGCGCTCGCCGGCGCCGGCTTCCACGATCCAGTGGCGCTCGGTCTCTTCCAGCAGGCGGATGCCCGGGATTTCCACCTTCACCACGACCGCACGCACCACATCCCCGGTCAGCACGATGTTGCTGCCGCCGCCCAGCACAAAACTGCGCCGCCCGCGGTAGACGGGACTGGCGGCAAAATCCTGGACATCGGCCACACTGCGCACACGCACCAGCGTGTCGGCACTGGCCACGATGCCAAAGGTGTTGCAGTCCTGCAGGGGGGTGTTTTTCTCGACTAACATCCCTGCAATTGTCGCACCGCCGCATGCCGCCCATGGCGCCGCCGGCGGATGGCCCCGTGAACCCCATTCAAGGAAAGAGTGACCCCATGCCTTCTTTTGACACCGTGCTGGAAGCCGACTTCGTCGAAGTCAAGAACGCCGTCGAAAACGCCTCCAAGGAAATTGGCACCCGTTTTGACTTCAAAGGCACATCGGCTGCCGTGGAACTGAAAGACAAGGAAATCACCATGTACGGTGATGCCGAGTTCCAGCTGCAACAGGTGGAAGACCTGCTGCGCAACAAGCTCACCAAGCGCAATGTGGACGTGCGCTTCCTGGACATCGAAAAGCCCCAGAAGGTGGGCGGCGACAAGGTCAAGCAGGTCGTCAAGATCAAGAACGGCATCGAGTCCGAGCTGGCCAAGAAGCTGCAGAAGCTGATCAAGGACAGCAAGATGAAGGTGCAGGCCTCCATCCAGGGCGAAAGCGTGCGCATCACCGGCGCCAAGCGCGACGATCTGCAGGCCGCCATGGCCCTGATCCGCAAGGACCTGGCGGACCACCCGCTGTCGTTCAACAACTTCCGCGACTGAGCCCGGCGCCCCGACGGGGCGCCCCTCTGCCGCGTGCAGCGGTGGCCCGCGGCGGCCACCCTGCCTGCTGTGATGGCAGCACCTGCCTTTGGTCCTGCCCACTGGCCGTCTGCCCCCTGCCGCGCCACAATGGCCGGATGGCGCGGCTCCCCCGCGCTGCCGAGTCGCACCACCATGCCCACTTCTTCCCTTCTGCCCGCAGCCCTTGCCACGGACGATGACCATTACGAAGACCTGCTGGGTCTGTGGTCCGACCTGGAAGCCAGCCTGCACCTGGTCCTGACCTCGCCCGCACTGGTGCCCGAGCTGCCGGCCAAGATCCAGCAGCTGGAAACCTGGATGCGCGACCTGGTGGCCCACGACACCGACGCGGCGCTGTACCTGATGTTCCAGCTGGCGGGCACGTCCACCGTGGGCTACAGCGCTTCGCACGCCCTGGTCTGCGCCACGCTGTGCCAGATTCTGTCCACCTCCTTCGAGCTGCCGCCGCACGAACGCCACAGCCTGGTGCGCGCCGCGCTGACCATGAACATCGGCATGACCACCTTGCAGGACCAGCTGTCCCTGCAGCGCGACCGCCCCAGCCCGGCCCAGCAGCAGGCGATCGACCAGCACCCGCAGGCCAGCCGCCGTCTGCTGGAGGAGCAGGGGGTGAACGATGCGCTGTGGCTGGACATCGTCAGCCTGCACCATGCGGTGCCGCCCACGCAGCTGCCTTTGCTGCAGCAGCCCGTGGCCGAACGGCTGGCCCGGATTCTGGCCACCACCGACCGCTATGCGGCCATGATCAGCCCGCGCAAGTCGCGCCCCGGGCGTTCGGTGGTGGATTCAACCCTGGCGGTGACCCAGGGACCTTCGGGCGTCTTTGATGAAGCCGGCCAGGCGCTGGTGCAGTGCGCCGGCCATTACCCGCCCGGGGTGTTCGTGCGCCTGGACAACGATGAAACCGCCATCGTGCTGCGCCGCAGCCCCACGGCCCAGGCCCCGCTGGTCGCCCAGGTGCTGACGGCCCAGGGCTTTGCGCTGCGCCAGCCCCGGCTGGTGCACCTGCAGGCCAGCGATGCGCGGATCAGCGGCGCCCTGACCCACACCGAAGTCAGCTTGCGCGTGAACCATTTCGCCATGGTGCAGCTGGGCCTGTACGCCGCGCGCTACAGCGAAGGGCTGCAGCACCTGGTACAGCTGCCGGGGACGCACTGAGCGGCCCCGGACCGCACTGCCGTTACACGGCCGGCACGGCCCCCGTGCACCGCGCCGTATGTCGGCGCACGGCTGCGCTGCGTTTTTCCCTTGCCTGCTTGCGCCCTTGCTGATTCCCTCACTTATAGAGAGACTGCGCCAGCCCTGTAGCACAGACGCCAGGGGCGGCAAGCCCCGGGGGAGGCACTCAGCGCCCCAAGGCCTCAATCGTCCTCGGCCGCGCTGATGTCCGGGAACAGCACCTCGGTGAACCCGAAGCGGGTGAAGTCGCGCACCCGCATGGGATAGAGCTTGCCCCACAGGTGGTCGCATTCGTGCTGCACCACCCGGGCGTGGAAACCGTCAACCGTGCGGTCGATCACCTGGCCCAGCGGATCCCAGCCGGTGTAGCGGATGCGCTGCCAGCGCGGCACCCAGCCGCGCATGCCCGGCACGGACAGGCAGCCTTCCCAGTCGCCCTCTTCGGCATCGCCCAGCGGCGTGATGGTGGGATTGATCAGCACGGTGGGCGGCACCAGCGGGCGGTCGGGGTAGCGCGGGTTGCGCTGGTCCGAGCCGAAGATCACCACCTGCAGGCCCACGCCGATCTGCGGCGCCGCAATGCCGGCGCCGTTGGCGGCACGCATGGTGTCGCGCAGGTCGGCGATCAGCGCATGCAACTGCGGGGTGTCAAAAGTCTGTACGGGTTGCGCCTGCTCCAGCAGCCGCGCATCTCCCATCTTGAGGATGGTGCAAATCGCCATGGCAAATTCTTTCAGTGGTGCCCGCCGCATGCGCCTGCAGCGCAGAACCGCAGCGGGAATGGGGCAAAGCATAGCGCCAGGCCGTGCAACCCATGCACAATGCCACCATCCCTGCTGACTGCTGTTTTCGTGCCCGATCCCGATTCCGTCTCACCGCCTGTCGCGCCGCCGCCCCACCAGCCTGTGGCCCACTGGCTGGTCCGCTTTCTTCTGCGTGCGCTGGCCGTCACCAGCCTGGCCCTGGGCATTGCCGGGGTCTTCATCCCCGGCCTGCCCACCACCGTGTTCATTCTGATCGCCGGCTGGGCGGCGGCCCGCAGCTCCCCGCGCCTGCACCGCTGGCTGTGGCAGCACCGACTGTTCGGGCCCATGCTGGTCAACTGGAGCCAGGGCGGCAAGGTCAGCCGCCGGGCCAAGTACAGCGCCAGCATCATGATGACCCTGTGCGCCGCCGTGCTGTGGCTGGCGCCCACCCCGCTGTGGGTGCGCTGGCTGGCCTGCAGCTGCATGGCCTGCGTGCTGGCCTGGCTGTGGTGCCGCCCCGAGCCCTGAGAGGGGCGCATCAGGCGGTCTTTTGATTTTTTGTAGCGCTTTGTCCGGAGCGTATTTTTTCTATGTATATAATCTAGGTCTTGTTCCTCAATAGCTCAGTTGGTAGAGCGCCGGACTGTTAATCCGTAGGTCCCTGGTTCGAGCCCAGGTTGAGGAGCCACCGAATTGATCTGGTTGCGCAATCGCACGCAGCCATACCGAAATGTTCCCTGATAGCTCAGTCGGTAGAGCGACGGACTGTTAATCCGCAGGTCCCTGGTTCGAGCCCAGGTCGGGGAGCCACTTTTTCTGGCTGCGCAATCGCACGCAACCATACACCTTTTTCCTCAATAGCTCAGTTGGTAGAGCGCCGGACTGTTAATCCGTAGGTCCCTGGTTCGAGCCCAGGTTGAGGAGCCAAAAACTTCGGGCTGCGCAATCGCACGCGGCCCTACCGAAATGTTCCCTGATAGCTCAGTCGGTAGAGCGACGGACTGTTAATCCGCAGGTCCCTGGTTCGAGCCCAGGTCGGGGAGCCATATAAAAAGGCTTGCAGCAATGCAAGCCTTTTTTCTTTGGCGCATGCGCACGGAACCCCACACCGCCCCATGACAGGCCGCAGCGGCTGCGGCCTACGCCGCCCGCACAATGCCCACCGCGGCCGGCTGTGCAGGGGTCACCACCGGCGCTGCCTCCAGCTTGGGCGGTCCCATCTGCTTGGTGGCCGCCACACTCTCTTCACCATTGCGCTTGCTGCGGGCCGCATCGCGCTCTGCGTCCCGTTGGGCTTCCCAGTGTTCGAGTTCGGCTTCCAGCCGGCGGGCGCGCTCGGCATACATGTCGGCCGAAGACTGGTAGTGCTCTGCCGCAATGGAGTGCTCCAGCATGGCCATGCGCGCTTCCTCCAGGTAGGCGCGGGTGCGACGGATATAGCGCGGCTCCGTCAAGCTGCCACTGAAAATTTTGCGGAAGAACATAAGCTGGACTCCTTCACAATTTCCTAACACAAGCATACCGACAACTGCCAGAAGCGATAAGGTCCAGCATACGGTTCGCCGACCGGCTGTCTTGTCCCTTGACCGCACCTACATTTGTAGGAACAGCCCTTACCCCACTACTGCACACAGCGTACAAACCTGAGTACCGGTTCTGTGTGACGATTTGATTCAGCGAAATTGATTGAGCCATGACCCACCAGCTGCCCTGGCTTTCGGAAAACGATGTCTTCCCCCCTGTGCAAAGCGCCTGGGGCCTGGATGATCCGCTGCCCGGCCTGCTGGCCGCCGGCGGTCGGCTGGATGCCGACAACCTGCAGACCGCCTACGCCCAGGGCATCTTCCCCTGGTTCAGCGAGGGCCAGCCCGTGCTCTGGTGGTCCCCCAACCCGCGCATGGTGCTGCAGGTGGAGAATTTCCGCCTGCACCCTTCGCTGCGCAAGACGCTGAAGAAATTCCGCAAGACGCCGGGTTGCGAGGTGCGCATCGACACCGCGTTCGAGCAGGTCATGCGCCACTGCGCCCAGACGGTGCGCCCCGGCCAGGATGGCACCTGGATCGTGGACCGCATCGTGGCGGCCTACACCGCGCTGCATCGCCAGGGCAAGGCCCACAGCGTGGAAACCTGGATCGACGGCAAGCTGGTGGGCGGCCTGTACTGCGTGGCACTGGGCCGCGCGGTGTTCGGCGAATCCATGTTCGCCCATGCCAGCGATGCCTCCAAGATTGCGCTGTCGGCGCTGGTGGGCCTGTGCCGCCACCAGGGCGCCACGCAGATCGATTGCCAGCAGGCCACGCGCCACCTGGCGTCGCTGGGGGCACACGAGATACCCCGCAGCCTGTTCCTGATCGAGGTCGGGCGCCAGCGCAAGCAGCCGGATATGGATTGGCGGTTTCATTCCGTATACTGGGATGCCATCTTGTCGTCCTCTGTTGATTCCGCATGACGCATCCGAACGATCTTCCGCTGCACACCTTGCAGTTCTATGCCACGGCCCCGTACCCGTGCAGCTATATCGAGGGCAAAGAAGCCCGTTCGCAGGTGGCCACGCCCAGCCACCTGATCCAGACCGGCATCTATTCGGAGCTGGTGGCCCAGGGTTTCCGGCGCAGCGGCATGTTCACCTACCGGCCCTACTGCCGCGGCTGCCGCGCCTGCGTGCCGCTGCGGGTGCTGACCAACGAGTTCCAGCCCAACCGCAGCCAGAAGCGGGCCTGGAAGCAGCATGCCCAGCTGGAGGCCAGCATCCAGCGGCTGAGCTATTCGGCCGAGCACTACGACCTCTACCAGCGTTACCAGCACGCCCGCCACAGCGGCGGCGGCATGGACCACGACAGCGTGGACCAGTACACCCAGTTCCTGCTGCAAAGCCGGGTCAACTCCCGCCTGGTGGAATTCCGGGAGCCCGCCGTGGGCGATGCGCCCGGCGTGCTGCGCATGGTGTCCATCCTGGATGCGCTCGACGACGGCATCTCGGCCGTCTACACCTTCTACGAGCCCGACCCCACCGCCAGCTACGGCACCTACAACGTGCTGTGGCAGATTGCGCAGGCGCGCAGCATGGGCCTGCCGTATCTGTATCTGGGCTACTGGATCGCACAAAGCGCCAAGATGCGCTACAAAGCACTCTTTCTGCCCCACGAGGTGCTGCACGACCAGCTCTGGGAGCGGGTCGAGACGTCGCCCGAGCGACCCCACACCCCGGATTGAGTGCCGCGCACCGGCACAACTTTTGTGCGGTGCCGCAAACGCGGCATAGAATCCGCCCAACGCAGCATAACAAGAGCCCATGACCAACAAAACCGATCACGATTCCCTTGCCAAGCCCAGCGTCCAGGTGCTGGAGCGCATGTTCATCCTGATCGATGTCCTGGCCTCGCGCGAAGAAGCCGTTTCCCTGAAGGAAATCAGCGAAAAGACCGGGCTGCACCCCTCCACCACCCACCGCATCCTCAACGACCTGGCCATCGGCCGCTTTGTGGACCGCCCCGAGTCGGGCAGCTACCGCCTGGGCATGCGCTTTCTGGAGCTGGGCAATCTGGTCAAGGGCCGCCTGAGCGTGCGTGAAGCGGCGCTGGGCCCGATGCGCGCCCTGCACAAGCAGATCCACCAGCCGGTGAACCTGAGCGTGCGCCAGGGCGACGAGATTGTGTATGTGGAGCGTGCCTACAGCGAACGCTCGGGCATGCAGGTGGTGCGCGCCATCGGCGGCCATGCGCCGCTGCACCTGACTTCCAACGGCAAGCTGTTCCTGGCGGCCGACGACCCCCAGCGCGTGCGCGCCTACGCCATGCGCACCGGTCTGGCCGGCAACACCCACAACAGCATCACCCAGCTGCATGCGCTGGAGCAGGAACTGTCCAAGGCCCGCCAGTACGGCATTGCCCGCGACAACGAGGAGCTGGAGCTGGGCGTGCGCTGCATGGCCGCCGGCATCTACGACGACCAGGGCAAGCTGGTGGCCGGCCTGTCGATTTCCGCCCCCGCCGACCGCCTGGACGAAGGCTGGCTGCCCAAGCTGCAGCAGGCTGCGCACGATATCTCGGCCTCGCTGGGTTTTTCGGGCGACCGCCGCCGCGATCTGTAAGCCACTCCCGCGCTCTAGCCCCTTGCCGGGGCCTTGCCCGTGCCACAACGCCCTGCCCTGCAGGGCGTTGGACTTTGGGGCCTGCGCCTTACAGAGACAGCGCCGGCTGCTGGGTCGCCACCTGGTACAGCAGCTCGCCGTAGCCGGCGTAGCGCAGCACCTGGGGCAGGGCCTGCACCCGGGCATCGCCATAGCCCACGCTGTGCCAGGCAAAGCGCACGCCGGCCGCCTGGGCGCAGGCCGCGTCGGCATGGGTGTCGCCAAAGAACAGCGTCTCCTGCGGGGCCACGCCCAGCTGCGCCAGGGTGCGCAGCAGCGGTTCGGGCGAGGGTTTGCCCACGCCGTAGGTGTCCGAGCCGGTGATGGCGCCAAAGCCTTCGGCAATGTCCAGCTGCTGCATGCCGTCGCGCGCCAGGCGCTCGAGCTTGTTGGTGCAGATGCCCAACGCCACGCCATGCTGGCGCGCCCAGTCCAGCCACTGCGGCACCCCATCGTACAGGCGGGCCTGGCTGGGGTTCTGGGCGGCGTAATGGGCTTCGAACTCGGCGCGCAGGCGCACCAGATCGGTGGGCGCCGGGTAGCCGCGTTCCACGAACACATCGCGCACCAGCTCTCCGGCGGTGCCGAACAGATTGGGCAGCTGGTAGCCCGCCGGCAGCGGGGCATGGCCGTAGTCCACCAGCGTGTCGCTGGCGGCGGCCAGAATGTCGGGCCGGCTGTCGAGCAGCGTGCCATCCAGATCGAAGACCCAGGCCTTCACCTGGTGCCACTGCACGGGCGATTGCGGCATGGACATGGGCAGCGCCCCTCCTGTCATGGGTTGAAAACATGGGCGGACGCGGGCGCAGGCCGCCACGCATCCATGGTTAATTTTGCACTGCAACATGACGACCGCGTGGCAGCGCCGCCCATACCCGCGCGCGGCACTGCGGTGCCGGCGTCCCCCTTTGCGGTCGGTCAGACGTGGCGCTTGCTGGCGCCGGCCGCCGGGGGACGGGCTTCTTCCAACGGCGCATCGGCCTGGGCGTGCAGCGCTTCGATGATGTGGCAGTGGGCGTCGCTGCCATCGCAACGCCCGCGCAGCGCCAGCAGCTCCTGCTCCAGGATCTGCAGCTCGTGCAGGCGCTCGCGCACATGCTGCAGGTGGCCGTTGACCGTGGCGTTCGCCGCCGCACAGTCTTGCTTGCTGTTCAGGTCCAGCGCCAGCAGGGTGCGCACCTCGTCCAGCGACATGTCCAGCGCCCGGCACATGCGGATGAAGCGCAGCCGGTGCAGGTCGGCGTCGGTGAAGAAGCGGTAGTCGTTTTCGGCACGGCCGCTGGGGCGCACCAGGCCTTCGCGCTCGTAATAGCGGATGTTGGCGGCCGAGACACCGGACAGCCGCGCCGCTTCACCAATACGATACTGGGACATGCTTGACCTTGAAGTGGGTTTCAGGTTTCCAATCATCGCATGAGCAAGAACCACCCGCGCCACGAAGAGGCCTATGTCCACAGCTGCGGCTGCGGAGGCGGCAGCTGCGCCCCCCAGCCCTCTCCCTCCATCCCCCCGCAGGGCGCAGCGCGCCCCGCCCGGCATGACCATGACCATGACCATGACCATGACCATGACCATGACCATGACCACGGCGAGCATGCAGGCCACGACCACCGCCACGGCGAGGACAGCACGGATGCCGCTGCTGCCGATGCCCATGCCGGCCACGACCACGGCGTGCTGCCGGGCTGGCCGCGCATTGCCGCCGCGCTGGTGCTGGCCGTGCTGGCCGAGGCCGCGCACTGGGGCGCGTCGCTGCACCCCTGGCTGAGCTATGGCGGCATGGCCCTGGCCGTGGTGGCCATCGGCCTGTCGGGCCTGGGCGTCTACAAGGCCGGGCTGAAGGACCTGGCCCGCTTCAAGCTGGGCATCCACGCGCTGATGGCCGTGGCCGTGACCGGCGCCTTTCTGATCGGCCAGTGGCCCGAAGCGGCCATGGTGATGGCCTTGTACGCCGCCGCCGAACGCATTGAAGACCAGGCCATGGACCGCGCCCGCCAGGCGATCCGCAACCTGCTGCAGCTGGCCCCGGAAACCGCCGATGTGCTGCAGCCCGACGGCAGCGTGGCCGCCACCCCCGTAGCCCGGGTGGCCCTGGGTGCGCGCCTGCGCATTGCCCCCGGCGCCCGCGTGCCGCTGGACGGCACCGTGGTGCAGGGTGAGAGCAGCGTCAACCAGGCGCCCATCACCGGCGAGAGTGCGCTGGCCGACAAGGCCCCGGGCGACGCCCTGTTTGCCGGCAGCGTGAACCAGCACGGGCAGCTGACCATGGAGGTGACGGCGCCCGCCACCGACAGCCTGCTGGCGCGCATCGTCCACGCCGTGGAGCAGGCCCAGGCCACGCGCGCCCCCACGCAGCGCTTTGTGGACCGCTTTGCCCAGGTCTACACCCCCATCGTGCTGGTGCTGGCCGTGCTGCTGGCCGTGCTGGCGCCCTGGCTGCTGGGCTGGACCTGGCACGACGCCCTGTACCAGGCCCTGGCCCTGCTGGTGATTGCCTGCCCCTGCGCGCTGGTGCTGTCCACGCCCGTCACCGTGGTCAGCGCGCTGACCGCTGCAGCGCAGCGCGGCATTCTGATGAAAGGCGGCCGTTCGCTGGAAACCGCCCGCCTGCTGCGCGCCATTGCGCTGGACAAGACCGGCACGCTGACCAGCGGCAGCCCGGCCCTGGTGCACTGGCAGGCCGCCGATGCCGCCGATACCACAGCCTCGCAGCCCGGCGATCTGGCCCGCACCGCCTGGCAGCTGGCCAGCGGCTCGGACCACCCGGTCTCGCGGGCGATTGCCGCCGGTCTGCCTGCCGGCACGGGCGCCGATGCGGTGCAGGAACTGCAGGCCCTGCCCGGCCGCGGCGTGCAGGCCCGGATCGACGGCCAGCGCTGGACCCTGGCCAATCTGCGCTGGGCGCGCGAGCAGTCCCTGTCCACCCCGGCGCTGGAAGCCGTGCTGGAGGCCCAGGAAGCCCAGGGCCGCACCGTGACCCTGCTGGCCGACGACCAGGCCGTGCGCGCCCTGTTTGCCGTGGCCGATCCGCTGCGCCCCCAGGCGGCCGAAGGCGTGGCCCAGCTGCAGGCCCTGGGCGTGACGCCCGTGGTGCTGAGCGGCGACAACCAGGCCACGGTGCAGACCATTGCCGCCCAGGTCGGCATTGCCGATGCACGCGGCAGCCTGCTGCCCCAGGACAAGCTGGACGCCATGGCCGTGCTGCAGCGCGATGTGGGCCCCACCGGCATGACCGGCGACGGCATCAACGACGCGCCGGCCCTGGCCCAGTCGGACCTGGGCTTTGCCATGGGCGGGCGCCACAGCACCGGCATGGCCATGGAGACGGCCGACGTGGTGCTGATGAACGACGATCTGCGCCGCATTCCGGAGACCATCCGCCTGTCGCGCAAGTCGCACACCGTGCTGTGGCAGAACATCGGCCTGGCCCTGGGCATCAAGGCTGCGTTCTTCGCCCTGGCCGTGGCCGGCATGGCCACCATGTGGATGGCCGTGGTGGCCGACATGGGCGTGAGCCTGCTGGTGGTGGCCAACGGTCTGCGGCTGCGCCGCTGGCGCGGTTGATGCGGTGGGCGCAGTGGCCGATGCCGGGCTGGCTGCGGCCTGCACGGGCGGCGGCCCGCGCTGTCGCCCCCACGCCACGGCCGCGGCGGACCGGCTGTGTTTTGCATGAAAACTGCGTGGCGCGCCAGCTAAACTTTTGCCAATCGCTATCAATTAAATAGCAATCAATCCGACCCGGGCGGCGGCTATGCCGTCGCTTTTCGGGTCGCTGTCCGCCCGCTCTCTCTGGCCCCCGCCCTGCTGCAGCAGTCCGGGGGCTTTGTGTGTTCCACGCCGCCGGGGCCCTCCGGCGGTGCGGCGCAGGGTCGGATCGCCCCGGCCGGGTTGGCTGCGCTTTCGCTTCACACTGCCTCTGCCATGACCGCGCCCCGCCCTGCCACGGCCTCCGTGACACCGACCATTCCCGCTCCACCCACGCCGGCCGTGCCCCATACGCTGGTGGAAGACGCTGCCGCCCTGTTCACCGGCTGCACGCTGATTTCCGTGGGCATCGCCCTGTGCTCGGGTGCCAAGCTGCTGACCGGCGGCATGGTGGGCCTGGCCTTTGTGCTGCACTACGCCACCGACTTGCCTATAGGCCAGCTGTTCTTTGCGCTGAACCTGCCGTTCTACTGGCTGGCCTGGAAGAAGATGGGCCGCGCCTTCACCCTCAAGACCTTTGCCGCCGTGCTGCTGCTGTCGCTGCTGACCGATCTGCAGCCCCATGTGATGCAGCTGGGCCCGCTGCACCCGCTGTACGCGGCGATTGCGGGTGGCCTGCTGCTGGGTGTGGGCATGCTGGTGCTGTTCCGCCATCGGGGCAGCCTGGGCGGCATCGGCATTGCCGCACTCTACCTGCAGGACCGCTACGGCTGGCGCGCCGGCAAGGTGCAGATGGCGCTGGACTGCCTGATCCTGCTGGCCGCCTGCGTGACGGTGGAGCCCTCGCGCGTGGGCTGGTCCATCGTGGCCGCCATCACGCTGAACCTGGCACTGACCATGAACCACCGCCCGGGGCGCTACCAGGTGGTGTGAGCCGCAGCGGTCGCACGGCGGGGGTTGCGGCCATGGCGGTGCTTGCAGTGAAGGCGGCGGCTATGGATACGCCGCGATAAAGCCCGATTGTCAGCAGGGTGGTTGCGTTATCAAATAAGAATTATTATCATTCGCACAACTCAACCGTTTCGGGATCCCACCATGCACACCCAGCCCGCTCTGCGCACCACCTCTTCCTCCACCTCCATCCTGCCCGTGGCTGCGTCCCCGGCCCATATGCAGCTGGACAGCGCCGAGCTGCTGCAAGGCCAGAAGGCCGTCACCATCGTGCACAACGGCTCCACCTACCGCCTGCAGGCCACCAAGCTGGGCAAGCTGATCCTGACCAAGTAAGCCGACGGTCCGGCCCCCTTGGCCGGACCCGGCATGCCGCACCGGGCGCCACGCCCCATTTTGGCCGTGCGGCCCGTGCCCACCGCCCCGATCACTCCGACCGTGGAACTTCCCGACGTGGGCGGTATCATTCCCTGCATGCGCCGCATGCTGTCCTTTTTCCTGGTGGTTCTGCTGGCCCTGCGGGGTCTGGCAGGCGATGCCATGGCCATGGGCACCTTGCCGGCCATGGGCGCCAGCACGGCGGCCGTGCACCACAGCATGCCGGGCATGGACCACGGCACCCCCTCCCCCTCTTCTTTCCTTGCCAGTGCCACGCAGGCGGACTCCCATGGCATGGCGCATGGGCCACAAGGGCCGCTGGTGGGGCACCACGCGGAGCATGCCGACCGCGATGCGGTGGTGCCGCACCATTCCACACCCGCTGATGGCGCGGACCTGCATGCCGCACTGACACCATCGGACCGGTGTGCGGCCCCGGGGGCGCAGTCTGCTTCCGGCTGCGAGCACAGCCACGGTGCGCCCTGCGCCGCCTGTGTGGTCTGCCACTCCGCCGTTTCTCCCATGTCGCTGCCCCTGGCCGCGAACGACACCCCGCCCCACGCCCAGCCCGTGGGCGGCGCTGCACGCTTTGCCAGCGCCCAGCCGCTGCAGGCATCCAAACCCCCCATCTCCTGAGACCTGACGCCCGAAGTGCGTCCGCAGCCGTGCGGTGGCCTTGTGCACACCACCCGGCAGGACGCCGTGTTTGTCACGTTGCAGGAGACTTTGCATGCGCTTTGCGCACTCTTTCACCCCCTGGTGGATGGCGGCTGCCGCCCTGACCACCTTGCCCCCCGGCGCCTGGGCCCAGACGGCCGCGCCCACTCCTGCCGACCACATGGCCGCAGCCCCAGGCGCAGAGGCGGCCCCGCCTTACCGCCTGCCGGACTGGCTGCAACCCACGGCCCCCAGCCGGCCGCTGCAGCACCAGCCCCTGCCCGCCAGCGGCGGCGTGGAGCAGGCCAGCACGCCCTGGCAGGCCGCCAATGCCGCCGTCGCCCAGTTCCCCCGCGGCCATGCCGATGTGCTGCAGCGGGAAAAAGCCCAGGCGGGCACCACCCCCGCCGGGTCCGCCCACCGCCCGCACACCCCGGCTGCGCCCACTGCAGCACCTGCGGCAGGTGCTCACCTGGGTCACCACCACGGAGGCCAGCCATGAGCCCGCGCCTGCTTCGCCTCACCCCCGTGGTCGCGGCCCTGGTGCTGGCCGGCTGCGCCAGCGTGGCGCCGGACGGCCAGCGCAGCGCCGTCACGACCCATACGGAAGGCCGCCTGCCCGCCGGCAGCCAGCTGGCCGACCCCGCCCCCCAGGCCCGCGCTGCCGCCCGTGCACAGATGGCGGCCTGGCTGCAGCAACCGGTGGATGCCAACACCGCCGTGCGCATCGCCCTGCTCAACAGCCCGGCCCTGGAAGCCCAGGTGGCCGCGCTGAGGGTGCAGGATGCCCAGCGCGTACAGGCGCTGACCCTGCCCAACCCCACGCTCACGCTGGGGCGCTTTGTCAACGCCCAGGAACGCGAGATCGAGCGCCAGCTCAGCTTTGGTCTGGTCAGCCTGATCACCCTGCCCTGGCGAGCCCGCTGGCAAGGCTGGCAGCTGGAGCAGGCCACGCTGATCACCGCCCAGCAGGTGCTGCTGCATGCTGCCGACACGCGCCGCGCCTGGCTGCGCGCCGTGGCCGCACAGCAGCAGCTGCAGACGGCGCAGACCCTGCACGAAGCCGCTGCCGCCGGTAGTGAGCTGGCCCGGCGCATGGCGCGCGTGGGCAACTTCAGCAAGCTGGAGCAGGCCCAGGAGCTGCGCATGCAGCAGGAGGCCGCCGCCAACCTGGCCCGCGCCCGCCTGAATGCCGCGCTGGAGCGCGAGCAGCTGGCCCGGCTGATGGGCCTGTGGGGCACGCAAGCGGACTTTGTGCTGCCGGCCACCCTGCCGCCGCTGCCCGCCGCCGCCGCACTGCGCGCCGGCGACGATGCCGAAGCCACGGCCCTGCGCGAGCGCCTGGACCTGCGCGCCCTGCGCCGTGAGCTGGACACCACGGCCGAGCGCAACGGTTTTGCCCGCGTGGGTGCGATGTTTGGCGATATCGGCGCCAGCTACAGCCGCAACACCAGCACCGAACGCGCCAGCGGCCATGACGACATCACGCGCGGCTGGGAGCTGGAGCTGCCGCTGCCGCTGTTCGACTGGGGCGGCGCCGCCAGCGCAGGCGCCCGCTCCGCCCTGCAGCGCAATGCCGCACAGTTGCGCGAGACCGCGCTGCGCGCGCGCAGCGAGGCCCGCAGCCACTGGCTGCGCTACCGCACGGCCTATGACCTGGCCCAGCAGCAGCAGACCGAGGCCGTGCCGCTGGCGCGCTTTCTGCAGGACGAAGCGGTGTACCGCTACAACGGCATGTTCATCAGCGTCTGGCAACTGCTGGCCCAGGCCCGCAGCACCGCCCAGGCGGTGGCCACCGCCACCGAGGCCCAGCGCGACTTCTGGCTGGCCGACGTGGACCTGCAGCTGGCGCTGACGGGCACCTCGCCCGGAACGCCGCCCTCCCCAGCCACCCCCAGCGCAGCGCCGGCTGCCACCACCGAGGCAGGCCACTGATATGCAACGCCGATCCTTTTTCACTGGCGCCGCCACGGCCGTGGCCGCCGCTTCCGTCAGCCGCGTGACCATGGCCGCGCTGCCCGAGCCCGTGATCCAGGCCAGTGCCGACACCGCTGCGCCGCTCACGCCCCCCAACGGCCGCCCCTACCACCCGGTGGTCACGCTCAATGGCTGGACCTGTCCCTGGCGCATGAACGCCGGGGTCAAGGAATTCCACCTGGTGGCAGAGCCCGTGGTGCGCGAAGTGGCGCCCGGCTTTTTCGTCAACATGTGGGGCTACAACGGTCAGTCGCCGGGGCCGACCATCGAGGTGGTGGAAGGCGACCGGGTGCGCATCTTCGTCACCAACCGCCTGCCCGAGCACACCACCGTCCACTGGCACGGCCAGCGCCTGCCCAATGGCATGGACGGTGTGGCCGGCCTGAACCAGCCGGCCATTCCGCCCGGCAAGACCTTTGTCTACGAGTTCGAGGCGCGCCGCCCCGGCACCTTCATGTACCACCCGCATGCGGATGAAATGGTGCAGATGGCCATGGGCATGATGGGCCTGTGGATCACCCACCCCAAGGCCCGCCACCCGCTGATTGCCGAGGTGCAGCGCGACTACGCCTTTTTGCTGGCCGCCTACGCGGTGGAGCCCGGCGCCGCCACGCCCCGGGTCAACGAGATGACGGATTTCAATATCTGGACCTTCAACAGCCGCGCCTTCCCGGCGATCAGCCCGCTGGTGGCCAAACAGGGGGACCGGGTGCGCATCCGCGTGGGCAATCTGACCATGACCAACCACCCCATCCACCTGCACGGCCACGAGTTCGAGGTGACCGGCACCGATGGCGGCCCCGTACCGCTGACGGCGCGCTGGCCGGAGGTGACCACCGATGTGGCCGTGGGCCAGATGCGCCAGCTGGAACTGGTGGCCGATGCGCCGGGCGACTGGTCGCTGCACTGCCACAAGAGCCACCACACCATGGGGGCCATGGGGCATGGCGTGCCCACCATGATCGGCGTCGACCACCAGGGTCTGGTGGGCAAGATCCAGAAGATCGTGCCCGACTACATGCTGATGGGCGAGCGCGGCATGGGCGACATGGGCGCCATGCAGATGCCGCTGCCCGACAACACCTTCCCGATGATGACGGGCCAGGGGCCGTTCGGGAACATCGAGATGGGCGGCATGTTCACCACCTTCAAGGTGCGCAGCCAGCTGGGGGCCAACGACTACCGCGACCCGGGCTGGTACCGCTACCCCAAGGGCACGGTGGCCTATGAATGGCAGGGCGCACCGCTGGATGCCCAGGCCCCGCGCCAGACCGCGCCGGGTACGGCCCCGGGCGCTGCCAGCGTGCACAAACCGGAATCCCTGCCCCCGGCGGCAGGCCATGCGCATTGAAAGGAAGACTCCCATGAAGACATTTCCCTGCATGGCGGCCCTGGTGCTGGCCGCCAGCGCGGCCGCCGGCGCCTTTCCCGCCTGGGCCCACGGCACGGACGCCCATGCGGCGCCCGGTGCCAGCCGCCCCACCCCCAGCCCGGTGCAAAAAGACTGGGGCCTGGCCGGCGATGGCCAGCATGCCCAGCGCACCATCACCCTGACCATGACGGATGACATGCGCTTCAGCCCCGACCACTTCCAGGTGAAGCGGGGCGAAACCGTGCGCCTGCGCGTGGTCAACCAAGGCCAGGTGATGCACGAAGCGGTGCTGGGCACCCGGGACTCGCTGGACGCGCATGCCCAGATGATGCTGAAGTACCCCGGCATGGAGCACGCCGAGCCCTATATGGCCCATGTGGCCCCGGGCCAGACCGAAGAGCTGGTCTGGAATTTCAACCGCGCAGGCAGCTTCGACTTTGCCTGCCTGATTGCCGGCCACTACCAGGCCGGCATGCAAGGCCGTTTCACGGTCACCGAATAACCCCCTCAAAAAAGGACACACCATGCGTACCACCAACACAAGCACGAGCCGCCGCCACGCCCTGGGCCTGCTGGCCGCCACTGGCCTCGCCGGCCTGACCGGTCTGGGCGCTTTGCCCGCACTGGCCGCCGCACCCGCCAAGACACCGATGGAAGTCTGGAAAGACCCGAACTGCGGCTGCTGCAAGGACTGGATCGCCCTGATGGAAAAAGCCGGCTTTGCCGTGACCGTGCACGACAGCGGCAACAGCGCCGTGCGCGCCAAGCTGGGCCTGCCGCAGAACCTGGGCTCCTGCCACACCGCCCTGGTGGGCGGCTACCTGGTCGAAGGCCATGTGCCTGCGGCCGATGTGTTCAAGCTGCTCAAGGACAAGCCCAAGGCGCTGGGCATCACCGTCCCCGGCATGCCCGTGGGCAGCCCCGGCATGGACGGCCCCGAATACGGTGGCCGCAAGGACCCGTTCGATGTGCTGCTGGTCACCCAGAATCTGATGGGCAGCGGTGTCGGCACCCGCGTCTTCTCCAGCTACCGTTGATGCACCCAGGACCTGCCATGTTTGCTTTTTCCCCCTCCACACGTTCCCTGCGCACCCCGGCCCTGGGCGCCACCCTGCTGGCACTGGGCCTGGCCTGGGGCAGCGCCCAGGCCCAGGGTGCCGCCGCGCCCATGGACCACAGCCAGCATGGCGCCCACGGCGCTGCGGTGGCAGACAGCCCTGCAACCCCGCAGGCAGCGGCTGCGGCCGACCCCACCACGGTGCTGACCTCCGGTGAAATCACCCGGGTCGACGCCCGCGGCGCCAAGCTCACCATTCGCCACGGCGACATCACCAACCTGGGTATGCCGGCCATGACCATGGTGTTTGCGCTGAAGGACCACACCCAGCTGGCGCAATTCAAGCCTGGCGACCAGGTGCGCTTTCATGTGGAAGACGCCCAAGGCCAGTTGCTGATCACCCACATCGAAGCCGTGCACTGAACCCGGGTCGCAGCCGCGGCCCCGGGCTGCGGTACATCAAGGCCGGCCCACGCCGAGAAAAAAATCCGCGTGGGCCCACCCATCTTGCCGGGAAGGTGACAGGCGGGCGCCTACACTTGGCGCCCGCATGCATACCCTGGATCAATTAGAAAGTGGCGCGCTGGCCGGAGCGCGCGAGGTGAGACTCTGCAACCAGGGTCTGACGACCATCCCGCCGGCCCTGTTCGCCCTGGCCGATACCCTGGAGCTGCTGGACCTGTCCGGCAACCAGCTCAGTTCCCTGCCCGCCGAATTCGTGCGCTTTGCACGGTTGCGCGTGCTGTTTGCCTCCCACAACCCCTTCACCCAGCTGCCCCCCGTGCTGGGCCAGCTGCCGGAGCTGGAGATGGTGGGCTTCCGTGCCTGCCGGATTGCCGAGGTCCCGCCGCACAGCCTGCCTGCACGCCTGCGCTGGCTGATCCTGACCGACAACTGCCTGACCAGCGTGCCCGACGCACTGGGCGAGCGCCCGCGCCTGCAGAAGCTGATGCTGTCCTGCAACCAGCTGACCGCCCTGCCCGCCAGCCTGGTGCGCTGCAACCGGCTGGAGCTGCTGCGCATGGCCAGCAACCGCTTCACCGCCGTGCCCGAGGTGCTGCTGCAGTTGCCCCAGCTGGCCTGGCCGGCACTGGCCGGCAACCCGCTGACCCAGGCCGGCGAGCAGCAGCTGCATGCCACCGCTGCCGACAAGGCCCTGCCCTTTGCGGACCTGGAGGTGGGTGCGCTGCTGGGCGAAGGCGCCAGCGGCCATATCTACCGCGCCCGCAACACGCGCAGCGGAACGGAGCTGGCGCTCAAGGTCTTCAAGGCCGCCCACACCAGCGACGGCACACCCCAGTCCGAGCTGGCGGCGGGCATGGCGGTGGCGCCCCACCCCCAGTTGCTGACCCCGCTGGCCACCGTCAGCGGCCTTCCCCAGGGCCAGCTGGCCATGGCCCTGCCGCTGCTGCCCGAAGGCATGCAGCCGCTGGCCGGCCCGCCCAGCCTGCGCAGCTGCACGCGCGATATCTATGCGCCCGGCCTGCCGCTGTCGCCCGGAGCGGCCCAGCACATCCTGGCGCAGATCAGCGGCGCCGTGCGCCACCTGCACTACAGCGGTGTGCTGCATGGCGATCTGTATGCGCACAACATCCTGTGGAACCCGCAGACCGGGGCCGCCATGCTCAGCGACCTGGGCGCCGCCCTGCTGACGCGGGGACTGCCGACCGCCCAGGTGCGGGCGCTGCAGCAGATCGAGCTGCGCGCGCTCCACATCCTGCGCGACGAGCTTTACGCCGTAGCGCGCTGACAGCAGCGAGCACGGCTTTCGGTCCCGGCCCGGTGGCCCGGCGGCCCGCACGGCGCAGTGCATCGGCAGCATCACGAACGAACCATGCAAGCAAAAAGGGACCGCATGGCGGTCCCTGGTGTACTTGGGCAAGCGCCTTGCGGCAGGGCTTACTGCAGGAAGGCTGGCTTGGCGTAGCCGGCAAACTTGCTGTCGATCACGGCCTTGAAGTCGGCGGAGCGGTAGGCTTCGGCCAGGTCCTTGGCCCACTGGGTGTCCTTGTCCTTGGTCTTCACGGCCACGATGTTCAGGTAGTGGTTGGGCACTTTTTCCAGCAGCACGGCTTCGGTCAGCTTCAGGCCGGAAGAGATGGCGAAGTTGCCGTTGATGATGGCGAACTGCGTGTCATCCAGAGCGCGCGGCAGGTGGGCGGCATCCAGCGGCACCAGCTTGATCTTCTTGGGGTTGGATGCCAGGTCCAGCTCCGACACGCGCAGCGGGTTCACGCCTTCCTTGATCTTGACCAGGCCGGCCTGCTGCAGCAGCAGGATGCCACGCGCCAGGTTGCTGGGGTCGTTGGGCAGGGCCACGCGGTCGCCTTCCTTCAGGTCGGCCAGGCTCTTGCGCTGCTTGCTGTACACGCCCATGGGGGCGATGGGGCCCTGGGTCAGTGCCACCAGGTCCAGCTTGCGGTCACCCTTGAACTGGTTGAAGTAGACCTCGTGCTGGAAGAAGTTGGCGTCCAGCGAACCATCGGCCAGGGCCAGGTTGGGCTGCACGTAGTCGTTGAACTCCACCAGCTTGACCTTGTAGCCCTTCTTCTGCAGCAGGGGCACGATGCCGTACTGCAGCTGGTCGATGTTGGAGCCGGCCGTGCCGCCGATCACCAGCTGCTTCTTGCTGGCGTCCTGGGCCAGCGCCGGGGCCGACAGGCCGACCGAGGCGGCAGCCAGCACGGCAGCGGCCAGGATGGAACGGCGGGTGGTGAACAAACGGGACATGGTGGCTTCTCCTGGGATCTCTCTGGCCGTCTTGCGGCGCGGGTCTTGAAAAACGGTCTGTCTGTGCAGGTAGCGCGGGTGTCGGGGGCTGGTTCAGCCCCCGCTTCTGTCACGAAGGAAACCGGTGGTGCCGGCCTGCTGCAAACGTCTGGCGGCAGTATGTCCAGAGTCGCTTCAATCTCCAACCAATAAAAATTCCAATCCTTATTCAATTATTCATATGAAGACTGAACCGTTGGCGGAAGGTATGCCACGGGGAGGGGGAGCCTGCGGCGTGCGCCGTGGCGCGCAGACATAAAAAAACCCGGCCGAGGCCGGGTAGGTCCAGCAGGGCAGACACAAGGTCTGCAACTGCTTAGAAGCGGTGGCGCATGCCGACAGCAAAGCTGGTGCCGGACTTCAGGCCGCTCAGGCGGTCATTCATGACCACGCCGTACAGGTCGGTGCGCTTGGACAGGTTGTGGTCGTAGCCAATGGTGGTGGTGGTACGGTTGCCATCCAGGTCCAGCACGCCGGCCACACGGGTTTCGATCTTGGTGCGGGCGATGGCGGCCTTGATGGTGCCGGCCGAGCTGACAGGCACGTCCAGACCCAGCGACACGGTCTTGCCTTCGTAGTTGTCGTTGTCCTTGGTCTTGGCTTGACCGTAGGTACCGTAGACCTTCACGACCTTGAAGTCATAGGAGCCACCCAGCATCCAGTCCTGCTTGGTACCGCTGGCCAGCAGACCGCCGGTGGGGTTCTGCACCTGGGCGCGTTCGTAGAAGCCGGTCAGCATCAGGCCGCCGGTGCGGTAGGTGGCGTTCACACCCACGTTCTTCTTGCTGTTGGCCGTGGCCACTTCACCGAATTGGTAAGCCAGGTTGAAGCTCAGACCACCGAAGTCAGGCGACGAGTACAGAATCTGGTTGCTCCAGCCGGTGTCAGCCGGCGAGGTATTCAGTGCCTTCAGATCGGCGCGCGAGTAGTCCGTCCACATGTTCTCGTGCAGGATCAGCGGAGACACGGTGAAGGAATCGCCGAACGGATTGGCAAACACGGAAGGCAGGAAGTTGGGCGCAGAGGTGCGGCCCAGGGTCAGCTTACCGAAGCTGCCAGCCAGCGACACATTCGCGTCACGGGCAAAAAAGGTTTCACCAAAAGCCAGGTCGTAACGACCGGGAGAGCCCGTGTCGCCACGGAAGAAAGCACCCAGCATGAAGCCGGCCTTCAGTCCGCCGCCCAGGTCTTCCGAGCCTTGCACGCCCCACCAGGAGGTGGACATGCCACCGGAGCCGACCACGCTCTTGCGGTCTTCACCGGCCAGCTTCATGGAGCCGGCATACATGTCGACCAGGCCGGTCAGTTGGACATTGCTTTGTGCGTGGGCAGCGCCCAGGCATGTCAGCGCAGCACCGAAGGCGATGAGAGTTTTTTTCATGTTGTTTCCTTGTGACAATGCGGCGATTCTCTGCTGTGTGCACAGAGGGCGTCACCATGCAAGAGGCTGGAGCCCGCTTTTTTTGCCCTGAGCGGAAAAATTGAAGCAAAAAAGCAACAATTCGCGGCCAAAGCGCCGACAAAGCCGCTGCTTTCGCACCAGCTTGGTGCAACCCATGGTTTGGCAACACCGCGGACATTTCTCCTTGCGGCGCCCTTTTCGCGGCTTATCTGCCCCCTTTCCGCCCTCTTCAGGCACCGGCAGCGCCACACCCTCCAGCACGCCCTGTGCCCTGCCCCGCAGCAAAACGTCGCCCAAAGCAAAGGGACTGCCCTGCAGTCCCTTTTTGGTGCCTGGTGCCAGCCAGTCAGGCCCTCAGGCCGGCAGACCGCAGCAGCGGCCCGTGCAGATGCTTACTGCAGGAAGGCCGGCTTGGCGTAGCCGGCAAACTGGCTGTCCACCACGGCCTTGAACTCGGCCGAGCGGTAGGCGGCAGCCAGGTCCTTGGCCCACTGGCTGTTTTCGTTGCCGGTCTTCACGGCCACCACGTTCAGGTACTGTTCGGGGGTCTTTTCCAGCACCACGGCGTCGTTCAGCTTCAGGCCGGACGAGATGGCGAAGTTGCCGTTGACCACCACGTAGTCGGCGTCTTCCAGCACGCGCGGCAGCTGGGCGGCTTCCAACGGCAGGAACTTGAGCTTGTGCGGGTTGGCCGCCAGGTCCAGCTCGGAGATGCGGGCGGGGTTCACGCCCGACTTGACCTGCACCAGACCGGCCTGCTGCAGCACCAGCAGCGCGCGCGCCAGGTTGCT
This sequence comes from Comamonas sp. 17RB, assembly GCF_030056555.1. Taxonomy (NCBI): domain Bacteria; kingdom Pseudomonadati; phylum Pseudomonadota; class Betaproteobacteria; order Burkholderiales; family Comamonadaceae; genus Comamonas; species Comamonas sp. 17RB. Next base: position 296,396 of record NZ_JASHHY010000005.1, on the reverse strand, counting down.
GGGGTCGTTGGGCAGGGCCACCTTGGCGCCGTTCTGGATGCCTTGCAGCGACTTGTGCTTCTTGCTGTAGACGCCCATGGGGGCCACAGGGCCCTGGACGATGGCGCTCAGCGCCAGCTTGCGGTCGGCGGTGAACTGGTCAAAGTAGGCGCGGTGCTGGAAGAAGTTGGCATCCAGCGAGCCGTCGCTCAGGGCCAGATTGGGCTGCACATAGTCGTTGAACTCCACCAGCTTGATCTGGTAGCCCTTCTTCTGCAGCTGGGGCAGGATGCCTTTTTGCAGCAGGTCGTAGTTGGAGCCGGCGGTGGCGCCGATCAGCAGCTTCTTCTTGGCGGCGTCCTGCGCCAGCGCGGGTGTGCCCAGGGCGGCCACCAGGGCCAGGGTGGAAGCGGCCAGCACGGCGCGGCGGGAAACAAAGCGGGAGGTCATGGGAAAACTCGCAAAAGGGACAAAAGAGAGAATGGGGGGAGAGAATCCAGGCCACCGGACGGTGGCGGTCGCCCTTCAGTATCGCGCCGCCATGGGTAAACCCTAGAGATAAAAAAACTATTTGTTTATCACCCATCCCATATAAACCCGGCCATCGCCCTGACGGAGCCTGCCTGTGACCGCTTTCTTCCCCGCCGCTTCTGCGCCTTCCGCCGCTGTTCTCGACCTGCTGCAGCATCCCGGCCACATCGCCCGGGTGCAGGGCATCAGCGTGGGACACCACACCGACACCCGCCGCCCCACCGGCTGCTCCGTGGTGCTGTGCCCGCAGGGCGCCGTGGGCGGTGTGGATGTGCGCGGCGCCGCCCCCGGCACCCGCGAAACGGATCTGCTGGCCCCCTCCAACCTGGTGCAGCAGGTGCACGGCATCACCCTGGCGGGCGGCAGCGCCTGGGGGCTGGATGCCGCCAGCGGCACGGTGCGCTGGCTGGAAGCCCAGGGTGCCGGGCTGGACATTGGCGTGGGGCGCATTCCGCTGGTGCCCGCTGCCGTGCTGTTCGATGTGATGCTGGGCGATATGGCCATACGCCCGGATGCCGCCGCCGGCTATGCGGCCTGCCAGGCCGCCACCCGCGAACGCCCGGCCGAAGGCAGCGTGGGCGCCGGCGCTGGCGCCGTGGTGGGCAAGATCTTTGGCTTTGCACGGGCCATGAAAGGCGGCATCGGCACGGCCAGCTTCACCGTTGATGGGGTTACCGTGGGCGCCCTGGTGGCCTGCAATGCCCTGGGCGATGTCTACCACCCAACCACCGGCGAGCTGCTGGCCGGTGCGCGCACGGCCGATGGCGCCGCTCTGTTGTGCGCCCGCGATGCCCTGCTGCGCGGCGACAGTCCGCAGACCATTCTGGCCGGCAGCAACACCACCATCGGCGTGGTGGCCACCGATGCCCAGATCACCAAGCCCCAGGCCCAGCGCCTGGCCACCGTGGCCCACGACGGCCTGGCGCGCGCCATCAACCCGGTGCACACCATGAGCGACGGCGACACCCTGTTTGCTTTGGGCACGGGCCAGTCCGGCCGGACGCTGGGCCTGATGACGCTGTTCACCCTGGCCGCCGAAGCCGTGGCCGTGGCCACGGCCCGCGCCATCCTGCTGGCCGGCGCGGTGGAGGTCCCCGGTCAGGCCGGGCTGCCGTGCTGGAGCGACGGGCTGCGCCCTGCCCGCTAGCCCGCTAACCCTGCGGCCCCACAGCGGGCAGGGTACCGGGCACACGCCGGGTGCACGCCGGGAACATGCCGGCATCACGCATCCACCGCCTACCCGGACGGACCGGGTGGCCGGTGGGCGGAGATGGGGACTGGGAGGGCTGCCTCAGTCCACCTTGGCGCCCGAGGCCTTGACCACCGGCGCCCAGTTGCTGACTTCCGAGCGGATGAAGCTGCTGAACTGGGCCGGCGTATTGTGCTCAGCCACGGCACCCAGCTTGGCGTAGGCTTCCTTGACCTCGGGCTTGTCAAAGGCGGCGTTCATGGCCTTGTTCAGCTTGTCCACAATGTCCTTGGGCGTGCCCTTGGGGGCAATCAGGCCGAACCAGCTGCTCACGTCGAACGGCGCCACGCCGCTTTCTTCCATGGTGGGCAGGTCCGGCGCCGAGGGCGAGCGGGTCTTGGTGGTCACCGCCAGCGCGCGCAGCTTGCCGCCCTGCACCTGGGGCCAGGAAGACGGCATGTTGTCGAACATGAACTGCACCTGCCCGCCCATCAGGTCGGTAAGCGCCGGCGCGCTGCCCTTGTACGGTACGTGCTGGGTCTGCAGGCCGGTGCGCACCTTGAACAGCTCGCCCGCCATGTGGATGGAGGTGCCGCTGCCCGATGAGGCGTAGGACACCTTGTCGTTGTTGGCCTTGGCCCAGGCGATCAGCTCTTTCACATTCTTGGCCGGCACATTGGGCGTGACCACCAGCACATTGGGCACCTTGGCACCCAGGGCCACGGCCTCGAAGTCGCGGTTCAGGTCGAACTTCACATTCGGGTACAGGGTCTGGTTGATGGCGCTGGTCACGGCCACAAACAGCAGGGTGTAGCCATCGGCCGGGGCGGCGGCCACCAGATCGGTGGCGATGTTGCTGCCGCCACCGGGCTTGTTGTCCACCATGAAGGTCTGGCCCAGGGCCTGCGTCAGCTCCTTGGCCATGATGCGCGCCACCACGTCGGTGGTGCCGCCGGCCGAAAAGCCCACCACCACGCGCACGGGCTTGCTCGGGTAGGCAGTCTGCGCGCCGGCACCCAGCGCGCAGGTGGCCAGCAAGGCGGCTGCGGCACGGGCAATGCCGCGGCGTGACAGGGGCAGAGAAGAAGAAACGGGCATGGGGAGAGTCTCCGGAAGATGCTAGGACGGTGCGGCATGGCTGGGTGTTGCCCCCGCCTGGGCCGCGGTACCCCGCGAATCTAGGCGGCCTGCGCCTTCCGTGGCACTGGGATTTGCCCCTGCGCCGGCAGCGCCCGGTCGCGCCAGCGACAGGGGAAGCCACGCCGTGCACCGCCGGCCCCCGGGGCGTGCACACGGGCCGCCGGTACTTGCTGCACCCCATCTCCCATGAAAAAAGGCTCCCGAAGGAGCCTTTTTGCAGGACCGCAAGAATTACTTGAGGGCCTTGTAGCGGAAGCGCTTGGGCTGTGCGCCCTCTTCGCCCAGGCGCTTTTTCTTGTCGGCTTCGTACTCTTGGTAGTTGCCGTCGAAGAACACCCATTGCGAATCGCCTTCGGCGGCCAGGATGTGGGTGGCGATACGGTCCAGGAACCAGCGATCGTGGGAGATCACCATCACGGTGCCGGCGTATTCCAGCAGCGCGTCTTCCAGGGCACGCAGGGTTTCCACGTCCAGGTCGTTCGACGGTTCGTCCAGCAGCAGCACGTTGCCGCCCTGGATCAGGGTCTTGGCCAGATGCAGACGGCCGCGCTCACCACCGGAGAGGTTGCCGACCTTCTTTTGCTGGTCCTGGCCGTTGAAGTTGAAGCGACCGGCGTAGGCACGCGAGGCCATGGTGAACTTGCCGACGTTGATCATGTCCAGACCGCCGGAGATGTCTTCCCACACGGTCTTGTCGTTGGCCAGCGCATCGCGGTGCTGGTCCACGAAGGCCATCTTCACGGTCTGGCCGATGTCCACGGTACCGGAATCGGGTTGTTCCTTGCCGGCGATCAGCTTGAACAGGGTCGACTTACCGGCGCCGTTGGGGCCGATGATGCCGACGATGGCGCCCGCAGGCACGTTCATGGACAGGTTGTCGATCAGCAGACGGTCGCCAAAGGCCTTGGAGACATTGTTGAATTCGATGACCTTGGAGCCCAGACGCTCGGCCACAGGAATGAAGATTTCCTGGGTTTCGTTGCGCTGTTGGTATTCGTAATCGCTCAGTTCCTCGAAGCGGGCGATACGGGCCTTGGACTTGGCCTGGCGGCCCTTGGCGTTCTGGCGCACCCATTCCAGTTCCTTTTTCAAGGCCTTGGCGCGGGCTTCTTCACCCTTTTGTTCAGCTTCCAGACGGTTGCCCTTTTGCAGCAGCCAGTCGGAGTAGTTGCCCTTGTAGGGGATGCCGTGGCCACGGTCGAGTTCCAGAATCCACTCGGCCGCGTTGTCCAGGAAGTAGCGATCGTGGGTGATGGCCACCACAGTGCCGCTGAAACGGTGCAGGAAGTGCTCCAGCCATTCCACGGATTCGGCATCCAAGTGGTTGGTGGGTTCGTCGAGCAGCAGCATGTCGGGCTTGGACAGCAGCAGCTTGCACAGGGCCACGCGGCGCTTTTCACCACCGGAGAGCTGGCCGATCACGGCGTCCCATGCGGGCAGGCGCAGTGCATCGGCGGCGATTTCCAGCTGGTGTTCGGAGTCGGTACCGGCGGCGGCAATGATGGCTTCCAGTTGGCCTTGTTCGGCAGCCAGGGCGTCAAAGTCGGCATCTTCCTCGGCGTAGGCGGCATACACCTCTTCCAGACGTGCCTTGGCGTTGTTCACCTCGGCCATGGCTTCTTCCACGGCCTGGCGCACGGTGTGCTCGGGGTTCAGCTGGGGTTCCTGGGGCAGGTAGCCGATCGACAGGCCGGCCATCGGAATGGCTTCGCCTTCGATTTCCTTGTCCACGCCAGCCATGATCTTGAGCAGCGAGGACTTGCCGGAGCCGTTCAGGCCCAGCACGCCGATCTTGGCGCCGGGGAAGAAGCTGAGGGAGATGTCCTTCAAGATCTGCCGCTTCGGCGGCACGGTCTTGGTGACATGGTTCATCGAAAAGACGTATTGGGCCATGGATGCTTACGAAAAAAATCTGGGTTTTGGTGAGAAATCTGGGCAACCGGAGGCTGCCGACCAACCATGATTATCGACGCATGCGACAATATGCATAGCCAAGAGCTCCAGTTGCCCTTGGCATCAGCATTTCAGCTGGGGACGACGGACGCTGCTCCAGGCTCCCATTCCTTGAAATCATCTGCCTAAGACTGGCCCGGCAACCAACGCAGGTTGCCCCGACAGGCTGATACCCAGCGCCCCGGACGGGCGTATCGACAAGAATGACATTTGAAGAACTGAACCTGGCACCCGCCATTGTCAAGGCCGTGCTCGAACAGGGTTACGAAAACCCGACACCTATCCAGGCACAGGCAATTCCCGCTGTGCTGACCGGCCAGGATCTGCTGGCCGGCGCCCAGACCGGCACCGGCAAGACGGCTGCCTTCTCGCTGCCCATGCTGCACCGCCTCACGCAAGGCGGCACCCAGGCTCCGGCCGGCGGCATCCGCGCTCTGGTGCTCTCGCCCACCCGCGAGCTGGCTGCCCAGATCAACGAAAACCTCGTCAGCTACGCCAAGTACCTGGACGTCACCTCCACCGTCATCTTCGGCGGCGTGGGCATGAAGCCCCAGGTGGACCGCATCCGCAAGGGCGTGGACATTCTGGTGGCCACCCCCGGCCGTCTGCTGGACCTGCAGCAGCAAGGTCTGGTGGACCTGTCCCAGGTCGAAATCCTGGTGCTGGACGAAGCCGACCGCATGCTCGACATGGGCTTTATCCATGACGTGAAGAAGGTCTTGAACCTGGTGCCCAAGGACAAGCAAAGCCTGCTGTTCTCCGCCACCTTCAGCGACGACATCCGCGAGCTGGCCAACAGCCTGCTGAAGAACCCGCAGTCCATCCAGGTCACGCCGCGCAACACCACGGTGCAGCGCATCACCCAGGTGATCCACCCCGTGGGCCGCGGCAAGAAGAAGGAAGTGCTGCTGCACATCATCAAGGAACACAACTGGAGCCAGGTGCTGGTGTTCACCCGCACCAAGTTCGGCGCCAACAATGTGGCCGACTACCTGACCAAGCACGGCATCAGCGCCATGGCGCTGCACGGCAACAAGAGCCAGAGCGCCCGTACCCAGGCACTGGCCGGCTTCAAGACCGGTGAGCTGCGCGCCCTCGTGGCCACCGACATCGCGGCCCGCGGCATCGACATCGACGAGCTGCCGCACGTCGTGAACTACGAGATCCCCAACGTCCCTGAAGACTACGTGCACCGCATCGGCCGTACCGGCCGCGCCGGCCGCGAAGGCCATGCCGTCAGCCTGGTGTGCATGGACGAAGAAGGCTTCATGATGGAGATCGAGCGCTTCACCAAGCAGGAGATCCCGGTGCAGGTGCTCGAAGGCTTCGGCCCCGAAGCCGATGAGAAGGCCGAACCCATCGCCATGGGCCGCCAGACCATCTGGGGCGGCGCCGGCAAGCCCCCCAGCCGCGACGTGATGCAGGCCGCCGCCAAGGCTGCGCGCCAGGAAATGATGGACCGCATCCGCACCAACAAGGTGGCCCAGGGTGGCGACCGTGCCGCCGGCAAGGGCAAGGGCCCCCGCCCCGCCGCAGGTGGCCAGGGTGCCGCGGCATCCGAAGACGGCCAGCGCCGCCAGGGTCACAGCAACGGCAGCAACCGCCGTGGCAACGACCAGGCCCGTGCACCGCGCCCCGAATTCGCCGGTGAGGGCGACGCCCAGCAACGCCGCAGCGGCCAGGGCTTCAATCGCTCGCGCCAACGCCCCTCGCGTGACAACCCGCGTGCCGATGCACCGCGCAGCGACTTCCCCCGCGACGAGCAACGCGCACCGCGCAGCCAACCCCAGCGCCAGATCCGCGACGGTTACGAAGGGCCGAGCCGTTTTGACGACCAACCCCCTCGCGCCAACGCCCACCTGGGCACCCATGTGGGCGTGATCCGCAATGCCGCTCCGCGCAGCAATGGCGGCGGCGGCAATGGCGGCCAGCCTGACCCGATGCGCACCAGCGTGGACAGCATGGCCGATCGCGGCCGCCGTGGCGGCTTCGGCGGCGGCAACCGCCGCGGTGGCAATGGCGGCGGTGGCGGTAATGGCGGCGGCGGCTTTGGCGGTGGCAACCGCCGTGGCGGTGGCGGCGGTTACAACCGCTGATCCCGCCCACCTGCAGGCCCTGCGCCTGCAGGTTTTCGAACTGCAGCAGCGCGCCCTGCGCTGACACACGGACTCCCCACGCTGCAGCTAGCATTGCCCCTGCGCCACCCGCACGCCCTTGCGGCTGCGGAATGGCCTGACCGTGACCCGAGGTACCCGCACACCATGACCACGCCCTCCACTTTCGCCCCCTCCTCCCTTCAGGATCGTTCGGAAGCCCGTTCTGCCCCCTTGCGGTGGCTGAGCGTCCTGGGCGCCGCCACGGTGCTGGCCGGCTGTGCCAGTACCCCGCTGCCCGTCTGGCAACCCAGCCGGCCCGCGCCCGCTCCGGCCCCGGCGCGCACACCCGCACCCGAGGCCGCCGGCGGCTCGCCCTCCTCCATTCTGTCGACGGCGCAAACCACGCCGATCGCCCCAGCCCCTGCGCTGGAAGCCCTGCCTTACGCCGGTGAAGTGGCGCTGCGCTTCCCCGATCCCGCCGTGCGCTACCAGACGCCCGGCCTGGAAAACGGCCGCCGCAGCTTCACCACCAATGAAGAGCTGAGCACGCTGCTGCAGACCCTGTCCACCAAGACACTGGGCCAGCCCGTGCGCCTGGGCCTGATCACCATCGGCACCAGCCAGCAAGGCCGCCCCATCCATGCGCTGGTGGCCGCCAAGGCCAGCGCCATCAACCCCGAAGCCCTGGACGAGACCCGCCGCCCCACGGTACTGATCGTGGCCGGCCAGCAAGGCACGGACTTTGCCCCCACCGAGGCGCTGCTGGCCATGAGCCAGGAACTGGATGCCGGTGGCCGACTGCACCCCCTGCTGGGCCAGGTCAATGTGGTGCTGGTGCCCCGCGCCAACCCCGATGGCTTTGAAGCCGGCAGCGCCGCCACTGCGGACGGCACGCTGCTGACGCAGGATCACCTGCTGCTACAAACCCCCGAAGCCCGCGCACTGGCCAAGCTGGTGCGGGACTACCGCCCCACCGTGGTGGTGAATGCCGAGGAATTTGCCGCCATCCACCCCACGCTGGAGCAGTTCGACGCCCTGCGCGCCGACGATGCCGGCCTGCAGTACGGCCTGAGCCCCAATGTGCACGAGTTCGTGGCCAAGGCCGAACGCGAGTGGCTGCACCGCCCCATCACCGACAGCCTGACCCAGGCCGGACAGCGCGTGGACTGGGCCTACACGGCCAGCCCCACCGACAAGGTGCTGAGCACGGGCAGCCCTGCGCCCACCAGCCTGTTCAACATGGCGGCGCTGAAGAACCTGCCCAGCCTGACGGTGCAAAGCCGCGGCGCCGACCTGCAGCGCCTGCACATCCAGCGCCGGGTCCACACCCAGGTGACGGCACTGACGGCCGCGCTGAACGACACCATTGCCCGTGCCGACGATCTGAGCAAGGTGCAGTCCTTTGTGACCCGCGATGTGGCTTCCCAGGCCTGCAAGGGCCAGCTCACCGTGGCCGCGCAGGCACAGCAGACCCAGCGCGATGTGGTCATGCTGGATCCGCTGACTGGCGCCGACAAGACGGTGCGCGCCGCCTGGCGTTCCAGCCAGGAACTGCGCCCCTCCTTGCAGCGCCCCCGCCCCTGCGGCTACTGGCTGTCGCCGCAAAGCGACCGCGCGGTGGAACGCCTGCGCCTGCTGGGCGTGCAGGTGCAGCGCGTGGCCGAACAGGCCCCGGTGCTCAGCGACGGCTATGCCGCCGCCGGTGCCGATGCCAAGATCAGCGTGGTGCGCAACGCCATCGACGCCGTGCCCGGCAGCTACTTCATCAGCATGAACCAGCCGCTGGCCAATGTGGCCGCCGCCGCGCTGGAGCCCGATACGCCCTACAGCTATGTGAAGCAGGGCATCATCCCCACACTGGGCGATCTGGCCCGCGTGATGGCGCCCACCACCCTGGTGTTCGAAGAAGACTGAATAGGACTGAAGCAGCCCCAGGCGCAATGATGCGCAGCGGTGCGCAGGCACAGCGGCGCGGCCCATCGGCAGCCCCCGGACATCCCACCCCAACAAATAGCCCCGGCGCTCAGGCTCCGGGGCTTTTTTATCGCTGGCGGGGCTGCGGGGCGGCTGGCCTATACCGATCTACTCCGACCTATACCGCCCCATTCAACCTGACAGCCGACCGTCCGAGCCGCCACGCATGGTGGTGCGCAGCGGCCCGGGGTGCCGTCATTTTTTCTTCTTCCAGGCTGCGTAGTACTCGTCGGCCATGCTGCGCAGGGCCCGGCCGATGCGCGCATATTCGAACTCGTTGAGGTTGGCCAGCGAGGCGCGGCCCGAGGGGTGCGGGGTGCCGAAGCCCCGGCCCGGCAGCAGCACGATGCCGGTTTCATCGGCGATGCGGAACAGCAGCTCGTTGGCCGCAAAGCTGCCCTTCACCCAGGCCGCAAACTCGGCGCCGTAGAGCTGCTCGGAGATCTTCTCCAGATCCAGCAGGGTGTAGTAGTCCACCGAGTTCTCGTCGTCGGGGACCTCGATGCCCAGCTCGGCGTACATCGCGCCCTGGCGCCGGCGGATGACGCCTTTGAGCGCCGCCTTGTAATGGTTGCTCTCGTCCATCAGTGCGAACAGCGAGAACAGCACCATCTGCACCTGCTGGGGCGTGGACAGCCCGGCCGTGTGGTTGAGTGCCACGGTGCGGCTGTCGGCCACCAGACGGTCGATGAACTTCAGCCCGGGCACATCGGTGGTGATGGACGCGTACCGGTGTTCGAGCGAGGTCTTGTCGGCCGCAGACAGGGCCGCCAGCTTCTGGTCGATCACATTGTTCTGGTGCAGGGCGATGGTGCCCAGCCGCCAGCCCGTGGCGCCGAAGTACTTGGAGAACGAATACACCAGGATGGTGTTCATCGGGCACACCGAGAACAACGAACGGAAGTCGTCAGCGAAGGTACCGTAGACATCGTCCGTCAGGATCATCAGATCGGGCCGGTCGTTCTTGACGATCTGGGCAATCTTTTCCAGGCCGTGGTCGTTGAGCTTCACGGATGGCGGGTTGGAGGGATTGATACAGAAAAAGATCTTGATCGCCGGGTCCTTGAGCTTGTCCAGCTCGGAGTCCGGATACTGCCAGCCGGCCTCCGGATCGGCGTTGATTGCCACGGCTTCCAGCCCGTAGGTTTCCAGCTCCGGAATCTCGATGTAGGGGGTGAACACCGGCATGCCGATGGCCACCTTGTCGCCCTTGCTCACCAGCTTGTTCTGCTTGAGCGAATCGAAGATGTAGGTCATGGCGGCGGTGCCGCCTTCGGTGGCGAAGATGTCCACCTTCTTTGCCGACACGCGGCCGCCCACCATCTCCTGCATCACATACTGGCGCACGATCTGCTCGCTGACGCGCAGCATGCGCGGCGGCACGGGGTAGTTGCAGCCCAGCACCCCTTCCACCATTTCGTGCAGGAATTCCGAGGCGGACAGCCCCAGCTGGTCCCGCACATAGCTCAGCGCGCGGCGCAGAAAGGCCACGCCTTCCTGGTCCTGGAATTCACTGAGAAAGCGCTCGAAACGGCCTTCGATGCCTTCGATCTGCGGCAGCCCGCCGATGCCGCCGTGCATATAGGAAAAGGACAGCTCCGATTCCGTGGCCGCGAACAGCCCCAGGCGGAAGAAGGCCCGGCGCGGCACGGTGGCAAGGAAGTTGGGGTTGCCGCGGCCGGCGTTCAGCATGTCCTTGGCGGGTCGGCCGGAGGCCAGCTTGATCAACTCATCCTTGAGTTCGAAAGGGCTCAGCTTGGTGAATTGGCTGTAATCAGTCATCTCAATCTACTCCGTTTCAAAGTTGAAGTCAGGCAAAGGCCACGACCAAAGGGCCCAACAGCGTCAGGAACACATTCGCAAGCGCATAGGTGACGGCAAACGGGGTGGTCGGAATCGAATTTCCGGCCTTGTCCAGCACCTCACCGAATGCAGGGTTGGCGCTGCGTGATCCGGACAGCGCGCCCGCAAAGATCGCCACGTTGTCATAGCGCAGCACGTAGCGGCCGACCAGCATCGTGAGGATCATCGGAAGAATCGTCACGACCACACCAATCAGGAAGATGGACAGGCCGCTCTGCGCAATCGTGTGCACGGCTTCCTGGCCCGACTGCAGGCCCACCACCGCGACAAAGCCGGCCAGGCCCAGGTCGCGCAACAGCGTGGAGGCACTGCTGGGCATATTGCCCATGTTCATGTGGCGGCTGCGGTACCAGCCAAAGGCCAGGCCGGACAGCAGTGCACCGCCGCCCGCGCCCAGGGTCAGTGGAATCGCGCCGATGCGCACCACGAACAGGCCGATCAACAGGCCGACGACCAGGCCCAGGCCGTGGAACACAAAGTCCGTCTTGTCGCTGGGAATGATGGCCGGCCCGACGCGACCTGCCAGGCGCTGCAGGTCTTCCTGCACGCCGTGGACGGTGACCACGTCGCCGGCTTCGATGACCGTGTCGTCCTTGAGGTCCAGCTTCACCCCGCCGCGCGATGCCCCCAGCACGTAGATGCCGTGCCGCAGATCGGTGCTGAGCGTGATGATGGCGCGCACGGTCTGGCCCACGAACTCCTTGCCGCCAATCTGTATGTCGCGCGTGGTGACCACCAGCTCCATGCCGGGCTCGGACAGCGTTTCTGGTCCGATCAGCGCTTCAAGCCCGACCACGCCGCTGCGGCGGCCGACGATGAGCAGCAGGTCATCGTCCTGGAGCACCAGCTCCGGGCTGACGCCAATGGGCTTGCCGTCGCGCTGGACCCGCTCGACCGTGATCGGCCCGCCGCTGACGCTGTGCTCCAGCGCCGCAACGGTCTTGCCGGCCCCCACCTGCACGCGGTACACGCGGCCCACGATGTCGGGCAGTGCGGGCGTCTCGCCGTGGCCGTAGACCCGTGCGCCCTTCAGGGCTTCGGCCTCGGCCTTGATGGCGTCATCGCGGATGCTGCGGCGCATGAACCACGGCAGGATGTTGACGCAGACAATGATGGCGCCGAACGAGCCGAAGATATAGGTCACCGCGTAGCCGATGGCCACATTGGCCTGCAGGCGCTGCGACTCGTCTGCGGCCAGCCCCAGTTTGTCGATGGCAGAGCTGGCCGTGCCGATGATGGCCGATTGCGTCAGTCCGCCAGCGGCAATGCCTGCCGCCAGGCCCTTGTCCAGCTCGAACATGCGCGCCAGCACCACCACCGTGACCAGCCCACTGAGCGCCAGCACGGCCGCCATGACGATCTCGCGGATGGTCTGGCGTCCCAGGGAACGGAAGAATTGGGGGCCGCTTTCAAAACCCACGGCGTAGATGAAGAGCGCGAACAGAATCGACTTGACGCCGTTGTCGATGGTCACGCCCACCTGGCTGATGGCGACCGCTGCAAGCAGCGATCCGGCCACTCCGCCGAGCTGGAATTTACCGAACTGGAATTTACCGATCCAATACCCCAAGGCCAGGGAAAGGAAGAGCGCTATCTCGGGAGAATGCTTGAAGATACCGGAAACGTACTGCATGAGACCTCCTTCTTCGTGCGTAACTTTTATCAGAACATTCGCAATAAAAGATGACCACTCAAAAGCGAGGATTTGGTGGCGCTGCCGGATAAATTGGTGCATGGCATCCGCTGGTTTCAGACGCAGAGTCCTCCTTTTCTCCGACAAAAATTCGCGTGGAACACCTCTGTTTTTGAAACACTTCGGCACAAAAAACATGCCCTGATACCCATATGTGGATGGGTGGCAGCAGACGGTTGACAGGACAGAAAAAAATGGGAAAGGCGATGGCACCCATATCCGTGACGGCGGCATATTGGGACGCCGCAAAAGTGCGGCCCATGCGCGTTCTGCCACGCTGAAAAAATCACGCAATTCGGCTGCCCCCAATATGGACCTGCTATAAAAACGCAAGCCCCTATGCACGGCAAGAAACCATGCCGCATTGGCTGTCGGCAACTTTTTCTTCATAAAAAATCCCGCCGGCAGCGGGATTTTTTATGGGCGCCCATAAATATCTCTTTGGCCTATTTACGGCCCACCCTGCGCATGCCCATCAGAAGCTTTGTGGCGGTCAGGCACAGTCGAAAAATGGGGCACATTCACACATCCACGGAACCAGCGCTGCAATGGATGGCGGTGCAGCACTGGCCGTGGATATGGTGCCGTTCTCAGGCGACGGACAGATGCTCGTACAGAATCAGCGAACCAATGGCGATCAGCACCAGGCCGCCCACGGCCTCTGCCCACCGGCCCGTGATGTGACCCAGCAGGCGCCCCACCATGACGCCCAGCGTCACCATGGCGAAAGTGGCAAACCCGATGCTCAGCGCCACCACGGTGATGTTCACATCCAGGAACGCCAGGCCGACGCCCACCGCCATGGCATCGATGCTGGTGGCAAAACCGGTGGCCACCAGCAGCCAGAACCCGTGCCGTGCGGGCTTGCTCATCTCCGGTGCATCGGCGTGCTGGAACGCTCCCACCACCATGCGCAGGCCCAGCACCAGCAGCAGGACAAAGGCGATCCAGTGGTCCCAGGATTTGACGTAGTCGGCAGCGGCATAGCCCAGCGCCCAGCCGACCAGCGGAGTGATGGCCTCGATGACACCAAAGATCAGGCCGGTGCGCACAGCCTCTGACCAACGGGGTTTCACAAGGGCGGATCCTTTGCCAATGGCGGCAGCAAAGGCATCCGTGGACATGGCGAGCGCCAAAAGGGTGACGGAAGCAGCGTTCATCTGGGGTTCTGAGAATACGGTCGGGCCTGAGCACAACGGCATGCCTCCACTGCCCGACCTGCGTCGTGGTGACATGCCGATGGTCTCGCCAACCGAAGAACGGATGTCTGCGCCACAGCATGAAGATGCCGAGTGTGTTGACGCAGACGCTTCCAGGGCGGAAGCAGGCTACTCCCCAAGGGAACCCGCAGTCTAAACGCGCCGTGTCCGCTTTTCGCGAATGGCGCCAAAGGCCTTATTTCACAGCTGGAATGCGTTGCATTGCACTTGCAGCGCATCGCTCGCACTTCCGGGGTCCTCCGGAAGTTTTCATGCCATGGATAGCGCGCGCAGCCTGGCTGCAGCCACCGGCACACCTACACCTGCAACAGCCTTGCCACGCAAGGCAAGGCACTGCCCATGCATGGCCCGGGGTGGCATGGCAACGGCCCATCGTTCCACGCCGGACCCGGTGCATTGCTCCCTGCTGCGCTGCCGGGCATGGCGGACGCGCCAGAAGACAGCGACTTTTTCATTCCGCTGTCACCCTGTAGGTGGCCTCTGCAGCGAGAGCAACCGCTGACCGACGCTGTCTTTACACAATTCTGTTTCAGTTTGATACAAACTAGCCGATAAACGGTAGACAGCAGATCACGTTCAAGGAGTCATCAATGAGGCGGTGCATTATCAAAGTCGAAGGGGCGTACTACACCGCCCTGTTCCCCAGCACCTGCGCGGCCCTTGAAGATGCCATGCGGCGATTTCCCAGGGCATCCGCCATCAGCGTGAGAACCGTGCAGCGCCTGTACCGCTGCATGGCGGTGCACTGATTCCAGTCCAGGTCCTACCGTTCACAGGCTTTACCTTTTTGCCGGGCCTGGGAGCGTCTCCTCCCTCCCTCTCTTCAGTTCCCACGCACGCCGCAAGGCACCGGCTTTTTTCTTCGGCATCCGTTGCCAAACAGGGGCAGCCACCAACCACAGGGAGCACAACACGCGATCGCACCCGACGGTCTCCGCGCACATGGAAGCGATGCACCGGCGCCATCGCATGAGAACAGATACCCCTTTGCGCTAAACGCACGCCACACACCGCACCGGCATTCGGATACCTGCGCACCAGCTCCGAGCGCAGGGCCGGCGGTGGCATGGGTCAGGCCTCAGCATGCCGGCGCGGCAGTGCGCTAAGCCTGGGCCGGCACCGGGAAACTCCAGGCATGTGCAGGCACCACCGAGCAGAACGCTCCAGCCAGCGTGGCGTTGTGGTGTGCCACGATCTGCTCGGCACGCAGCTGAGGGCTGTCTGCGCAGGTGTGCGCATCGGCAATGAGCACGGCCTCCAGGCCCAGATCGCGCGCAGCCCGGCAAGTGGTGTCCACGCAATACTGGGTTTTCATTCCGGTGATGACCACGCCGCTCACGCCAGCAGCGTGGAACTTGTCCAGCAGACCGGTCCCTGCAAAAGCGCTGGGGCGGTGCTTTTCAAACACCACTTCACTACCGTCCAGCTGCAACTCCGGCGCCAGTTCGGTCAACGGGCTGCCAGGGCCGATGGGCGTGCCCACGGGACCGATGTGCCGTGCCAGAAAAATGGGGGCTCCGGCGCGCCGCGCCTGGGCCATCAGCGTGTTGATGGTCTCCAGCATCTCGGTGCAGCGCCACATGGATTCGGGACCGTGGACCAGCCCGACTTGGACATCGAGGACTAACAGGGCAAACATGTATGCATTTCCTTGCGTGGTGCCAGCGGCGCAAGGGCATAAAAAAAGCCCTGTCCATTGCTGGCGGGCCTGGGAAGTGGATCGACCGATCGCTCACGGCACTTCACACGGTCCGCAATCAGCGGTCGTGGAGGTAGTGGAGGTAGTGGTGGTGAGTGTGCAGCGAACCATGGAACCCCACTGTAGCAAGTTTTTGCGCTGCAGCATCCATAGCGACGCCGCTGTGGCAACTCCCACGACTCCCCGCGACGACGCCAGCGCAGGCCTCCTCGGCACGGCGCCAGTACCAAGGGATATCGGAAGCCGGGCTCTGCCGATCATCGGGAGGCATGACCGCCCTCCCGGGTGCCAGCAAGGCTGATGGCCCGGTGCACTGCGCCCAGTGCATGCGAGAGGGACACAACGGTGTTCCAGCGCAACCTGGACGGGCCCCTGTCGGGAAAAAGTTGCCAAGCTGTAAGCAATGGTAGATATTCTGAAAAAGAGAGTCTCGACACCCGTTACCAGGGAGATCTGATGCTTGCAGGAACCACAGAGAGGCCGTTTCGCCCGCAGATTCTGGCGGTGGACGATTCACCGGACAACCTGTGGCTTCTGTCGGGCCTGCTCAAGGCCAAATACCAGTTGAAGCTCGCCAGTTCCGGCGAGAAGGCCTTGGAAATCATTGCCCAGGAAACACTTCCTGACTTGGTACTGCTGGACGTGATGATGTCCGGGATGTCGGGCTACGAGGTCTGCCGCAGGCTCAAGGAGTCGTCCAGAACCCGGCATATCCCCATCATTTTTTTGACGGCCATGACCAGCACGGCCGATGAAACCACCGGACTGGAGGTCGGCGCGGCCGACTTCATCAGCAAGCCCATCAATCCGCCCATTCTGCTGGCACGCGTGGCATCGCAGTTGCAGGCCAAGATCGGGGCGGACATCCTGCGGAACCAGAATGAGTTTCTCGACTTCGAGGTGCACAGGCGCACCCGCGAACTGGCGGCCATCCAGGATGTCACCATCCTGGCAATGGCCTCGCTGGCGGAAACCCGTGACAACGAGACCGGCAACCATATCCGCCGGACCCAGCACTATGTGAAGGTGCTGGCCACAGCGCTGAAAGACCACCCGCGCTTCCGTCTACACCTTGATGGCAATGTGATCGACATGCTGTTCAAGTCCGCGCCCTTGCATGACATCGGCAAGATCGGCATTCCCGACCGGATCCTGCTGAAGCCGGGCCGCTTCGAGCCACAGGAGTTCGAGGTCATGAAGACCCACACCACCTTGGGCCGGGATTCAATACAGCATGCAGAAGACCAACTGGGCATGGCGGTGGACTTCCTGAAATACGCCAAGGAGATCGCCTATGGCCACCATGAGAAGTGGGACGGCAGCGGCTACCCGCAGGGCCTCTCCGGCGATGCCATTCCCGTCTCGGCCCGCATCATGGCGGTGGCAGACGTCTATGACGCGCTGATCAGCCGCCGTGTGTACAAGGAAGGCATGCCACACGGCAAAGCGGTGGACATCATGCGCGAGGGGCGCGGCATGCACTTCGACCCGGATGTGTTCGACGCCTTCCTGGGTGTGCTGGACCGGTTCCAGGAGATTTCGCGGACCTATGCCGACAGCCATGCCGACATGCTGGAAAAGCAACGCAGCGTGGAGCTCGCCAAAGGCGACATCGGCTCCATCGCCTAGCTTTCGAGTGCCTTTCCCCCATTGCCCCCAGCCCCGCCAGGGCGAGCGGCCCCGATAGCGGATCCCTGCACTGCTCGTGAGAAGAGGCGCTTATTCCATGACCGGACTGGTTCAGCACTACCACCGCTCTTCGTTGACGGCCAAGCTGGCCACTGCCTTTGCGGTGGTGCTTCTGATGGCCGCCATGATCAGCATGCTCGGGCTGTACACGGTGGGAAAGGTGAGCCACCAGATCGAGGACATGTACGAGAACGAGCTGCAAGGCATCTCCGATGCGCGGGCCGTGCAGTTCTTCTATGCCGACATGGAGCGCTCGCTGCGCGATGCGCTGCTGACCAACGATGAAACGGACCACGCCAATGCCATGCGACAACTGGACAAGGCGCATGCGGACATCAACCGTGAAGTGGCGGAGCTGCGCAAACGCATCGGCCAGGAGGACAACCGGCGCAGACTGGCGGCATTCGAGCAGAACTATGCCGCCTACCGCCAGGCCCTGGAGCACATGCTGGAGCTGGCCCGCCAGGGCCGCCTGAACGAGGCCCGGCTGCGCATTTCCAGCCGGGAGTTCAGAACGATGGGCGACACCGTGGGCCAGACCATGGAAGCCATCGCTACTTCCAAGGAGCAGAGTGCCCGCGCCACCCTCAAGGCGGTGCAGGTTCTGGCCGATGAAACCCGGCTGCGCGGCATGGTCCTGCTGGCGCTGGGCGGCTTGTCCAGCGTGCTGCTCGCCTGGCTCATCGTCCGTTCCATCCGCGTTTCTGCGGTGGAATTGCGCACGGCGGTGGAGCGTATCGCCGCCGGCGACCTGGAGCAGGAAGTGCCACACACCGCCTACCAGAACGACGTGGGTGCACTGGCACGTGCGGTGGCGGTGCTGCAGGGCTTTGCGCGCGAGCTGGAGGTACAGCGCTGGGTGAAGGCGCATACCGCCTCGATTTCAGCGGAGCTGCAGGCCACCCACACCTTTGCCGAACTGGCGCAGCGTTTCTTCACCTTGACTGCGCCTTTGCTGGGTGTGGGACATGGGGTGCTGTATCTCTACGAAAAGGCGGATCGCCGGTTGCGCCTGCTGGGGGGCTTTGCGCAGTGTGAGGTCCAGTCCCAGGAGTCGTACATTCCGCTGGGCCAAGGGCTGGTGGGGCAATGCGCCGTGGAGCGCAGCCCCATTGTGCTGACCAATCCCCCAGCAGACTATGTGCGCGTGGGCTCTGCACTGGGGGAGGCAGCGCCGCGCTCCATCAACGTGCTGCCCGTCATGCGGGGGGATGAACTGCTGGGCGTTCTGGAGATCGCCAGCCTGGAGCCCAGCCCCCCCGGCCGCCAGGCGCTGCTGGATGCCCTGATGCCGTCGCTTGCGGCCAATCTGGAGATCATGGAGCGCAATCTGGCCACCCACCAGTTGCTACAGGAAACCCAGGCCCAGGCCCGGACGCTGGAGCGGCAGGCCGACGAGCTGGCACGGCAGAAGGACGCGATCAAGGCCACCGAGACCTGGTACCACAGCATCATCGAATCCTCGCCCGATGGGATGCTGGTCCTGGATCCGGAGGGCTGCATCTCTTTGGCCAACCCCCTGGTGGGAACGATGTTCGGTTATGTGGAGGAGGAGCTGATCGGCATGCCCATCGCAACGCTGATCCCCTTCTATGCGCGGGATGGGTATGCCGCACAGCGGGATACCTTTGCCCAGGAAGGCGGCTCCCACCTGATGGGCGCTGACGGTATCCGTGTGTACGGCCTGCGCAAGGACGGGACGGAAATCCCCATCGAGGTGGGGATTTCCCGCCTGCCCGATGTGGGCGGCCGGGGCGAATGCGTGTGCGCATCGGTGCGCGATGTGGCGCAGCGCCACCGCGCCGAGGACGAGGTGCGTCACGCCCGCGAACTGGCCGAGGAAGCCACCCGCGCCAAGAGCGAGTTTCTGGCCAATATGAGCCACGAAATCCGCACGCCCATGAATGCCATCATCGGCATGTCGCACCTGACCTTGCAGACCACGCTGAATGCCAAACAGCGCAATTACATCGAGAAGGTCAATCACTCGGCGGAAAACCTGCTGGGCATCATCAACGACATCCTGGATTTCTCCAAGATCGAGGCCGGCAAGCTGTCCATGGAGAAGGTCGACTTCAAGCTGGCGGACGTGCTGGACCATGTGGCCAACCTCATCGGCATCAAGGCCGAGGACCAGGGTCTGGAGTTGCTGTTCAATACGTCGTCCGGCTTGCCCGCCACCCTGGTGGGCGACCCGCTGCGGCTGGGGCAGGTGCTGGTCAATCTGTGCAGCAATGCGGTCAAGTTCGCCGAGCACGGCGAAGTCATCCTGGGAACGGAAATGGTGGCCCAAACGCCGGAGGAGGTGGAATTGCACTTCTGGGTGCAGGATTCGGGCATCGGCATGACGCAAGAGCAGTGCACGCGGCTGTTCCAGTCCTTCAGCCAAGCGGACAGCTCCACTACCCGTCGCTATGGCGGGACCGGCCTGGGGCTGGCGATATCACGCACCTTGGTGGAGCTTATGCAGGGCCGCATCTGGGTGGAGAGCGCGCTGGGGCACGGCTCCACCTTCCACTTCCACGCCCGTTTCGGCCTGCAGCCCGACCCGATGCCTCAGCGCATGTTCGACTCGCAGGAGCTGCTGGGACTGCGCATCCTCGTGGTGGACGACAACGCTGCCGCGCGGGAGATCCTCTCGACCATGGCCCGGAACTTCGGCCTGGAGGTGGACGTGGCCCGGGACGGCGATGAATGCCTGTCGCTAGTCCGGCAGGCCAACGAGCGGCAGCTTGCCTATGACCTGGTGCTGATGGATTGGCGCATGCCCCGGATGGACGGCGCCGAAGCCGTGGCACGAATGCAGTCTTCTCACGGAGGGGACGCACCTGCCGTCATCATGGTGACGGCCTTCGGGCGTGAAGAGGCCATGACGGCACTGCAGACCCGGGGAGCCCATGTCAATGCCGTGCTCACCAAGCCCGTCACACCATCCACCTTGCTGGAAGCCGTGGGAGAGGCGCTGGGCAAAGGCCAACTGGTGCAGTCCCGCGCCGCAACCAGGGAGCAGGGGCAAAAAGAGCATTTGCAGCAGTTGCAGGGGACCCGGGTGCTGCTGGTGGAGGACAACGAGCTGAACCAGGAACTAGCGCAGGAGCTGCTGCGCAATGCAGGCATCGACGTGGTGGTGGCCTGCAATGGCCAGGAGGCCTTGGACTGCCTGGCACAGGATCCACGCTTCGATGCGGTGCTGATGGACTGCCAGATGCCCGTGATGGACGGCTTTGTCGCCACACAGAAGATCCGCGCCCAGCCACGGTTGGATGCCCTGCCCATCATTGCCATGACGGCCAATGCCATGGCGGGGGACCGGGAAAAGGTGATCGAGGCCGGCATGGTGGACCACATCCCCAAGCCCCTGCGGGTGGGCGAGATGTTTGCCTGCCTGGCCCGCTGGATCGGCCGCCCGCTTACCGGCCCGGAGGCTGGTGCAGGCCCGCCACCGGGGACCCCAGGCGGGGCGCCCCCTCCGCCCCTGGCTGGAGCGCCGTCATTGCCGGCTGTGCCGAAACGCTCGGAACTGTCAGAGCTGCCCAAACTTCCCGGGGTGGATCTGGCAGCAGGTCTGCACATCGTGCAGCAGGACGCCCGCCTCTACCGCCGCCTGCTGGGCCTCTACGCCCATGAGCAGGCAGGTTTTGCGGCCGCCTTCACGGCCGCCGTGCAGGCAGGCGATGCCCCGCTGGCGACGCGCCTGGCCCATACGCTCAAAGGGGCGTCTGGAACCATTGGCGCCCAGGCCCTGGCCACTGCGGCTGCGGGGCTGGAAGCGGCATGCCAGACCACTCCTTCCAGGACCGGTGTGCTGCCTCTGCTGGGCCAGGTGGAGGCGCTGCTGCAGCCCCTGATTACGGCCCTGGAGCAGTTGCCACGCCCGCAGGGTATTGCACAGGCAACGGTGTCCGCCGTGCAGCCCCCGCATACACGCTCCGCCGCCACGGCGACGATGCTGCAGGGCTTGCGTCAACTTCTGCAGGACAGCGATGCCGAAGCCGTCGACCTGCTGCAAGCGCTGACGCAGCGCCTGGCCGCGGAAGCCGATCCGCTGGCGGCGCAACTGACCCCGGTGGCGCGCGCGATTGACCGGGTCGACTTCACGGCGGCCCTGGCAGCCCTGGACCGGGCCCAGGCTCAAGCCCTGTAGGCGCACGCCATGCAGACGCTCCTGCGCCCCCTCCTCCCCCTGGTGGCCGCTGCAGCCCTGGCTGGAGCGGGGTCTACCCATGGCCGGACGCTGGCAGAGATTCGCAACACGGGGGAGCTGCGCGTGTGCGTGGCCGGATCCAGCGCGGACTTCTACCGCACCAACGCCCAGGAATTTGCCCGCTACCTGGGGGTGCCCGCCAGGGTGGAAAACCTGCCCACCTGGGATGCGCAGTTCGTCAACGCCCAAGGCGTGGTCCAGCGCGATGCGCGTTACGAAGCCGCACCGCTGGCCTCGGGCCGCTGCGACCTGTACCCCAACGACCTGCACATCACCCCGTGGCGCGAACAGAAAATGGTGCTGGTGCCGTATTTCTCGACCCGCAACGTGGTGGTGGCGCGGCCAGACGCGCGCTCCATCTTGCGCAGCCCGGAAGACCTGGCCGGGCGCACGGCGGCCGTGCAGGCCGGCACGGCGTATGAAGGATGGCTGCGCACCTACAACGCCACCAACAAAAATACGCCCATCACTATCCACCCAATGGCGACCGCACAGGCCATGCAAGCAGTGGCACAGCGCCGTGCCGACTTCACTGTCATCGCCGCCGAATCGGCCTTCAAATGGGTCCGTGACGATCTGGACAACCTCGATCTGCTGTTTCCAGTGGGGGAACTCACACAGGTTGGCTGGGGCATTTCCCCGAATACCCCGGATCTGGAGCAGGCACTGAGCGCCTTCTTCAGCCAGAGCCGCCGCGTCGGGTCGGGACTGGATATCTCCTGGCGCAACAAGTATGGCGTGTCGCTGATGGAGTACCAGATGTACTCAGCCTCCTTCGACACCGACCACCGGTGGCGCGATCTGTTCGTGACCTGGGGGATTCCTGCGGGTTCGGCGCTGGCGGGGTTGCTGCTTGCCATGGCCTTCTGGGCCCGGCGGCTTCACCGCGAGGTGGCCCGGCACCGTCTGACCGTACAGGCGCTGCGCGAAAGCCAGCAGCAGATGCACGACGAAGTCGCACGCGGCAAGGCAGTGTCCGATCTGCTGCGGGGGTTGCAGCTGGTGAATTCGCTGGAAGCCTTCGGCCAGGTCACCCTCTGGGAACTGGCACGCCATCTGCCGCTGGGCCAGAGCCTCATAGCCGTGGTGGTTGGAAGCGATCAGCGCTTTCAGGCCCTGGCGCACTATGCAGGCACGGCCGCCACGCCCTCCCAGGCACTTGCCGATTTTCCGATGACCACCGGGCTGATGGCCCGCTGTGCCAGCACCGCCGAAGCCGTGCTGGTGGAGGCCCCGGGTCCGCAGTACCTGCGTATCCGCTCAGGCCTTGGTCACTGCGCACCAGCGTCTCTTCTGCTAGTGCCGATACGGCATGCCGGCCAGGTGGTTGCCGTTATCGAAATGGCCAGCACCCAGCCTTTGACCCCTGCACACCGGGAGCTGCTGGCTGCGCTGGAACCGATCGTGGCGACCGGCATCCACCGGCTGCAGAAAGAGACTGCCTCCGCACCACCGCACACCGACTCGCACCGTGAAGCATGCTGCTGAGCCAGCGCCATGCCCGGTGGGCACAGCAACAGCAATAAGCCAACATTCCCCTTCGAATGCCTGCGGTCTGTTCTTGGCTGAACGCGGCCATCTGCAGATGGCAGGTCGCTCCATGATTCAGGCACCTTCTGTCATCCCGGCGATGGATACACAAGATGGCAAGATCTGGCGCATGCCAGCGAACACCCTCAAGCCAACTGGTGCAGCTTCTTCCACTTACGGATGCGAGTCCGCGCATTGGCGTTGGGGGATGAGGTGTTGAACTGGATCATGCGCCCCAGGGGATATTTCCCATACCAGGGCGCGCCGTACAGCTGCGCCTCGCTACTGGCTTCCACCAGCGCCAGGATGCGCGCGTGCACCTGGGCGAACTGCTGCAGCAGCACGCGGTAGTCCTGGTGCGCGTGGTCGGCGTAGAACTTCTGCGCCAGCAGCCCCAACTCGTTCCAGTGGTAGCCCGTCTCCGGAAAATCGACGGGCTCCCCTTGGGCCTTGCGGTCGCACCACTTGAGCACCAGCAGGCTCCAGCCGACCAGGTAGGCCACCAGATGCGCCGGACTCATCAATGTGTCTTTGGCATGGCCTTCCATGGAGGCTTCATGGGCGCGCGCATCGGGGATGGTGCACAGATCCGCCCACAGTTTGGCATGCGTGGTCTGGATGGCCTCCAGCAGTTCCTGCTTGTTCTGTGGAACGCCCACCCATGCCCCCTGCGCTTAGCTGCTGAAGGGAATGCGGTTCAGGCGGCTGGCATACACGGCCACGCCCATGACCAGCACAGCGGTAACCACGACGGCTGCCTTGGCGCTACGCTGCCACTCTGGCGGCCCGGCGTACTGGCCGGCGGACTTCCATGTGGCCCGCCACCAGCCGCAGGCATAGAGTAGACCGAACTGCCAGGCCGTTGCCTGCATAGCGGGTAAGTTAGTGGCCAGTGCGTACATGGCCAGAATGCACACGGCGCCGCCGCCCAGGCCAAAGCCCCAGAACACGGTGCGCAGCGGGTAATTGCCTGCGAGATAGCCTGTCAGCCCCGTGGCGTTCTGGCGGGACTTTGGAATTGCTTTGCTGCTCATGCGCGCAATGTAACAGGCGCTCACAAACAGCCGGAAAATCCCATGCACACCACGACCACCGCTGCAGGCACCGTGCAGCCTGGCGCCCCATCTCAGGCAGCTCATGCCGCAAGGTGGGCCGGCGTGATGGCCACCATTTCGGCAAGATGGGAAGGCAGTGGAGATCGAGAAAGAGCGCGTAGCGCCTCAAAGTCCCGCACGCCCAATCGCTGGCATAATCAGCGGCTACCCTGAAAGCACGGGTTGGGGAATACGGCGCGCTGCGCGCTGCGCGCCGCCCACCGTGATGGCCCTCTCCAAGAGGGCATTTCAGACAGTTAACCAAGCGTGTGGCGTTAGCTCAGTTGGATAGAGCAACAGCCTTCTAAGCTGTGGGTCACTGGTTCGATTCCAGTACGCCGCACCACCGCTGCCAAGCCGTACCGGTTCGCCGGTGCGGATTTTTTCATGTCCGGGTCCTGCGTACAGCGTACGGACCGGCATCCGGAATGCAGCAGGCTCTGGCTGCAGCCGCTGCCGGCGGCCGTGACAGCGCTTTATGCGGCGGGCGCGTGCTCCACCAGCGGGTGCAGGCTGCCATCGGCCGCCACCAGCGCATTCACCGCACCGCCGCCCTGCACCGGCACGCCCAGGAACACTGTTTCCCAGCCGGGGCGCAGCACGTAGTTCATGGTGTCGTTGACCAGCTTGCGGGTGTCGTTGAGTTCGCGCAGCGCGGCGTCGGTCAGCTCAAAGCGCTGGGGATACTGTTGGCTGTGGGCGGTCCAGTGCTCCCGGAGCGCGGCGACCATGTGGTTGTAGAGGGCTGACATGGCGGCAAGTCTAAACGCAGACGCAGCACCCCTTAGGGAACGGAGCACAGCTTCAGACCGGTAGTGCAGCGCACTAGGCGATGGACTGCACCACCGCACCGGGATACGTCAGGTCGCCGACCAGGTCGCAGAACGGGGTGATGCGCCCGCACTCCCCGCCGTCAGTTTGTATCGTCAGTGCTGTGTCATCCGTTCTGAACCACAGCAACGGGCGGCTTGAGCATCTCGATGTGGGGAATGCCATCCTCGTCATAGATATCCCCCACCGGCTGGAACCCCAGCGAGCCATAGAACTTGTGGAGATGGGCCTGGGCCCCGATGCGGATGCCTGTTCCAGGGAACTTGGCCTCGGCAAACGCAATGGCTTCTGCGACCAGCGCCCGGCCAATCTGCAGCTTGCGGTATTGCGCCACCGCCATGACACGGCCAATGGACGGCTCGCGGTATTTGACGCCGGGATCGACGACACGCGCATAGGCTGCCAGCTCGCCGTCCAACAGGACGGACAGATGCCAGGACTGGCTGTCTGCGCCATCCGCTTCCTGGTACGCACAGGCCTGCTCCACCACGAACACGGCTTCGCGTGCCTGGATGATGTTGTACATCTCCAGCGCAGAGAACGACTCCATGCGGTTCCATTTGAACTTCAGATCCATCTCTCTTCTTTCCTCATTTTTTGGGAGGGTAGCTGTGCCCATCACCGGTAGTGGCTCTTGATCACCAGGTAGCGTGCAGTCGCATCCGCCGGGTTTTCAAACGTTTGTTCCTGGGTGGTGGACACCCTGGCGCAATCACCGGGCTGCAGCTCGTAGAGCACTTCTGCACAGTGCAGATTCAGCCGGCCCGCAAGCAGCAACACCTGGTCGTCTGAATGCAGGCTTTCGGTGGCCGCGAAGGTCACGGTCTTGTGCGCGGGCAGCTCCACCGCCACGACTTCCGTGGCGCTGTCATCCCCTGGCGGCGAGACCAGCCGGCGGATGTAGCCCGTCTCCGGATCCACCCAGTGTGGCTGCTCCTGCATCCTGCGCACGGCAGTGGTGGGGGTGCGCGGCTCGCTCATCAGAGCGGAAAGGCTCAGCCCCATCGCATCGGCAATTTTGGACAGCAGCACGGCCGTGGGGGTGCTCTGCCCCCGCTCGATCTTGGAAATCATGGCGCGGCTGACATCCGCCATCCCGGCCAGCTGGTCGAGGGTCAGCCCCCGCCGGTTGCGCTCTTCGCGGACACGGCGGGGTATCAGGTGCTCAGGGGAGGTGTGGGTTGCCATGCCATCTACTATAGTAGAAAATCTACTTTAGTGGAATTTTCTGATTGTCATGTTTTCAAACTCAACCGTCGCTCCGGTTCTGGCCCTGCTCTTGAACTGTGTGGTCTGGGGGGTCTCATGGTGGCCGCTGAAGCAGCTGCAGAGCATGGGGATGCACCCGCTGTGGGCCACTGCAGTCATCTACCTGGTCGTGGCGGTCGTGGTCGGTGTCTGGCGCCCCAGCGCGGTGCGCTTGCTGGCGCGAACGCCTGCACTGTGGTGGATATTGATGGCCTCGGGCTTCACGAACGCGGCATTCAACTGGGCGGTCGGGATAGGCGATGTGGTACGGGTCGTGCTTCTTTTCTATCTCATGCCGCTGTGGTCACTGCCGCTGGCCAGACTGCTGCTGCAGGAGCGCATGACGGCACCAGCGGTGCTGCGTGCGGTGCTGACGGTCATCGGTGCCGCCTTTGTTCTGATGCAGCCCGGCGCCAGCACCGACACCAGTCCAGGCAGCCCCACCCAGCCGGTGCTTGCGGATGTGCTGGCGACACTTTCCGGATTTGCATTCGCGCTGAATACGGTGATGCTGAGGCGCGGGGCCGCATTGCCCAGCGAAGGCCGCGCCATTGCAATGTTCCTTGGCGGTGCACTGGTTGCGGGCACTGCGGCGATAGTCTTTTCTTCCGGCACGGTTGCGGCAGCGATGGAAGTGCGCCTTCCGTCGCTATCCGGCCCCTGGCTGGTGCTGGTGGCGGGCCTCGCGGTGGCTTTTCTCGCCTCCAACCTGTGCCTTCAGTACGGGGCGGCACGGCTCACGGCCAGAGTGACCGCCGTGGTCATGCCGTGTGAAGTGGTGTTTGCGGCGGTCACCGCCGTATGGTGGGGCGGCGCCGCAGTACATGCAGGGCTGGTGGTAGGCGGCGTGCTGATCCTGTCGGCGGCGTTTGCCAGCGTGCTAGGGCGGCGGTAAACGCGGCTGGCCACGAAGCCTGTGCCCAGACACCCCGGCGCTGTGCACGCAGTGCCCGCGATGCGGGGTGGTGCTGCGCCACCAGGACCCCAAAGGGCGGTCTGACCCTGCTCCGGGCCAGACCCTACACCCTCCCACACCGCCACCGCTTGCTTTGGTACTGGCCTTTGCTTCATTTCAATAATTCAACTATTATTGAAATATGAATGAAGACCAAGTCATCCAATCCCTGGCCGCGCTGGCCCATGCGGTCCGGCTGCGCGTGTTCCGTGCGCTGGTGGTGGCCGGTGCAGGCGGGCTGACGCCTTCCGTGCTGGCCGAGCAGCTGGACGTGGCCGGCACAGCCCTGTCCTTTCACCTGAAGGAACTGGTGCGCGCCGGTCTGGTGACGCAGGAGCGCAGCAGCCGCAACCTGATCTACCGCGCGGCCTATGCGCAGATGGATGCGGTGATGGGCTACCTGACCGAAAACTGCTGCGCCGGCGCCGACTGCGGCCAGTCCGTGGGCAGTTGCTGCCCCGGCGACGGCGCCGCCGCCCCCTCTGCTTGCGGCTGAGCCCATGACCACCCACATCCTGGTGCTGTGCACCCACAATTCCGCCCGCAGCGTGCTGGCCGAGGCCATGTTCAACCACTGGGCCCGGCAGCTGGGCATAGACGCCCAGGCCCACAGCGCGGGCGCCGCGCCCAGCGGCCGGGTGCATCCGCAGGCCCTGGCGGCGCTGCGCGCGGCGGGGGTCGATGTGTCCACCCTGTCCAGCAAGCACATGGATGCGTTTTCCCAGCCCGGTGCGCCGCAGATGCGCGTGGTCATCACGGTGTGCGACAGCGCGGCGGCCCAGCCCTGCCCGATCTGGCCCGGCGCCCCCGTGCGTGCGCACTGGAGCTACCCCGACCCTTCCGCCGCCCCGCCCGAGCAGCAGGCCCAGCGGTTTGAGCTGACACGCCAGGCCCTGGCCTACCGCATGCTGCAGCTGGTGCAGCTGCCGTTTTCCCAACTGGACACCGCCGCACTGCAGCCCCTGGTGGCACGCATCGGAGCGAACTGAGATGACCGCCCCGATGCCCGCCACCGAGACCTCCGCCACAGCCGCCTCAGCCCCGCGTGCAGCGGCCCGCCCGGCCCTGGGGGTGTTCGAGCGCTATCTGACTTTGTGGGTGCTGCTGTGCATCGCCGCCGGCGTGGCGCTGGGCCATGCGCTGCCGGGGCTGACCGCCGCGGTGGCCCGCATGGAGGTGGCCCAGGTCAACCTGCCTGTGGGGGCGCTGATCTGGGTGATGGTGATTCCCATGCTGGTCAAGATTGACTTTGCCGCGCTGGCGCAGGTGAAGACGCATGCCCGCGGCATGGGGGTGACGCTGTTTATCAACTGGGCGGTCAAGCCGTTTTCGATGGCGCTGCTGGCGTGGCTGTTTGTGCGCCAGCTGTTTGCACCCTGGCTGGATGCGGCGCAGATCGACAGCTATGTGGCCGGCCTGATTCTGCTGGCCGCCGCACCCTGCACGGCCATGGTCTTTGTCTGGAGCCAGCTGTGCAAGGGCGACCCGTATTTCACGCTGTCGCAGGTGGCGCTGAACGACGCCATCATGCTGGTGGCCTTTGCGCCCATTGTGGCGCTGCTGCTGGGCATGTCGTCCATCACCGTGCCGTGGGACACGCTGCTGGCCTCGGTGGTGCTCTACATCCTGGTGCCGGTGGCCCTGGCGCAGGCGCTGCGCCGCCACCTGCTCCAGCAGGGTGAGGCCGCTTTCCAGCGTGCCACGGCAGTCATGGGGCCGCTGTCCATGGCTGCGCTGCTGCTGACGCTGGTGCTGCTGTTTGCCTTTCAGGGCCAGTCCATCCTGGCCCAGCCCGTGGTGATTGCACTGCTGGCCGTGCCCATTCTGATCCAGGTGGTCTTCACCGCCGCTTTGGCCTACGGGCTGAACCGGCGGCTGGGGGTGGCGCACTGCGTGGCCGGGCCTTCGGCACTGATTGGCGCCAGCAATTTCTTTGAACTGGCGGTGGCCACGGCGATTGCCCTGTTCGGCCTGCACTCGGGCGCCGCGCTGGCCACCGTGGTCGGCGTGCTGATTGAAGTGCCCGCCATGCTGGCCGTGGTGGCGGTGGTGAACCGCAGCCGCCGCTGGTACGAAAGCGGGGCCGCCTGAGCCAGTACCCGCGCTGGCGTCTTTCACCCAGCCCCTGTCCCCCCCTGTCCGCCTGACTGTCACCTGATCCTTGAGCACCACCGCATGTCCACCACCGCCATTCCCGATACGCCCTCCGACACCACCTCCAACACCGTGTCCTCTGCCGCCGTGCTCTGCCCCCAGCTCGACCCGGGCAGTTTCCGCATTCCCACACAGCAGGCGCTGCACGCGGTGCAACCGTCCACGCACGCACCGCGCATCCTGATGCTGTATGGCTCGCTGCGCGAGCGCTCGTACAGCAAGCTGCTGACCCTGGAAGCGGCACGCCTGCTGCAGGGCATGGGCGCCGAGGTGCGCATCTTCAACCCCGCAGGCCTGCCCCAGCCCGACGCCGCGCCGACCGACCACCCCAAGGTGCAGGCCCTGCGCGAGCTGGTGCTGTGGAGCGAAGGCATGGTCTGGACATCACCCGAGCGCCATGGCGCGATGACCGGCATCATGAAGTCGCAGATCGACTGGATTCCACTGTCCGAAGGGGCGGTGCGCCCCACGCAGGGCAAGACCCTGGCGGTGATGCAGGTCAGCGGCGGCTCCCAGTCTTTCAACGCGGTCAACCAGCTGCGGGTGCTGGGCCGCTGGATGCGCCTGTTGACCATTCCCAACCAAAGCTCGGTCGCCAAGGCCTATGACGAATTCACCGAGGCAGGCCGCATGAAGCCATCGCCCTATTACGACCGGGTGGTGGACGTGATGGAGGAGCTGGTCAAGTTCACCTTGCTGACACGCGCTGCCGCCCCGTATCTGGTGGACCGCTACAGCGAACGCAAGGAGGCACTGGCCCGCCAGCACGCCCAGACGCTGGCCAGCATGTGAGGTGGGCCATGTGCCGTGTGCCTGCCGTGGTCCCCGGCCAGGACCACGGTGGCTGCTGCTGCAAACTCTGCGCGGCAGCCGCCGTGGTGTGGCAGGCCGGTCAGGCGGCAGCCGCTGCCGTGCGCGCCGGCAGGCGGGCTTCGCGGATCGGCAGGTTCACCAGCGCTGCCAGCAGGGCCAGCACCGCATCGGCCCACCACATCCATTCGTAGCTGCCGGTGGTGGTGATGGCGATGCCGCCCAGCCACGCTCCCAGAAATCCGCCCACCTGGTGGCTCAGCAAGGTCAGGCCGAACAGCGTGGCCAGGTAGCGGGTGCCGAAGAGCTTGGCCGTCAGCCCCGCCGTGGGAGGCACGGTGGCCAGCCAGGTGGCCCCCAGCGCCAGCGCAAAGATGTAGAAGGTGGCCGGCTCCTTGGGCGCCGCCAGGTACAGCAGGATGGCCACCACGCGCGAGAGGTACATCCAGAACAGGATCATCTTCATGCGCACGCGCTCGCCCAGGGCGCCGACGACCAGGCTGCCCGCCACGTTCGCCAGGCCTATGATGGCCAGCGAGGTGGACGCCACGTTGGCGCTGAGGCCGCACAGATCGACTTCACCCGGCATGTGCGTCACCAGAAAGGCAATGTGGAAGCCGCAGGTGAAGAACCCGGCGTGCAGGCACCAGTAGCTCTTGTTGCGCAGCGCCTGGCGCAGCTGCTCGCGCAGCGTGGTGCCGGCGGGCGCTGCCGCAGCAGCCGGGGCTACTGTGGCGGAAGGGGCTTGCGGGGTTGCCGCAGCGGCCGCACGCGGCGTGCCGCGCAGCCACCAGGCCATGGGCGCGGTGGACAGCGCCAGCACGGCCATCATCCACATGGCAGACACCCAGCCAAATGCCGTCATCACCGCCTGGTTCAGCGGTGCAAAAATGAACTGGCCCATGCTGCCGCCGGCGTTGATCACCCCGCCCGCCACCGAGCGGCGGTTGGCCGGAATGCGCTGCGCCGTCGCGCCGATCAGGATGGAGAAACTGCCCGCCCCGGCGCCGGCGGCGCTCAGCAGGCCCACGGCCACGATCAACCCCCATTCGCTGGTGACCTGGGTGGTCAGCGCGCAGCCGGCCGCCAGCAGCGCAGCCCCGATCACGATCACCCGGCCAGGGCCCCAGCGGTCGGCCACGGCGCCAAACACCGGCTGCACCGCCCCCCACACCAGCTGGCCGATGGCCATGGCCAGGCTGATCTTGGCAATGCCCAGGCCGGTGGCCGAGTTGAGCGGCGACATGAACAGCCCCAGCGACTGCCGCGCACCCATGGTCACCATCAGGATGGCGGCGGCGACCAGCACCAGGCCCCAAGCGCCCCGGGCCTTCATGCGTGCCCCCGTTGCAGGCTGCGCGCCATCACGCGTCCTGTCCATCGGCCCATGACTAACCCTATTCCTTGCCCCGCTTCTGGCACCGCTGCTTGTTCCACCATGTGCTCACACTCCGACATACCAACTCCTCACGCCCACAGGCGATCCACGATGGCGAAATTGTCAAATCTCCGCGCCTACGCGACAAACGATTTAAAAACCAGCATGAAATAGAATTTCTGCACCATGCACACCCCTCTCCCTCTCAAGTCTCTGGCGGTTTTCGATGCGGTGATGAAACACCACAGCTTCACCATGGCAGCGGCGGAGCTGCATGTCACACCCGGCGCCGTGGGCCAGCAAATCCAGAAGCTGGAGGAATGGCTGGGACAGCCGCTGTTTGTGCGCAGCATCCGCCAGATCCAGCCCACGCCCGAGGCCCAGACCTACTGGGCCGCCGTCCAGCCGGCACTGGCGCGCATCCAGCAGGCCAGCGACCAGCTGCGGCAGCTGGATGCGCACCAGGTGTGGCTGTCCATGCCGCCCACGCTGGCCGCCAAATGGTTTGCGCCGCGCATGGCGGCGTTTCTGCAGCGGCGCCCGGACATCTCGCTGCACCTGAGCGCCACCACCGACATGGTGGATTTCGAGCGCGACCGCGTGGACCTGGCGGTGCGCCACTTCGGCGGCCAGGCCCCGGGCCTGCAGGCCGAGCTGCTGTACGCCGACAGCGCCCATCTGTACTGCGCGCCCGGCTACGCCCAGCGCCTGGGCCTGCACCAGCCGGACGATCTGGCCCGCGCCACCTTGCTGCACACCACGCTGCTGCCCTACTGGCGCGACTGGCTGCGGCGCTTCAGCAGCCTGGGCGATGCGCAGATTGCGCAGCTGCCCAGCCTGCACTTTGACCAGTCGATGCTGGCCATCGAGGCCGCCCGCCACCACCAGGGCGTGGTGCTGAGCAGCCCGCTGCTGGTCCAGCAGGAGCTGCGCGACGGCGTGCTGTGCGAGCCGCTGGGCCTGCGCATGGCCGTGGACAAGGGCTATTACCTGGTGTCCCCGCGCCACACGCCGCTGCGCCCGGCCGCCGCCGCCCTGCGCGAGTGGCTGCTGGAAACGGCTGCGCAGGAGCGGGAGGCCGGGGCGGACATGGGATTGCAGCCGGAGTCCAGGCCATGGGTCTAGCCCCGGCGCCGGGTCAAGCGTATTTAGGCACATTCAGGCGTACTGCGCCTCGCCATGGCCCAGCGACCAGTTGGCGCGCTCCACCTCGATCAGGCTGATGAACACATCCTCCGGGCGAACACCGGGGCTGCGGCCCAGGCCCTCCACGATCTGGCGGTACAGCGCTTTCTTCTGCGCCTCGCTGCGGGTGTTGTTGGCGGTGATCTGGATGATCACCAGATCGTCGCTGCGGGCCACGCCCAGGTAGGAGGCGTTGTAGCGGAAGTGGGAGGCCTCGCATTCCGCCATGGTGGCGAAGTGGTTGTCCTCAGGCACATTGAATGTGGCGTGCATGGCCTGGTGCAGGCTGTCGAAGATGGCCTGCCGGTAGGCCTCGGGCTTGCCGGCACGCAGGGTGATATGGGTCAGGGGCATGGAACACCTCCGCAAGTGAAGAATGAAAGATGTCTGCATGCTAGGCATTTCAAATATTTATCAAAAGGAATTTCATTGATAAACTTTTGAAATGACAAAACAGCCTGTGCAACGCCCTCTGGACCTGGATGCCGTGGCCACTTTTCTGCAGGTGGCGGAGCTGGGCAGCTTCACCCGCGCCGCCGAAACGCTGCAGACCACGCAGGCCGCCGTGAGCCTGAAGCTCAAGCGCCTGGAAGACCGGCTGGGCTGCCGCCTGCTGGAACGCACGCCCCGCTATGTGGAGCTGTCACCCCAGGGCACGGCTTTTGTGGCGCATGCGCGTGCGCTGCTGGAGGCCCACCACCATGCCCTGAGCGCCTTCACCGGCGCGCGCCAGCGCCTGGTCATCGGCATCAGCGACCATGTGGCCGGGCCCGAGCTGCCGGCGCTGGCCGCCCGCCTGAACGCCCGGCACCCCGATCTGCTGATCGTGCTGCGCATAGGCTCCTCCGGCGAGCTGCTGCAACGCTATGACCGGCGCGAACTGGATGCCGCCCTGGTGCGCCTGCACAGCGGGCGCACCGACGGCGAAGTGCTGACCGAAGAGCCGTTTGGCTGGCTGGCGGCCCCGCACTGGCAGCCGCGCGCGGGCGAGCCCCTGCCCATCGTGACCCTGGCCGAGCCCTGTGGCGTACGCCAGATGGCCAGCAAGCTGCTGGATGCCGCCGCCCTGCCCTGGGCCGAAGTATTTGTGGGTGGCGGGGTGGCCACCGTCAGCCAGGCCGTGATGGCCGGCCTGGGCATTGCCGCCCTGGCGCCGCGCATGCTGCCCCTGGGGGCCGTCGACGTGGGAGTCCGGCTGGGCCTGCCGGCCCTGCCCCGCCTCCCGGTCCTGCTGCATAGCCACACCCGCGATGCACGGGCCTGCGCCGCACTGGACGAATTGGCGGCGGCCTACCGCAGCGCGATCCGCCCGTAAGCCGAGTCCACCACCCAGCCGAGATGCGCCGGAGGACAGCAGGGGCGAGACTGCACCACGGCAGCCAGGGTGCGCAGAGGAAAAGACCGCAGCGCCCACGGGCACCGCGCACCGCCGTCCAGCATCATCACCCTTGCGGCCACAGCGCCTGCAGCGACCAGACGGCCGCCAGCAGCGCCATGGCCAGCAGCGCCAGCAGGGACCACAGTGTCAGCACCCGCTGGTGGCGCTGCACGCGCGGGTGCTGGGCGGCAGCGATGTAGCCGGCCAGGATCAGCAGGTCCAGCCCCAGCCAGATGGCGGCCAGCAGGCCCAGCCGTGCCAGCGGGTTGGTGGCGGCATGCAGGAACTGCGGGAACAGCGCAGCAAAGAACAGAATGTCCTTGGGGTTGGCCACGGCCACGCCAAAGCCGCGCCGCCAGCCGCCCTGGCGCCCGGTGGGAGCCCCTGCAGCCGATGTGCTGTGCCGCCCTGCGGCGCCCCAGGCACGCAGGCCGCCGACTGCCAGCACCATCAGAAAGCCGCTGCCCGCCAGCCCCAGCCAGGCCAGGGCCTGCGGATGCAGCACCAGCACCCCGCCCACCACCAGCGCTGCCAGCGCCATCAGCACCAGCGCCCCGCAGCTGGTGCCCAGGGCCGTACGCCAGGCCATGCCCCGGCCCTGCTGCAGCGCCACCTGGGTGATGTAGGCCACGACCGGGCCGGGGGTGACAATCAGCAGCACGATGGACAGCACATAGGACAGCAACAGGGCAGTGGGCATGGGAGCGGACAGAGGCAGTGGCAGGAGAAAGGACCCAAAGGGACCGAAACGGGGCCGGATTCTGGCGGGAGCCGGCGTGCGCGCAAAACGCAAATAACGCATCTACACTGTGAGTTTTACGCACAATGCCCGCCCGGCAGACCGCTTGCGGTGGGGCGGGCCCCGCACCATGTCCCTGCCCCCGCTGTATGCCCTGCGCGCCTTTGAGGCTGCCGCACGCACTGCGTCCTTCACCCGTGCGGGGGAGGAGCTGCACCTCACACCCAGCGCCATCAGCCGCCATATCCGCACGCTGGAGGCGCAGCTGCAGCGCCCGCTGTTCACCCGCCACGGCCCACGCGTGGCCCTGACGGCCGAAGGCCAGCTGCTGGCGCAGGAGTTGAGCGCGGGTTTTCGCACCATCGAACGCGCCTGCGCCCGCATGCAGCAGCGCAGCGACGGCCTGCGGCTGAAGGCCCCGACCTCGCTCACCACCCGCTGGCTGCTGGCGACGCTGCAGGCCCACCGCCCCGCACTGCCGCAGGAACGGGTGCTGCTGCACAGCCAGTGGATGGATGTGGACCATGTGGACTTTGCCAGCGAGCCCTATGACTGCGCGGTGCTGCTGGGCCACTTTCGCCCGCACCCGCAGTGGCACAGCCTAAAGCTGGTGGATGAATGGCTGCTGCCGGTGTGCAGCCCGGCCGTGGCGGCGCAACTGGGTCTGCCCCCCATCGCCCATGCACCGGGAGCGCCCGATGTTCCCGATCCCGCAGCATTGGCTGCACAGGCCGCACGGCTGCTGCAACAACTGCCGCACACCGTGGTCATCCACCCCTCCCCCGACCGGCGCGACTGGCGCCGCTGGTGCGTCGGCCTGGGTCTGCCCCGGGAGCCGGACAGCCCCACGGCCCTGGTGTTTGACACGCTGGAACAAGGCATGGCCGCCGCCATCCAGGGCCACGGCGTCAGCATGGCCGACCTGGCCCTGTCCGCAGACGCCCTGCGCAGCGGCCAGTTGGTGGCCGCCGTGCCCACGGCCGTGCCCACCGGCGACGGCTACCACCTGGTCTGGCCGCGGGGCAGCGCCCACGACAGCGCCATCCGGGCGCTGGGACGCTGGCTGAAAGCACGCGTGCCGCGCCTGGGGGATCTGGGCGTGGAGCGGCGCACGCTGCGTGAAACGGAATGAGCCGGAATAAGGCGAGACAAGGCGGAGTAAAGCGGAATGAAGCGGAGCGGCGCGCTGTCAAGTGCCATGGGTTGCTTGTAGGCGATCTACAGACGGCGCAGTGCCAGCAGCGCAGTGGCCGGTTCGCCACGGGAGACCGCAAGGGCTTCTTGCAAATGAGAATTGATCTCATAATGACGCCCTTTGCCGACACCCCCTCCTGCCTGCACTTGCGCCATGTCTGCCATGCCCACCGCCGCCCACCCCGAAGTCACCGCCCTGTACACCGCGCACCAGGGTTGGCTGCAGGGCTGGCTGCGCCGGCGTCTGGGCAATGCCTGGGAAGCGGCCGATCTGGCGCAGGACACTTTTGTGCGCCTGCTGGCCACGCCTGCGGGCCAGGCCGACCTGCAGACTGCGCCGCTGCGTGAACCGCGCGCCTACCTGGCCACGGTGGCACGGCGGCTGCTGATCAACCACCTGCGCCGCCAGTCGCTGGAGCAGGCCTATCTGGAGGCCCTGGCCGCCCTGCCCGAGGCCCAGGCGCCGTCGCCCGAGCAGCAGCTGGTCATTCTGCAGAGCCTGCAGGAGCTGGATGCCATGCTGGACAGCCTGCCGCCCAAGGTGCGTTCCGTGTTTGTGCTGTCCCAGGTGGAGGGACTGACCTATGCGGCCATTGCCGAGGAGCTGGGCATGGGCCTGCGCTCCGTCAAGCGCTATATGGCCCAGGCCATGGCCGAATGCATTTTGCTGGCGCCATGAACCGCAGCACCGCATCCGCTGCGTCGGCTTCCGTTTCCACTGCCGCACCGCCCCCGCTGTCACGCGAAGTCGCCCTGCAGGCTGCCGAATGGTTTGTGCAGCTGCAAGACGGTGATGCCACGGCCGCCGACCACCAGGCCTGCGCCGCCTGGCGTGCCCAGGCCCCCGCCCATGAACAGGCCTGGCAACGTGCCCTGGCCGTGAGCCAGCGCGCCGCCGGCGTGCCGTCCGCACTGGGCAGCAGCCTGCGCCGGCCCCAGCGCGTGGCGCGCCGCGATGCCGTCCGCGCCCTGGCCGTGCTGATGGTGGCCGCGCCTGCGGGCTGGCTGGCCTGGCGCACCGAGCCCTGGCAGCGCTGGACGGCCAGCCACGCCACGGCCACCGGCGAATGGCGCAGCTGGACGCTGGCCGATGGCAGCCGCATGACGCTGGACACGGCCACGGTGGTGCAGATCGAATTTGACGGCCACCAGCGCAGCATCCACCTGCGCTCCGGAGCGGTGTTTCTGGAAACCGCTCCCGACCCGAATCCTGTGCCCCGCCCCCTGGTGGTGTGGACGCCCCAGGGCCGGGTGCGCGCCATCGGCACGCGCTTCAGCGTGAGCACCGAGGGCGACCGCAGCCAAGTGGCCGTGCTGCAAGGGGCAGTGGAAGTGCAGCCGCGGGACGCCGCCACGGCGCTGCGCCTGCAGGCGGGCGAGCAGACCGCGTTCGACCGCCACCAGGTGGCGCCCGCGCAGCCGGCCGACAGCAGCGCCGGCCAGTGGGCCCGGGGCGTGCTGGCCGTGGACGATGTGCGGCTGGGCGACTTTGTGGCCGAGCTGGGCCGCTACCGCCATGGCCTGCTGCGCTGCGACCCGGCCGTGGCCAGCCTGCGGCTGACCGGAGCTTTCCAGCTGGCCGACACCGATGCCGTGCTGCAGAACCTGGTGCACCTGCTGCCGGTGCAGGTGATCTACCGCACCCGCTACTGGGTCACCGTGCTGCCTGCCAATTGATTTTTGGGGGCCGTGGGGGCGTGGTGTGTCCCCGGCCCGGCACCGGTTTGCCCCCTGTTTGGCCCCTTTTGCACGACCGGTGTGTCCTGTTCGATGGAGCGCTTTTTTGCACTGCACTTTTCCATCGCACTTTCCCCAAGGAACACCATGGTCTCCCTGCCCTCTTCCTGCGTGGCCCATACGCCCCACACGGCCCGCCCCGCATCCTTTCATTCGCGTGACCTGCGTCACACCGCCACCGCCCATGCCCTGCTCATCACCCTGGCGCTGGCAGCGGGCGCCATGGCACCGCTGGGCGTTCTGGCCCAGCCGGCCGCACAGGCTACCGATACGGCCCGGAATTTCCAGGTCCCGGCGGGTCCGCTGGGCGCGGCCCTGACGGTGTTTGCCGCCGATGCTGGCATCAGCATCAGTGCGCCCCCGGCCTTGGTGCAGAACCGGAACACGCCCGGCCTGAACGGCCGCTAC
This sequence comes from Comamonas sp. 17RB, assembly GCF_030056555.1. Classification (NCBI taxonomy): domain Bacteria; kingdom Pseudomonadati; phylum Pseudomonadota; class Betaproteobacteria; order Burkholderiales; family Comamonadaceae; genus Comamonas; species Comamonas sp. 17RB. The sequence continues at coordinate 258,525 of NZ_JASHHY010000005.1, read as the reverse complement.
GCCGTGGACGACGCGCTGGTGCGCCTGCTGGCCGGCTCCAACCTGCAGGCCCAGGCGGCCGGCCCGGGCAGCTATGTGCTGCGTGCGCTGCCGGTGGTGGCTCCGGGTGCCGCAGCCGGCCAGGGCACGACTATGGGCGAGGTGCGGGTGACGGCGCAGGCCGAGCGCGAATCCGCCTGGGGCCCCGCCGGCGGCTATGTGGCGCGGCGCGCTTCGACCGGCACCAAGACGGATGCACTGCTGGTGGAAACGCCGCAGTCGATCTCGGTGGTCACGCGCGAGCGGATGGATGACCAGGGCGTGCAGCATCTGGGCGAAAGCATGCGGTATCTGGCCAATGTGCGGCCCGACAGCGGCGGTGCGCAGAATGCGGCGACCAATGTCTACATCCGGGGGTTCCAGTCCGCCGATTTCTACGTGGACGGCCTGCGCTACCGGCCGCTGGGCTTCTTCGGCATGATGGCCGAAGAGCCCTATGGCGTGGAGCGTGTGGAGGTGTTCAAGGGGCCGACGTCCGGGCTGTACGGCCAGTCCAACCCCGGGGGCATTGTGAACCTGGTGTCCAAGCAGCCCACCGATTACCAGCGCGGGCAGATCGAGCTGTCGCCCGGCACGGACCGCCGCATGCAGCTGGCTGCCGATGTCAGCGGCCCTGTGAACGAAGACAAGACCTTGCTCTACCGCATGGTGGCGCTGGGCCGCAAGGCGGATGCGGTCATCGACCACCAAAAGGACGACCGCGTGTACCTGGCGCCCACCATCCGCTGGCAACCCGATGCGCGCACCAGCCTGGATGTGCGCGCTGTCTACCAGAAGAACTGGGCACTGGCGAGCACCAACGTGCCCTGGGCGGCCGTCAACGGCAGCAGCCCGTACGGCCGCATGCCCATGGACCGGTTCCTGGGCGAGCCGGGCTTTGACCGGGAAACCCAGGAGCAGAAATCGCTGGCCTATGAATTCCGCCACGAGTTCAACGACGACTGGAGCGTGCGCCAGAACTTCCGCTACGGTGATTTCGACAACCACGAGAACTATCTGGCACGCGCCAGCGGTCTGGTGAACGGCACGCAGTTGCTGCGCAACTACCAGCTGCGCCATGCCTACGGGGATGTGGTGGCGCTGGACAACCACCTGCTGGGCCGTGTCAAGACCGGCGCGGCCGAACACCAGTTGCTGGTGGGCCTGGACTACAGCCGCAGCCATACGATCCGCAACGAGAAATGGGGCGTGGGCCCCGTGCTGGACAACGTGTTTGCGCCCCACTATGGCGCGGCGGTGGACACCTCGGCCTACACCTCCTGGGTCAATGCCTCCACCCGCACCACGCAGACGGGCGTGTACCTGCAGGACCAGATCAAGCTGGGCGGCTGGGTGCTGACGCTGGGTGGCCGCCATGACAAAGTGGATACCGAAGTGCAGGACCGCTGGACCGGCGAATTCACCACCAACCGCAGCTGGTCGGCCACCACCGGACGCGCCGGCCTGAACTATGTCTTTGACAACGGCCTGGCCCCGTATGTGGGGTATTCGGAATCCTTCACGCCGGTGACGGGAGCCACGTCTCCCGCGCGGGGAAACACCTCGTTCGACCCGGAAACGGGCAAGCAGGTGGAAGTGGGCATCAAATACCAGCCTCCAGGACAGGACAGCTTTGTGACGCTGGCGGCATTTGACCTGCGCCGCCAGAACGTGAGCACCATCGACCCGGACGATGAGCGCTACAACGTGCAGACGGGGGAAACGCGCTCCCGTGGCATCGAGCTGGAAGGCGTGCTGCAGCTGACACGCCAGATGCGTGTGGCCGCCGCGTACAGCTACAACGACATCGTCGTGACCAAGGACAACGCATCGTCCAGCGGCTACACGGTGCAAGGCAAGGGTCTGTTCAAGGCCCCGGCACACATGGCTTCGCTGTGGGTGGACCACCGTTTCGATGACGGCGTGCTCCAGGGCCTGGGCGTCGGCCTGGGTGCCCGCTACACGGGCAGCGCGTGGGGCGATGCGCTGAACACGTTCAAAGTGCCCGCCTACACCCTGTGGGACCTGTCGCTGCGCTATGACCTGGCCCAGGCCGATCCGCGCTGGAAAGGCTGGACTGCCAGCCTGAATGTGCGCAACCTGACCAATCGCTACTACGTGGCATCGTGCTTCTTTGCCCTGGCCTGCAATATGGGGGAAGGACGCACGGCGGTCGCCAAGCTGGCCTACCAGTGGTGACACCTGACGGTGTGTGGTGAATGCCCACGGCCGCGCCCACGCCGGCGCGGTGTGGGTGCTCTGACCGTGGCGGAGCAGGCCCAGGCGCGGGCCCGGGCGTTGCGGAGCAGGCGCTAGCGCCCTGCCCCGCCCACTTCAGGCCTTCACTTCGACCACCGGTTCAAAGCCCCCGAAGATCATGCGTTTGCCGTCAAAAGGCATAGGCGGGTTGCCGGGGGCGGACGGGTCCATGCGCGGGTCTTCCATCATTTTTTTCATGCCGGCGTCGCGCGTGGCCTTGTCCGGCCATTCAACCCACGAAAAAGCCACCGTCTCGTCGGGCGTGGCCTGCACTGCGCGCCGGAAGTCGGTGAGCTTGCCGTCGGGCACATCGTCGCCCCACGCCTCGATCACCCGCAGAGCGCCCAGCTCCAGAAAGATGGGGTCCAAGGTGCGCGCATGGGCGATGAATTTTTCCTTGTTGGCGGTGGGCACAGCGATCACGAAACCATCGATATAGGACATGTATGCACTCCTGCTGGTTCAATCGGTCGGTGCTGGCGCAGCACCGCTACGGAATACCCACCGGGCCGGCCGCTGCGGTGCCTGCAGCGCTGATCCCTTGGGTGCGAAAGCCCGGCCATCCGCCATCCGCGCCGGGCATGGCCTTGCCACGTTGTCTGCGGCACACGGCAAGCTGCGCGTGCCTGGAGTGGCTGAGCGCTGCCATGCGTATGCGCGCTGGCTGGCCCCGGTGCCCACCCCGCAGGTCACCCGGAAAACGTGGTGTTGTGGAATGCCATGGTAGTGCTGCAGACCTGCGCGGGGGCAAAGGTTTGTGACCGACTGCATCCAGCCCGAAGCCTGACCTGCGGCCAGTCAGCTTGTCACAAAGCGCGAAGGACCCAGAGCGGCTCTACGCACGGCTCACAAGGCCCAGCCCACCGCGGGTTGGCAGGCGTGGGAAGGCGTGAAACCACGGGCAGTCGCAGCGAACCGCACGGTGCCATTACGGCTCATCACGGCTAATTGCGGGATTACCCTTACAAAACAGTGACCAACATTTTCTTATTTCCGAACGCTATATCAACACCGATTGAATGACGCCTTAAACGTGTCTCTGCGCGCCACACCGCCCCGATGGCCACCGCGCAGGCACCGAAAAACAAGGAATAACAGTCATGTCGAAATGGTCCGTTGGTATAGACATCGGAGGCACGTTCACCGATCTGGTGGCCTTGCAACACGCCACAGGAACACAGCGCAGTTTCAAGGTGCTCACGACGCACGGCGACCCCTCCATGGGCGTCATCGAAGGCATACAACAGTTGATGCGCAACCATGGCATCCCTGCTGACAGCGTCGAACTGGTGGTCCATGCCACCACGCTTTTCACGAATGCACTCATTGAGCGCCGCGGTGCCTGCACCGGTTTGCTGACCACCCAGGGGTTTGCCGACATTGCCGAGATGGGCAATGAACGCAAGTACGACCTGTACGACCTGCAGATCGAGCGCGCACAGCCTTTGGCGCCACGCCATCTGCGGGCCGAAGTGGCAGGACGGCTGAATGCCCAGGGACAGGAAATCGAGCCACTGGACATTCCGCAGGCCTTGGCTGCGGTGGACACGCTGGTTGACGCCGGGGTCGAGTCGCTGGCCATTTGCCTGCTGCACGCCTATGCCTCGCCGCAGCATGAGCTGGCATTGCAGGCCGCCATTCAGGCCCGCCACCCCCAGCTGACGCTCACGCTCTCCAGCCAGACGGCACCGGTGATTCGCGAGTACGAGCGCACCACCACCACCTTGGCCAATGCCTACATCAAGCCCATGGCACGCGCCTACCTGGACAAGCTGGCCGACGAGCTGGCCACCATCGGTCTGCCGCGCGGCGTGCTGATGATGCTGTCCAACGGAGGCTTGGCACGCATCGACGATGCCCGCGAGTTGCCGATTGCCCTGCTGGAATCCGGCCCGGCAGCGGGCGCCGTTTCTGCCGTGCACCACAGCTTGCTGGAAAGCCACCGGGATCTGCTGGCCTTCGACATGGGGGGCACGACCGCCAAGCTGTGCCTGGTCACCCAGGGCCAGCCCTCCATCAGCTTTGGCTTCGAAGCGGCCCGCCGCCAACGGTTTGCCGAAGGCAGTGGCCTGCCCATTCACATCACCACGGTCGACTTGATCGAGATTGGCGCTGGCGGCGGCAGCATTGCGCACCAGGATGCCTTGGGCCTGCTCAAGGTGGGCCCTCGCAGCGCAGGGTCCGAACCCGGCCCCATGTGCTATGGCCTGGGCGGCGATGCCCCCACGGTGACCGATGCCAACTTGCTGCTGGGCTACCTCAACCCCGATTTCTTCGCAGGGGGCACATTGGCCATGGACCGCCAGCAGTCTGCGGCCGGATTTGCGGCACTGGGCCAGCAACTGCAGCACAGCGCCGTCGCCACGGCCTGGGGGGTGCACGACATCGTGGCGGAAAACATGGCCGCCGCGGCCCGCGTGCATGTGTCGGAGCGCGGGCAGGACCCGCGCAAGTTCGTGCTGGTCGCCACGGGCGGTGGCGGGCCGCTGCATGCCTACTATGTGGCACGCAAGATTGGCATCTCCACGATCATTGCGCCGCCCGAAGCAGGCGTGGCCTCGGCCTTTGGCTTGCTGGTCGCCACGGCACGGTCCGATCGCTCGCGCACCATCAGCTTCAAGCCTGCCACCGACGATCTGCGGGAGCTGGAAACCCAGTTCACGGCCCTGGAAACCCAGGCCCTGCCCCCTCTGCACGCGCTGGAGCAGGGCTTTGGCCCCATCCAGCTGCAGCGCCGGGCCGATGGCCGCTTTGTCGGCCAGGGCTTCAACCTCACGGTCGATCTGCCCAGCGGGCCCTACCACTTTGCGGACAGCGCCGGAGAAGCCGCATGGCGCGCCCAGCTGGACCAGGCATTCCGCAGCGAATACCAGCGCAAATTCGGCCGCGTCCCGCCCGATGTGCCGGTGGAGCTGGTCAATCTGCGCATCACCGGCGAAGCGCCACCGGTGGAGCCCTTCCACGCCGCGCCACTGCCCGCAAGCCACAGCACCCCCGAGCCGGTGGCGCACCGCGAGGTGTATTTCCATGAAGTGCGCGATTACGTGTCCACGCCCATCTTCCGGCGTGCACAACTGCGCCCGGGCTTTGCCATGGCGGGCCCCTTGCTGGTGGAAGAGCCCAGCACCACCGTCGTCGTGGGCCCGCTGGGTCGCATCGCCATGACGGCCCACGCCAACCTGGTCATCACTGTGGAGACTGCGCAATGAGCACCACCCGCCCCACCCGCGACAACACCGCCGACAACGCCATCTTTCTGGAGGTGTTCTGGACCCGCGTACGTTCCGCCGTGAACGAGGCCGCCAAGCTGATTGTGCGCACCTCGTTCTCCACCCTGTCGTCCGAGGCGAATGACTTTGCCGTCGTCATGACCGACTCGCAGGGCCAGACCATTGCCGAGAATGCCGGCGCCATTCCTTCCTTCATCGGCACCCTGGGCAACACCGTGCGCGCCATCATCGGCGCCATCGGCACGCAGGCCATGCGCGACGGTGATATCTACATCACCAACAACCCCTGGATCGGCACCGGCCACCTGAATGACGTGTGCCTGGTCAAGCCCATCTTCCACGCATCGCAGCTGGTCGGTTTCGCCGCCACCGCCGGGCATGTGCCCGACATCGGCGGCAAGATCCGGTCGGTCGATGCCCGCGAACTGTTCGAAGAAGGCTTCCATATTCCACCCATGCACTTCCTGCGGGAAGGCCGGGCCGATGCCACCTTGCTGAGCCTGCTGCGTACCAATGTGCGCACACCCGAGCAGACCGTGGGCGACATCTGGTGCCACGCCAGCGCCACCGAACTGATTGCCCGCCGTGTCAGTGACCTGCTGCACGAATACCGGCTGACCGGTGTCGACGACCTGGCCGAGGCCTTGTTCAGCCGCAGCGAGCAGGCCATGCGCGCCGCCATTCGCGCCCTGCCGGATGGCGAATACCGCTACGGCATGGACACCGACGGCTTTGACGAGCGCTTCCGCTTCGAAGTCACGGTGCGCATTGCCGATGGCACGCTCACCTGCGACTTCACCGGCAGCTCCCCCCAGCAGCCCCGCGCCGTCAATTGCGTGCTGGCCTATACCCACGCCATGACGGCCTATGCCATCAAGAGCCTGCTGTTGCCCGATCTGGCCAACAACCAGGGCTTGTTCCGGCCGATTCACACCGTCGCCCCGGAAGGCTCTTTGCTCAACCCGCTCTCGCCCGCCCCGGTCGGTGGCCGCTCCTGCACCGGGCACTATGTGCCCACCACCATCTTCGGTGCGCTGTTCCCGCTGCTGCCCGAACGCGTGATGGCCGGTGTCGGATCGCCAGTGTGGATCACCAACCTGACGGGCCGCCGTGCCAACGGCAAATCCTTTGCCAACGTGCTGTTCTACAACGGCGGCATGGGTGCCACGCACGGCAAGGACGGCGCCTCGGTGATGTCCTGGCCCAGCAATATCTCGCCCACCCCGATCGAAGTGGCCGAGCGCGATGCCCCGCTGCGCTTTCTGCGCAAGGCCTTGATTCCCGACTCGGGCGGCACCGGCCAATGGCGCGGTGGCCTGGGCGAGGAAATCCAGTTCGTCAACCAGCACGAGGGCCCGTTGAATGTGGTGTTCCTGACCGAACGCCTCAAGGTGGCGGCTCCCGGACTGGGCGGAGGCGACGACGGCGCCCCGGGCGCGGTCTGGATCAATGGCCAGCCCATCAACTCCCGCACCCCGCAAGTGCTGCAGCCCGGTGACGTGGTCACGCTGCGCACACCCGGTGGTGGGGGCTACGGCCCTGCCGCGGCCCGCAGCGCGGATGCCATCGCCCGCGACCGCCTGCTGGGATATGTCAGCACCACCGCCCTTCCCTCTACCGCTGCGTCTGCGCACTGAAGGCGCATCTCGGCGCACCCGGCTCCTCCCTCATTCCTTGAAAGTCGTTCCATGATTTCCCTGACCAAACGCTCGCTGGCTCGCTGGAGCCTGGCCTCCCTGGCATTGCTCGCCACCGCGCACCCGGCACTGGCCGCCGCCTACCCCCAAAAACCGATCACGCTGGTGGTGGGCTTCTCTGCCGGCAGCAGCATTGACATGGTGGCCCGCGCCGTCGGCAACAAGCTGTCGGACAAGCTGGGCCAGCCGGTGCTGATCGACAACAAGCCCGGCGCGGGCGGCAACGTCGCCGCCGGCCTGGTGGCACGCGCGCCAGCGGATGGCTACACCCTGCTGGTCGTGGCCAACAGCATTGCCATTGCCCCCGCGGTCTACCCCAACCTGAAATTCGACGTGCAGAAGGATCTGCGAGCCGTGGCCTACGTCGGCGTCGGCCCGGTGATCATGAAAGTCAGCACCCAGCGCGGTTTTCAAACACTGAATGACGTGGTGGGCTACGCCAAGGCCCACCCCGGCGCGTTGAACTTCGGCTCCTCCGGCGTCGGCGGCACCCCCCACATGGCCACCGAACTGTTCAACCACATCGCCGGCATCCAGATGACGCACATCCCTTACAAGGGTGGCTCCGATGCACTGGCGGCGCTGATCGGTGGCCAGATCGACGTGCTGATCAACCCCTTGCTGGGGGATGTGGGCTCGGACAAAGTGCGCTCCCTGGCCATCAGCGGCCCCCAACGCTCCCAGCAGGCCCCCGGCGTGCCCACCTTTGCCGAAGCCGGTTACTCCGCGTACGACCTGGGCGTGTACTACGGCGTGGTCGCTCCCAGCCACACGCCCACCGACGTGGTGCAGAAAGTCAATGCCGCCATCAACGAAGTGCTGAAAGACCCCAGCGTGGTGGACGCTCTGACCACCCGCAGCGGCATCACACTGGCCCCCGGCACGCCGGCGGCCTTCCAGAAGTTCATTGACCAGGACATTGCACGCTGGAAGAGCGTGGTCGAAAAGAACCGCAGCATCGTGCAACCCTGACGCTGCCAGCCTCCCCCCCAAAAAAAGCCGGGGCATCTTGTGTGCCACGGCTTTTTTGCTGGGAGGCGTTCAGCCGTTCTCACGCAGACGGCAAGTTGCCTGCCCACAAAGGCGATGGCTACCAGCGTTGCCGACACCACCTGAAGCAGCGATGCATCGGAGGATTGACCGCAGTGCACGGCTGGGCAAGCACGGTGGGGCCGCGTTATCGCACGCACTGTCTTGCGGCACTAGAATTGGACAGGTTTCATTCAGCCAATCGACATCCGCGCATAGCCAAGTCCGCCCCAGACCCTCGTGGTCATCGACGCAGGGGGCGCTGCCACTTCGGATCGGGGCTTATCTGCGTGCATCGTGGCTATCTTTTCGTTTTTCTCCGCTGGCATCGTGACCGCCCTGCCATGTGCAGAGGCGGCCATCCTGGCCATGCCGTACACACCGGTCAGGCCATGAAGCTCGACCCGCAATCCGCCGCACAGAATGCGCAGGCGCCCCAGCCTCCGGGCCATGAAGAACCGCTGACGTCCCTGTACCGGCGCTGGCGCAATCCGCTGGTGCGGCTGCTCCAGGGGCGCAGCCGCGACCGGGCACAGGCCGAAGACGCTGCCCAGGAGGTGTTTGTCCGCATGGCCGTTGCAGGCAAGACCCTGGCGCCGGAGGAAGAAAAGCCCTACCTCAGCACCGTCGCGCGCAGTGTCGCCACCGACGGCTGGCGCAAGAGCGGACGCGAGGGCGCCCTCGACACCGTATCGATGGAGACCACCAGCGAGGAGCTGGCGTCACTGCACGCCGACGATGCGCTGTCCCCACTGGAAATCGCCGCGCACCGCCAGCGCATCGCCCGCCTCAACGAGGCCGTGGCCGAGCTGCCCGAGCGCCAGCGCCAGGCCTTTTTGCTCAACCGCATCGACGGTCTGAGCCACGACGAGGTGGCAGCTGCCATGGGCATCAGCCCGCGCATGGTCGCCAAGCACCTTCAGCGGGCCATGGCCTATTGCCATCTGCGCGTGAAGTACGGCAGCGTGGAGCAGATGCAGCGCCTGCGCATGACCCAGGACTCCAGCGACGAAGGCGCCGCCGAGCGCAAGGACATCCCATGACCGACGCCCCGCGCCCCGCCCCCCTGCCCGAAGGCATGTCGCCCCAGGCATTGGTCGACATGCACGAAACAGCTGCCGAATGGCTGATGCGCCGCAGCGAGCCCGGCTGGACCGGTGCCGACGAGCGCGACCTGGAGGCCTGGCTGGCCGCAGCGCCCCTGCACCGCGAGACCTACGAGGGCATGTCCCTCATCGGCCACGACCTGCACCAGATTCCGCTGGCGCAGCATCCGTCCTGGCGCATGGCGGGCCGCAACCGCACGGCCACGGCAGCGGCGCCTGCGCGGCCTCCTGCCTCGCGGCCCGGCACATCCGCGGCGTCAGGCGCAGCCGGCCTGCACTCCCCCGCCTGGGGCCGCCGCAACTGGGCGTCGGCAGCCGTCTGCGCCTGCGTGCTGCTGCTGGCGGGCGGCGGCTACGGCTGGCACCACTGGAACAACACGCCCAGCTTCATGCTGGACGTGGCCACGGGCCACGGCGAAACCCGGGCCGTCGAACTTCCCGACGGCTCCCACGTCACGCTGAACATCGACAGCAGCCTGCAGGTGCACTACTACCCGGGCCGCCGCGAAATCCTGCTCGACAGGGGTGAAGCCTTTTTCCAGGTGGCCGCCGACACCGGCCGCCCTTTCACCGTGGACAGTGGCGCCAGCCAGGTCAAGGTGGTGGGCACGGCTTTCAATGTGCGCGCCGCGCCGCCGCAAACCGTCGTGAAGGTGCTGGAAGGCAAGGTCGAAGTGCGGCCCGAGCGCCATGCACACCCGGGCCAGGTGCTGCAGATGGGCCCGGGCAGCGGTCTGACCATCGACCCTGCCACGGGCAAGACCAGCAGCCTGCGCGCCGCTGCCGCCACCGTGGGTGACTGGCGCACGGGGCAGGTCCAGTTCCAGCAGACGCCGCTGGGCGATGTGGCCCAGGAACTCTCGCGCTACCTGGGCCAGCCTGTCGCGCTGGCCAGCCCGGAGCTGGCACGGATGCCGGTCTCGGGGGTGTTGTCCACGGCCAGCCCGCAGTTCTTCCTACAGGCGCTGCCCGAACTGCTGCCACTGCGCGTACAACCAACGGCCGACGGCGGCTGGCGCATTGCCCGCCACTGAGTGGCCGCGCCGCGGTATGGGTAAACACAAATATACATTTAGATACAAATTGAATCGTATTTCGGGTTCTGAGCTTGGCCCGTGCATGCGTTCTTTACCTGTAGGGGCGCGAATGGATCGCGTCTCTCGACTGCCAGCCAGCATGCCGAAGGCCCACGCCTTTCGCCGATCCAGCCAACGGTCACCCCGCGTGCGCAGCTCCATGCGCGCAAGACACAGTTGGCTGACGAAAGCTGCCGCACCGGCGTGTTCACACCCCTTTTTGTGAACGCCCGAAAGGCCTGCCACCCGCACCCGGTGCGCGATGCGCTGGCCTGGCCCCTGGCTGCCCTGTGATCTTGCCCGCATGGCGCGCGCCGCACGCGCAGGCCGGTGCCTGCGCGCATCGACGATCAAACAGGAATTCAAATGCGAGCAAAAAAATTGAGGGGCGCTTTGGCGGGCAATGTATGGGCCATGTCCGGCGGGCACCGTGGGAGCGCAGCGTGCCACGCACCAGCCTGCACGCTGGCCGTCCTGGTGGCCGGCGCGCTGGCGACCATGGCCATGCCGGCGGTGGCACAGGCACAGCAGCAGACGCAGGTACAGGCACAGGGGCGTGTGGCCTTCCATATCCCCGCCCAGCCACTGCCCAGCGCCCTGCGTGCCTTCGCTGCCCAGGCCAAGCAGCAGTTGCTGTTTGACGAAGACAAGCTGGCGCATCTGAAAGCTCCCGCGCTGGAGGGCAGCTATAGCCCGGACGAGGCGCTCAAGCGCCTGCTGGCAGGCTCGGGCATGGCTGCCAAGCAAAGCGGTCCCGGCCTGTTCACCATCAAGGAAGCACTGGCAACGCACGAGGAGCAGGGATCCACGCTGCGGGAAGTGCGGGTGGAGGCCCGGCGTCTGGGCGAAACCGAGGGGACTGGCTCCTACACCAGCGACGGCATCACCATCGGCAAGACGGCCCAGGCGATGCGAGAGCTGCCGCAGTCAGTGTCGGTGCTGACCAAGCAGCGGCTGGACGACCAGAACATCACCGATCTGGGCAAGGCGGCCGAACAGATCGTGGGCCTGACGGTGCAGGACACCGGCCACCGCCTGACCGACATCTATTCCCGCGGCTTTGCCATCGACAGCGTGCAGATCGATGGCGGTGCGCCCATGTCCACCTCGAGCAGCAACTACACCTTCATCTCGTATGACATGACGGAATTCGACCGGGTCGAAGTGCTGCGCGGTGCGGCGGGCCTGCTCAATGGAACGGGCAATCCGGGTGGCTCGGTCAACCTTGTGCGGAAGATGCCGACCTCCACGCCGCAATTCAAATTCACCAGCAGTGTGGGACGCTGGAACAACTACCGCACGGAATTCGATGCGTCCGGCCCTCTGGCATTCGACGGAAAGCTCAGGGGCCGTGCCGTGGTGGCCTATGAGGATCGCAAATACTTCACCGATCTGCGCTCCACAAAGAAACCCACGTTCTATGGCGTGCTGGAGGCCGACCTGGGTCCCGATGCGGTGCTGGCCGTGGGCGGCCGCTACCAGCACATCAAGGAAAACGGCACGCCCCAGGGCTTTCCGCGGTACAGCAACGGCAGCGACCTGCGCTTGCCGCGCAATACCGCGTTGACCGCGCCGTGGGCGTACGAGGACACCACGTCCACCGAGCTTTTTGCCAAGCTGAGCTGGCGGCTGGCGCCACGCTGGACATTGCGCGCCAACGCCACCATCACCCAGGAGGACCGGGACGTCAATGGCGGCTATGTGTCAGGGGCCGTGAATCCCTCCACCATGGCGGGATCGCGCTGGGTCGGTTCGGACCAGCACAGCGCGAACAAGCAGAAGATGGTGGACGTCAACCTCAGCGGCGCCTTCGATCTGCTGGGGCGCACGCACGAGTTGCTGGTGGGCGCCGACATGCAAGACATCAGCAGCAAGTGGCAAAGCTTTGTGGTGGAGCGCGCAACGGGGCAGGTCGCCGACCTCTTCAACATTGGCTCGACGCCGTATGTGCCCGGAAACCTGGCCCGTGGCCAATTGTTTCGCAGCTATGAGCCCAATGACACCAAGCAGTATGGTGTCTACGGAACGCTGCGGCTGGAAGTTGCAGACAACACCAAGGTGGTCGTCGGTGCACGTGCGAACAAGTACAAGTTCAACCAGATCTACGGCACCTACCTGAACAGCAGCTGGCAGATGACCGATACATGGCGCATTGCCAGCGCCACGCAGTACAAGGAGCCTACGCAGATCGTGCCCTTTGGCGGCGTGATCTACGATCTGAATCCGCAGTGGTCAGCGTATGCCAGCTACGCGGAGATCTTCAACCCGCAGGCCTACTACAAGTCGGGGCCCGCGCCGGGCACCGGGCTGGACCCCATGCACGGGAGCAACAGCGAAGTGGGTGTGAAGGGGGAGCTGCTTGATGGCAAGCTCAACACGTCCTTCGCGCTGTACCGTGTGGTCCAGAAGGACCGTGCCATCCAGGACACCCGCTACCCGGCCAGCGAAACCTTGTTCGCCGGTGCATGCTGCTACGTCAACTCCGGCAAGGTGGTGAGCCAGGGCCTGGACATGGAGATCAACGGCGAGGTGGCGCGGGGCGTGAACCTGTACGCCGGCTATACCTACAACAGCAACCGCAACAAGACCGAGAACGCGGTGTTCAGCACCATCACGCCCAAGCACTCGCTGAAGTTCTTTGGAACTTGGCAGCTGCCCGGCGACGCATCGGCCTGGAAGATCGGCGCAGGCGCCACGATCAACAGCAAGCAGTACGTCAAGGGCACGGCCGCGACATGGAACGAGACGGCGCAGAACTGGACGGGCCCCTCTACCCCCTTCGCCTACACACAAGGCGGCTACGCGGTATGGAATGCGCTGGTGGAGTACCGCATCAACCCGACCTGGCAGCTCTCGCTCAACATGAACAATCTGTTGGACAAGTGGTACTACCGCACCGTGGGCACGTCGACCTTGGGCAACTACTATGGTGAGCCCCGCAACTGGATGCTGACGCTGCGCGGGCGATTCTGAGCACGCTCCGGGCCCCTGGTTCGATGAAGCTGGGGCCCCCCGCGTGCGCGCATGCGCGCCGGGCTTGGCTTTGGTGCGCTGCTGGCGGGGAAGCGCACGCGGGACAATCCAGGCGCACATGCGCCGTGGTCTTACCGCCCATATGGGCCCAACCGTATCGGCCGAACCGTATCCGCCGAGCTGTTCACTCGCCATGCCACGGCCCATTGCCAGTGGGCCTGGCCCTAGATCCACACGTCATTGGGAGCCCTTCGCTCCGAATCGCTGTCCCCGGTGTTGGGAACCCCTGCGGGTTCGATCATCAGCAGTTTGGCTTCCGTTGCCGCAAACGTCTTGTGTTCCACCCCTCTGGGGACCACCGCCATTTCACCGGCTTGCAGCTCGATGCTGTGGTCTCGGAAGTCGATTCGCAGCACGCCTTCCAGCACAATGAATGCCTCGTCGGTATCGCTGTGCGCATGCCAGATGAAGTCCCCGGCGATTTTCACGACCTTGAACTGGTAGTCGTTCATTTCAGCCACCACACGCGGCTGCCAATGGTCTTGGATCAGACCGATCTTGTGCAATAAGTTAATGGGCACTTGCTGCCCACGGTCCTGGGCAGGGGAAGAAATGCTTGCAGCCATGGCTGGTCCTTGATCTATCAAAGGCCCCAGCGTAGGCAAAGCAAGCCGTCAGATCTTGAACGTTTGTGCGCCAGAAGGCGTAGCTATGTGGGAGCGCATCATCCGTAACCAACGGCCAGGCGGGATGCCAAAGGTCTGGGTGAAATGGCGTGTCATGTGGGCCTGGTCCGCAAACCCGGTGGATGCTGCCGCATCGGCGAGCGAATCCCCGCAGAGCATGCGTTGCCGTGCCACATCCAGCTTGCGCAAGATCGCAAACCGCGACGGACTGGTGCCATAGAACGTGCGGAAATCGCGGGACAGACTCCAGCGATCCCGCCCGGTGACGGCGCTCAGATCCTCCATGGAAATGGAGTCTTGCCAGGCGTCACACAAAAAATCATGGGCCAGTTTGGTGCTGTGGAAATCTCTGGCAGGCAGCCCGTTCGTTCCACTGGTGCCGCCCGCTTCGGCATGGAGCGCAAGCGCAAGCTCCACGACGGCATCGGTTTCTTCCATGGAATTGCTTGCCCCAAGTGGCCTCTCCAACAAGGCTCTGGTGGCACTCTCAAGACGCGGGGATTGCGTGATGCCGCCTTGAATGTAGGGAAGCGCGTGGCCTCCGAGCACCTCCTGAATCAGTGCAGGAGCCACATAGACCATGCGGTAGTGGAATCCGTCATCCGTTCCCGCTTGGCCGTCATGCGCCTCGTCGGGATGCAGCACCATGGTGTGGCCTGGCAGGCTCTGTCTGTGGGCGCCCCGGTATTGGAAGGCTTGCACTCCTGCCATCGTGCAGCCTATGGCATAGGTGTCGTGTCGGTGCATGCCGTAGGCGTTGCCCTGGAAAAAAGCCTCAATGCGCTCCATCCCCTGCATCGCATCACTGCGATGGAGCCAGCTTTTTTGATCCAGTTGCATCACTTTCGTCATTGTGCTTTCTAACATGGGTCGAAAGATTCGTTGCGAAGGTCTGCACCTGGCCGACAGTGCGCCGTGGCCATGCACCGCACAAGCCGATACCCGGTGTGAAGGCCGCACCATCCAGTCGCTGCTTTCTGGGACGCTTGCGACATGGAGTGCTTGGCCACCAGCCGCCGCAGCGGGCCGTTTCCGGCGTTTCCGACTCCGGCCGCTCCGTGCAGCGGTGATAGCATCCAGACAAGCATTCTTCGACTGGCGCCGTGACACCATGCGACGCCATATCGACGCTATACGTGTTATCGATCCCGACTCCCATGAAAACTATCGGTCTACTTGGCGGCATGAGCTGGGAATCCACCATTCCCTACTACCGCCACATCAATGAAGCAGTGAAGGCGCGGCTGGGCGGGCTGCACTCAGCGAAGGTGGTGCTGTACAGCGTGGATTTCGCCGAGATCGAGCGCCTGCAACACCGGGGGGACTGGGAAGCGGCGGGCGCCCTGCTCGCCAACGCGGCGCAGGCGCTGGAGCGTGCCGGTGCGGATGTCATCGTGTTGTGCACCAACACCATGCACAAGGTGGCGCCGGCCATCGAGGCCGCAGTGGCGATTCCGCTCTTGCACATCGCAGACCCGACCGCAGCGGAGATCCACCAAGCCGGCCTGTCCCGCATCGGTTTGCTCGGCACACGCTTCACGATGGAGCAAGATTTCTATCGTGGCCGCCTTGCGGAGAAGCATGGCATCGAAGTGCTTGTGCCCGATCAGGAAGACCGTGATCTGGTGCATCGCGTGATCTACGAAGAGCTCTGCCTGGGCCGCGTGGAAGACGCTTCGCGCCAGGCCTACCGCGACGTGATGCAGCGCCTTGTCGAGCGTGGAGCCCAAGGGATCATCCTGGGCTGCACGGAGATTTCGCTGCTGGTGGGCCCGCAGGATGCGAGCGTGCCGCTGTTCGACACCACTGCGATCCATGCGGCCGCTGCGGCCGAGTGGGGTTTGCCGGATGCGTCCTGATTCCGGCTTCAATGTTGGGTGCAAAAGGGCATGGTTTGCCAGGAATGATCAGCGGCTAAAGCGGGCATTTGCTCCGACGCTCAGGCTGGGCGGGTGATTCTGAGCGCGTTCATGATTGCTGGCTTAATGCAGAGAGCGGTCCAGCTGCAGGCTGGTGAACTACATACTGGGAAATCCATTCCACATGCGTATGTGTCGTTGCCTTTCCGCCAACGTCCAGCGGGCAGTTCACCCCAACTGGCGCAACCATTTTCGCTGTACCCCTAATGCGGGAGACCTGTACAGCAACAGAGGTTTGTGACGGACTGCTTCCGGTTATGAGCGGGCCATTGGAACTGCCTAATCACAGGGTGTGGTCTCATGCGAGGCTAGCTAAGACTAATGGCACCATTTCATGTTGAGCATCATGAACGTCGTAATCCCTGCAACTGAATTCGAAATATGCGTATCAATGACAGACCTTGTGACATGGTCGGACGACGATGCACTCCCAGTGGACCAACACCCCGAACTCAAAGCGTTGTTTGATGCTTTAGCGGCAGATATCGATCTATTGCCTATCGCGATCAAATACTTTGAAAACGATAATCGTGCTGGCCACGGCGACCTCTATGTGTTCAAGCTTGATGACACCGACTCCACGGTCGTGGCACTGGATACATACTCGGAAATTACGGATCAGCTTGACCTAGTTTCGCTGTATATCAGATGTCCGAAAGCGAAAAGCGCTGAGATATCACAGTGCGTACAGCGACTGTTCAATACAGCATCTGTGCAGATACATGCTTCGCAGAAATCAGTCAGCAAGCGGCTCCGCAAAGCGATTGATCCACTCAACTTTCCTCGGATGCATCCTGACAGCTCCTTCATGCAATCGCAGATCAGGATCCCCATTTTCTCGTGAGGTCGATAGACGGCACACGCAGCATCAGCGATCACCAGTCCGAAATTCTTTCTCAACTTGGATAGACCGATTTGGGTCCATCGCCACCACCACCAACGGCTGCTACCTGCCATCTGCTGCACGCATTGGAATGCATGCAGCCACGCTGCAGGCGGTTGCAAAAGCAGATACCCACCAAGACAAGCCCAGCCCCAGCACCTGCGGCCCTCTCTCCATGGCCCACGTTCGCGGCCTACGATCTTGCGGCGTTCGGAACACACAACCGGATGCAAATCAACAGCCAAAAAAAACAGGATGCGTTGAAATTCCTGAATCCATTCATGCCTGGGCAGCGTATTCAAATCAGCCGCAGCGTCGCGGCGTTTGTTCCACCTTCCCAGGAGCTTTCCATGACATCGATTCACAGCACACGCACACTGGCATCTTTCGGTCTGGCACTCGTGGTGTCCGCCACCTCGGTGGCGGCCATGGCGGATGTCATGGTCGGCGGTGCCCCCATGCTGCCGTCCAAGGACATCATCGACAACGCCGTCAATTCCAAGGACCACACCACGCTGGTCGCGGCCGTGAAGGCGGCGGGGCTGGTGGAGACATTGAAGGGGTCCGGTCCGTTCACGGTGTTCGCCCCCACCAATGCCGCATTTGACGCCCTGCCTGCAGGCACGGTGGACACCTTGCTGAAGCCCGAAAACAAGGGGATGCTGACAACGGTACTGACCTACCACGTGGTCGCAGGCAAATGGGATGCCGCAGCCCTGGGCAAGATGATCAAGGACGGCAAGGGCATGGCCAGCATCAAGACCGTCAGCGGCGGCACGCTGGTGGCCAAGGCCAAGGGCTCGAAGATCACGCTCACCGACGAAAAAGGCGGCACGGCCACGGTGACCATACCGAACGTTTACCAGTCCAATGGGGTGATTCACGTCATCGACAAGGTACTCCTGCCCAAATAAGGCCGGACAAAGCCGAATAACGCCAAAGTGACGCTGCTGCAATGGGCGGAAGGTCTGCCCTTGCAGCAGCGTCACAAACGCATCAGGTGATCACTAGCGCGCCTTCTTTACCAGGACAGGCTCCTTGCGGTAGCTGTCCGGGAACAGGCGCCGGAGGTTTTCCACCTTGGGCAGGTCGTTGATGGCGATGTAAGGATGGCGCGGGTTCTCGGTCATGAAGTCCTGGTGGTAGACCTCGGCCGGGTAGAAGCTGGGCTTGTCTTCCAGGCGGGTCACGATGGGTTTGCGGTACACGCGCGCCGCATCCAATTGGGCGATGTACGCCTGCGCCACCTGGGTCTGCGCGGGGCTGGTCGCAAAGATGGCAGAGCGGTACTGCGTGCCGGTGTCGGGCCCTTGGCGGTTGAGCTGGGTCGGGTCATGGGCCACGGAAAAAAAGATCTGCAGCAGTGTGCCGTAGCTCACCTGGGCCGGGTCGAACGTGACTTCCACGGATTCCGCATGGCCGGTGTTGCCCCGGCCGACCTGCTCGTAGGACGCCGTGGATGCGCTGCCGCCGCTGTAGCCGGATACGGCACGCTGCACGCCCTTGACGTGCTGGAAGACACCCTGCACACCCCAGAAGCAGCCGCCGGCGAAGATTGCGCGCTGCGGCGCCGTGCCGCCCGGCGCGAGATCCTGCGCCGGTGCAGGGATGCGGACCGCCTCTTCCGCGGAAAGCGCCGTGCGCTGCCAGAGCAGGCCGCCGCCCACCAGCACGAGGCCGGCAGACAGGGCTTGGAGCATGGCGCGCCGGCTGGGCACCAGGAGGGATGGGGTAAGCGTTTTCATGTCGGTCATCCAAAGGTAAAGGCGTAGGCAGAGACGCCCGGGTCCAGAAACTCGATGCTGAAGGTGCGTTCGGCAATGTCGCCCGGCTGCCGCACCAATTGGTACAACCGCTGCGAAGTCACGGTGCCGCTGCCGTCGGCCGCGACATCCATGCCGTGCGCGTCGCCCGGCGGCTTGCCGTCGATACGGACCTTGAAGCGCACCGGCTTTCCGTCGGCCCCCGGGCCCAGCACCAGGTGCAGGTCACGCGCCTGGAAGCGGTAGACGATGCCGCCGGACGCTGCCGACAGCGTGGCGCTTTCCGGGCCCACCAACCACCGGCCCTCCAGGCCCCAGGCGTTCAAGGCAGGGCGTATGGGGCCGGCATAGAGCGTGGCCTGGTCGTGCACGGCTGGTGGGGTGGAGGCAAAGTGTTCGGCACGTTCGTAACCCAGATAGGTTTCCGGCGAGCGGATAGCGTCGGTATTGGCGGCCAGTTGCACCCCCGTGGCGTCCACCTCCGTCAGGCCCATGGCGGTCTGCGCAGACCCGGCTTCCTGCAGGAGCTGCTGGATCACGCGTTCCGATTCCGCGTAGCCGCCTTCGCCGAAGTGGTGGTGGCGGATGCGGCCTGTGGCATCAATGAAGTAATGCGCCGGCCAGTACTGGTTCTGGAAGGCGCGCCAGATCGCATACTTGTTGTCCACGGCGACCGGGTAGGTAATGCCCAGGTCCTTCATGGCCTTGGTGACATTGCCGATGTCACGCTCGAAGGCGAATTCGGGCGCATGCACCCCGACCACCACCAGGCCCTGGTCGCGGTACTTCTCGGCCCAGGCCTTCACATAGGGCAAGGTGCGCAGGCAGTTGATGCAGGAATAGGTCCAGAAATCGACCAGCACGACCTTGCCGCGCAGGTCCTGGGCGGTCAACGGGGCGGAGTTGAGCCATTGCGTGGCCCCGTCCAGCGACGGCGCCAGTCCTTCGTCCGGCAGTGCCGGCGCTACGCCGACCGCTCCTGCCCTGCGCATGGCGCCGCCGGCGGCCATCATGGCCCCGTTGTCTGCAGGCGCCATGGCAGGCCCCTGCATCATCATGGTGGAGTTGCCGCGCATGGCCATGGCTTCGCCCTCCTGCGGTTTCTTCAGGCGATCGACGAGTTTTTGCTCGATGCCGCCGGTGGAGGCGGTCGACAACTGCGCCAGCACGCCCGTATCCAGGCCCAAGGCGATGGCGGCCACGCCGGCCAGCATGGCGGCGCCCAGGCCGCGGCGCACCCATTCGCCGAAACCCAGCGAGCGCTTGAGCGCGGCAAACACCTTGCCGCCCAGCAACAGGGCGACTGCCATGGAGGTGGCGGCGCCAGCGGCATAGGCCAGCAGCAGCAGTGTGGAGGTGGCGTTGGCGCCTTCCAGCGCTGCACCTGTCAGGATCAAGCCCAGGATGGGGCCGGCACAGGGGGCCCACAGCAACCCCGTGGCCACGCCCAGCAGGACGGAGGAGCCGATGCGGGGCGACCCATCGGTCTGTGCCGTGTCCGACAGGCGAGACCCCATGGCCACGAGCGGCCGGGTCAGCCGCTCGGAAAGACCGGGCCACAGCAGGGCCAGCGCAAAGGCGGCCATGAGCACCAGGGCCAACCCGCGCCCCAGCTGGTTGGCGGCCACCACCCAGCCACCGCCGACGGCGGCCAGCGAGGCGACCACCGCAAAGGTGAGTGCCATGCCCGCCAGCAACGGCAGGCCGCTTCGCATGAAGGGCTGGCTGGCGCGGGAAAACACAAACGGCAGTACGGGCAGGATGCAGGGGCTGAGGATGGTCAGCACCCCGCCGAGGTAGGCAAGAACGATGAGTAGCATGGCGTGCTCCTTGGGGCGGCCGGCGG
This sequence comes from Comamonas sp. 17RB, assembly GCF_030056555.1. Taxonomy (NCBI): domain Bacteria; kingdom Pseudomonadati; phylum Pseudomonadota; class Betaproteobacteria; order Burkholderiales; family Comamonadaceae; genus Comamonas; species Comamonas sp. 17RB. The sequence continues at coordinate 238,040 of NZ_JASHHY010000005.1, read as the reverse complement.
CTCAGGCCGCTTTGGGCGTGAAGGTGAGTGACACGCCGTTCATGCAGTAGCGCAGGCCTGTGGGCGGTGGGCCGTCATCAAAGACATGGCCCAGATGCCCCCCGCAGCGCCGGCAGTGCACTTCGGTGCGCACGGTGCCGTAGCTCCGGTCCTGGCGCGTGGCCACGGCGTTGTCCAGGGGCTTCCAGAAGCTGGGCCAGCCGGTGCCGCTTTCGAACTTGGTGGTGGAGGCGAACAGGGGCAGCGCACAGCCGGCGCAGGCAAAGGTGCCGGGGCGATGTTCCTTGTTGAGCGGGCTGCTGCCTGGGCGCTCCGTGCCCTCGCGGCGCAGCACCGCGTACTGCTGGGGACTGAGCCGCTCCCGCCACTGCGCATCGGTGTAGTTGACTTCAAAGATTTCCGCCGCACCCGCAGCCGTGGCACGGCGGGGAAACAGGCTGGCGGACAGCAAGGCGGCGGAGGCAGAGGCAACGGAGGCGACAGTGCCCAGCAGCAGGTGGCGTCGGGTGGTGGTCATGGCATGGACTTTCTGGATGCGATGTGTCCAGATTACGAAGCCGTCCTCGCGAAGTCCTCACGCAAAGTTAAAAGATTCGTGATAACTCCCGGCCCCGGTATTGCGGACAATAGGCGGACCAACAGGCCAACCAACAGACCCACACATGGACAGGCAGGCACCGGCCGCATTGCCATGGAGCCTTCCAGCCTGTCCCGGAACACACAGCCATGACCACCACCCGCCGCATCCTGCTGGTTGAGGACGACGCCCACATCGCCGATCTGCTGGCGCTCCACCTGCGGGACGAGGGGCTGGAAGTGGTGCACTGCGCGCGCGGCGATGACGGGCTGGCGCAGCTGCAACGCGGCGGCTGGGATGCGCTGGTGCTGGACCTGATGCTGCCCGGCGTTGATGGGCTGGAGATTTGCCGCCAGGCACGGGCCATGACGCGGTACACGCCGATCATCATCATCAGCGCCCGCTCCAGCGAGGTGCACCGCATCCTGGGGCTGGAAATCGGCGCCGACGACTACCTGGCCAAGCCGTTTTCCGTGCTGGAGCTGGTGGCGCGGGTGAAAGCCCTGCTGCGCCGGGTGGAAGCGCTGGCGCAGAGTGCGCGCATGGAGTCCGGCAGCCTGCTGATCGACGGCCTGGCGATGGACCCGGTGACCCGTGATGCGCGGCTGCATGGCGACCGCCTGGATCTGACACCGCGCGAGTTCGATCTGCTGTACTTTTTTGCCCGCCAGCCCGGCAAGGTGTTTTCGCGCATGGACCTGCTCAATGCCGTGTGGGGCTACCAGCACGAGGGCTATGAGCACACGGTCAACACCCACATCAACCGGCTGCGCGCCAAGGTGGAGGCCGATCCGGCGCAGCCTGTGCGCATCCTCACGGTCTGGGGCCGTGGGTACAAGTTTGCGCAAGCCGGGGGCGGACAATGAAGCTGACGCAACGCCTGGCGATCGTGTTCGCCGCCCTGCTGCTGCTGTGCAGCGGTACCTCGGCCTGGCTGCAGGTGCGTTCCAACCGCATGCACGAGCTGGAGGTGGTGCAGGCGCTGTCCCGCGATGTGGCCGAAAGCATTGCCCGCAATGCACAGCTTACCGACGCCAACGGCCTGATGCCCAATGCGGTGCGCGACCTGTTCAACCAGTTGATGATGCTGAACCCCAGTGTGGAGGTCTACCTGCTGGAGCCGGACGGGCGCATTGCCGGCCATGCCGCGCCTGACGGCCGGCTGCGCCGCGACCGCGTGGATCTGGCGCCGCTGCAGCGTTTTCTCGAAGGCCGGATGCTGCCCATCCTGGGCGACGACCCCCGAAGCGCCGATGGCCGCAAGGTGTTCAGCGCCGCCCCGCTGAGCGTGAACGGCCGGCAGGTCGGCTACATCTATGTGGTGCTGCTGGGCGAGGCACACGACCTGCTGGCAGCCCAGGGGTCTGCGGATGCGGTGCTGAAGACGGCCCTGCTGTCGATCGGGATGGTGGGCCTGCTGTGCCTGGCCGCGGGCCTGGTGGCCTTCACTCTGATCACCCGTCCTTTGCGGCGCCTGACCGAATCGGTTCGCCAGTTCGATATCCACGGCGCGCCCCCTGCCCTGCCGGTGCTTCCGCCCGATGCCAGCGCCAACAGCCGCGACGAGATTGCCGTGCTGGACGCCGCCTACCGGCAGATGGTGCAGCGTATTGGCGAACAGTGGACCGCGCTGACGCGGCAGGACCAGGAGCGCCGGGAGCTGATTGCAAACGTGTCGCATGATCTGCGCACGCCGCTGTCGTCGCTGCATGGCTATCTGGAAACCCTGCTGCTGAAGGATGCCACGCTGACGCCGCTGGAACGCAGACGCTATCTGGGCATTGCGCTGGAGCAAAGCCGACAGGTGGGCGCCTTGTCCCAGAGCCTGTTCGAGCTGGCGCGGCTGGAATACGGCTTTGTGCAGCCCGCGCTGGAGTCGTTCTCGCTGGTGGATCTGGTGCAGGACGTGTTCCAGAAGTTCGAGCTGCGCGCGCAGGCGCGCCATGTCACCCTGCACGCGCATTTCCCGCCGCAGCTTCCCCCGGTCAGCGCCGATCTGGGCATGATCGAACGGGTGCTGAGCAATCTGCTGGACAACGCCCTGCGCTATACGCCGGAAGGCGGTTCGATCACGGTCAGCATCGCAGTGGCCGGTGACGCGTGCGAAGTGACGGTGCGTGACTCAGGCCCGGGCATCCCGCCTGAGCTGCGGGAGGGTCTGTTTCGCCGGCCTTTCACGGTGGGCGGTGCACGCCGTGACGGCGGCCTGGGACTGCGCATCGTGCACAAGATGCTGGAACTGCATGGCCAGACCATCCAGTTGATCGAAGGGGACGGGGACGATGACAAGGGCGATGCAGGCACAGGCGCCACGTTCAGGTTCTCGCTGCCCCGGTCTGCGGCGGCCTAGCCCGGGCTGAACCGGGCTGGGTCGGAGCCATCGCCCTGAAAAAAGCCCCTGCGGCCACGGCTGCAGGGGCTTTTTGCGGGGACGTGGGCCTGCCGCTCAGAACGACCAGCGCACACGCACCTGGGCGGAGTGGTCGCGGTTGCCGCTGCCGAATTCCCCCTTGTAGCCCAGCACCAGCGAGGTGCTGCGGTTCAGCGCCATCTCGGCCTCCAGGGCCATCACGGCCGTGTTGCGCGCCAGCGGCACGCCGGTCACGGTGAAGTTCTGGCCGCCGGCAAAGGACATGGTGGTCTGGTTGCTCACGTCGCCAAATGCATGGCGCCAGCCCAGCGTGGCACGCAAACGCCCTTCGCTGCCGCCCCAGGCAAAGCCGCTGTGCAGGCGGATACCCAGGATGCTGCTGCTGAGGTTTTCGCTGCTGCGCTGGCCGTGCAGCGCGGCAAAGCCCCCGGTTTCCTGGAAGCCGCGCGTGCGCTGGTGGCCCAGGTTGATGCCGGCAAAGGGCTCTATCCCCACCTCGCCGTATTCACCCAGGGCATAGCCGACTTCGGCAAACAGCTGGGTGGTGCTGCCGCTGTAGTCGGACTTGAGGGTCTGGCCCAGCGCGGCCACCTGGCGTTCGGAATCGATGTCATGCCAGGTATAGGACAGCCCGCCCATCACATTCAGCCGGCCGTTATCCATTTCATAGCTCTTGCCGCCGTATACCGCCAGGCTGTAGTTGTCCGTGGTGGCTTTGGAGCTGCGGTGCGATACCTTGGCATTGGCACGGGTGTAACCCACGGCCGCCCCCAGGCGCCAGCCGTTGCTGCCCACTTCGGTATCGGCCCCGGCAAACACCCCGCCGATGTCCTGCTTCAGCCCTGCGGCGTCGCTGTTGCCGGAGAAGGTCTGCCATTGGCCCACCACTTCGGCCCAGGCCGGGTGGGTGGGCATGCAAGACCATGCCGACCCGGATGCCGATGCTTCTGCCGACACAGGCCGCTGCCGGTCACACTGGCCGGAGGAGGACGCACCCGAACGCGGGCTGGCGCTGAGGTTGTCGTGCAGCCGTTGCATGGTGGATGCGCCGAACATCCGGGCGCCCACCCCCATGCTGGCCTGGATGGAGGCATGGCTTTCACCCGACAGGCTGTTGAACACCTGGGGTGGCGCACCGTTGGGCAAGCGCTCCACAAAGCTGTACAGCGCGTTGCCGGCCCCCAGGCTTTCCACCCCGTTGGCGACTGCGGCCTGGTTGCGCGTGGTGGCCAGGTCGGCAAACCCGATCACCGAGCCGTCGCTGTTGGTCTTGCGTTGCATGAGCAGGTTCACATCGGTGGCGCTGTACTGCAACGTGGGCGCCACAAAGGCGAAGTTGGACGAGACATTACCGAAACTGCCGTTCAGTTGGCCGGCGCTCAGGATGGTGTAGGTCTTGCCCACCTCGAATGCCGGCTGTGCACCCAGGTCCACCACACTCCCGCCCAGCGTGGCGCTGCCGGCCACCTGCAGGCTGGTGCTGGCCGTGCTGCCCGCCGTGGCCTGCACCTGGTAGGTAGAGCCCTGCTGCAGCACCAGATCGCCGCCGATGGTCAGCGTGCCGCTGGCGTTGGACGCACCACCGGGGGCGATGGTACCGCCGCTTTGCACCGTGGTCACCGTCCCCGGCGCACCCACGCTGCCGCTGCCTGCCAAGGTGGCCCCTTGCGCCACCGTCAGCGTACCGCCCAGCTTGGCCGTGGCGTCCAGCGCCAGGGTCCCGCTGCGCACCGTGGTTGTCCCCGAGAAGGCACTGCTGTCACCACCCAGGGTCAGCGTGGCGGTACCGGTCTTTTCCAGGCTTCCGCTGCCGATGATGGCTGGCGCCAGTGTTGCATCGGTGTTTTGCACCAAGGTCAGTGCGGCGTTGTTGACGATGGTGCCAGTGCCCAGCGCGCCGGCAGAGGCCGTCACCTGGCCCGCGTTGATGGTGGTGCCGCCGCTGTAGCTGTTGCTGCCGCCCAATGTCAGGGTGCCCGTGCCCTCCTTGGTCAGCCCGCCGGGGCCGCCAATGCTGCCGTTCAGCGCCAGGTCGTACGAGCCTGCCACCTGCAGCATGCCGTCCAGCACCACGGCATTGGAGACCGCCAGATTGGTGCTGGTGTCCAGCGTGGTGCCTGCGGCCGCCCGCAGCACACCGCTGCCCAGCGCCGTGCTGCTGCCCAGGATCAGCCCACCGGCTTGCAGCGAGGTTTCCCCGGCGTAGCTGTTGTTGCCGCTTAGGGTCAGTGTGGCGGCACCCTGCTTGGTCAAGCCGCCGGGGCCCGTCACATCGCCGTTCAGGGTCAGCGCATGCGAGCCCGCCACGGTCAGCGCCCCGGTCAGCATCACAGCGTTGCCCAGGCTCATGTCGCTGAGATTGTCCAGCGTAGCCCCCTGCGCTGCGGTCAGCGTGCCGCTGCCCAGCGCCGTGGCCGAGCCCAGCAGCAGCGTGCCGGCATTCAGTGCCACCCCGCCCTGGTAGACGTTGTTGCCATTCAGCGTCAGCGTGGCACTGCCGTTCTTCACCAGGCTGCCGCTGCCGCTGATGGTTCCGTCCAGCACCAGGTCGTGGCTGCCCCCGACCTTCAAGGCGCCGTTGAGCGTCACCGCATTGGACAGGCTCACCTCCGTGCTGCCGCCCAGCAAGTTGGCGTCCAGCGTGGTGCCATTGGCTGCCGTCAGCGTGCCGGTGCCCAGCGCTGCATCATTGCCGACCACCAGCGTGCCGCCGTTCAGTGCCGTGCCACCGGTATAGCCATTGGCGCCGTTGAGTACCAGGGTGCCGGTGTCCAGCTTGGTCAGCGCGCCCGTGCCGTTGATGGCGACGTTCAGGGTTGCGGTGCTGCCGCTGTCGACCCGTACATTGGTGGTGCCGGCCGTCAGCAGTTCACCGCTGACACCGCCGCTGAGCACATAGCCATCGCTGACAAACTGCATGCCGGTGATGGTCTGCGCGCCATTGACGGTGACCGTACCCGCAGCACCCTGGAAGACCGCGAAGGTGTCATTCCAGGCCTGGTTCGCGCTGCCCGCGGCATTGGTCCAGTTGGTGTTGGAGACATCCCAGACGCCATAGCCGCCTTCGATGCTGCCATTCCCGACGATCTGCCCACCATCCCAGAACAGCACGTTGCTGGCGCCGCCCACCACCAGGTTGACCTGGTGGTTGATGGCGGTCTGCAGCTGTGCATCGCTCAGCGGCACGCTGCTGGGCAACGAGTTGATTACCAGACCGGTGTCGGTCAAGGTGCCGCCATAGTCAAACAGGCGGTACACCCCTGCCCCGAAGCCTCCTGCATCGGTCACGTTGAGCTGGCCGCCCAAGGTCAGGTTCCCGGCCACGCTGACCAGCGAAGGCTGGCCTGGCAGCGCCACGCCCAGGGCTGCGTTGATGGTGGAGCCCGTATCCAGCAACAGCGACCCGACGTTGAGGGTATTGCCCCCGGTCAGCACCAGCGTTCCTCCGTTGTTCACGGTCACGGCCCCGGTGATGTCTCCGCTGCCGCCCAGGCTAGCACCATTGCCCACGGTGACCGTGCTGCTGGTGAGCTGGCCATTGACTACCAGGCTGCCACCACTGACGGTGGTTGTGCCGCTGTGGGTGCTGGAACCAGCCAGGGTCAGGGTGCCGGTTCCGATCTTGACCAGATCCCCTGTGCCGCCCAGCGCACCGGCAAAATTGCCACCGCCCACGCTCAGGGTGGTGCCTGTGTCAATTTCCACATCGCCGCTGCCCACCAGTTGGGCCAGGGTGATGCTGCCCCCCAGGTTGAGGGTGGCGCCACTGCTCAGATTGATCTGCGACGGATTCCCCAGCGCAGTGCTGCCCACAGTCGACAGGGTCCCGGAGAAGATGTTGAAGATGCCCGTGAAGCTGTTGTTGCCGCTGAGGGTCAGGTCCGCCAAGCCGTTCTTGTTGAGGGTGCCAGCGCCGCTCAGGATGCCGGACAGGGTCAGGCCGTTGTTGCCAACGACGGACAGCACGCCGCTGACATCGATATTGTTGGCCAGCGCCATGGCGCTGGTCACGTCCAGCTGCGAGGAGCCAGTGACACTCAGGGCACCGGTACCCAGTGCGCCAGCATCGCCCAGCGTCAGATTGCCGCTGTGGAGAACGACACCACCGCCGAAGGTGTTGGCGTTCATCAGCGACAGGCGCGCAGTACCGTTCTGGACCAGGCCCCCCGTGCCACCGATCACGCCGTTGAGGGCCAGGTCGTAGTTGCCGTCCAGATTCAGTGTCGAAGACAGTTGCAGGTTGTTGTTCAAGGACAGCGCGCTGCTGGTGTCCAGCGACGATGGGCCGCTGACGGTGAGCGTGCCGCTGCCCAGCGCGCTGCTGTTGCCCAGCCGCAGCGTGCCGCCCTGCAGATCCAGGCCACCAGTGAAACCATTGACGCCGTTCAGGGCCAGGGTGTTGTTGCCTTGCTTGATCAGGCTGCCGGCCCCATTGACCGGGCCGTTGAAGGTCAGGTCATTGCTGCCGAGCAGGGTCAGGCTGCCCGCCAGGTTGACGCTGTTGGCCACGGCAATGGCTGCACTGCTGTCCAGTTGCGTGCCATTGGCTGCGTTGAGCGCGCCCAGGCCCAGCGCCGTGTCGTTGCCCAGCACCAGGGTGCCGGCATTCAGGGCCAGCGCGCCGCCAAAGGTGTTGGCACCATTCAAGGTCAGCATGCCAGCACCATTTTTCGCCAGACCGCCACTGCCGCTGACCACGCCGTTCAGGGTCAGCGCGTCGCTGCCGGGCAGGTTCAGGGTACCGGTCAAATCGATGTTGTTGGCAAGGGCCACGGCCTTGTTGTTGTCCAGCGTGGTGCCGGCGGCGGTGGTCAGGCTGCCGGTGCCCAGGGCACTGTCGCTGCCCAGCACGATGGTGCCCCCACCCAGGATGGTGCCCCCGGTGTAGCCGTTGTCGCCGTTCAGCACCAGGGTGCCGGTGTCCAGCTTGTTCAGGGTGCCGGTGCCGTTGACATCCAGGTTCAAGGTGGCGGTCACGCCCGGGTCGACCCGCACGGCAAAGGTGCCGCCATTGCGGTTGACCGCATTCAGCGCATCGCCGGTCAGCACATAGCCGTTGGTCATGAACTGCAGACCATCAACTGTCATCATGCCGTTGGGGCTATCCGACGCGTCGACGGTGACCACCCCCTGGGCGCCCTGGAACACCGCGAACTTGTCCTCCCATACACCGTTCGTAATGCCATTGAGGTTGGTCCAGTTGGTGCTGGAGGAATTCCACGTACCGCTGCCACCTTCGATGGTGCCGTTTGGAACCATCTGGCTGCCATCCCAGAACTGTATGACCTGATTGGGCGAGTTCACCACCAGATTGACCTGGTTGGACGAGGTTTGAATCTGCAACTCACCAGCGGCCACTCCTCCCGGCAGGCTGCTGCTCAAAACAATGGAGCCGCCGAGCAGCGAACCCTGCTCGAACAGGCGGTACACCCCGTTACCGAAACCACCCGCATCGGTGATGTTGAGGGTACCGCCGAGGGTCAGGTTGCCGTTGACCAGGAACAGCGGCGTATTGCCGGTGACCGGCGAGCCCAGGGCCACATCCACCTGAGCCCCCGGTGCCAGTACCAGATTGCTGGCAAAGGTCAGCGTACTGCCGCTGGTGCCAGCCAGATGACCGCCGGAGTTGATGGTGGTGGAGGCAATGCCTCCAACGGTGCCAGTCCCGGTCAGGGTTGCATTGTTGTTGACGGTTACCCCGCCGCTGTTGAAAGTGCCGTTGACCTTCAGCGTGCCAGCGTTGACCAGGGTGATGCCTGCAATGCTGCTGGTTCCGCTCAGCTCCAGCACACCGCTGCCAACCTTGGTCAGCGAACCATTGCCGCTGAATGCGCCAGCAAACAGGCTGTCGGTATTGCTGCTGCCCACTGACAGAATGCTGCCGGTTCCAATGTTGGTGGTACTGGTACCAGTACCGGTCAGTCCGCCAATGCTGGTGCTGGCATCGATGTTCAAGGTGGTGTTGTCGCCGAGGTTCACGGCCACCGGTGTGCCCAGGGCTGTGCCATTCGATGAGGTGACGCTGCCAACCTGGATATCCCAGGTTCCGCTGAAGCTGCTGTTACCCGACAAAATCAGCTCGTCGCCACCGGCCTTGATCAGGTTGCCGCTGCCGCTCAGTTGCCCGGCGTACGCCAACGCATTAACGGTGTCCACGGTCAGGTTGCCGTTGACCGCGATGTCATTGCCGATGCTCAGGTTCACAGCGGCACTGCGCAGGACCGCGTTGCCGCTGGCGGTCAGGGCACCAGACCCCAGGGCGTTGTCGTTGCTGATCACCAAGGTGCCGCCGCTCAGTGCCGTACCACCGGACCAGGTGTTGTTGCCGCTCAGGGTCAGCGTACCGTTGCCGGACTTGAGCAGTTGACCTGTGCCCAAAACTGCGTCGCTGATCACGCCGCTCAGGCCCAGGTTGTTGGCGCCGTTGACGCTGAGGTTGGCACCGAGGACGATGCCATTGCCCAGCACCACGCCACTGTTGCCGCTGTTGAGGGTGGAAGCACCATTGACCTGCAATGCGCCGGAGCCCAGCGCGCCGCTCTGCCCGGCGACCAGGGTGCCGGCGTTCAGCACGGTACCGCCGGTATAGGAGTTGGTGCCGCTGAGGGTCAGCACAGTGCTGCCGTTCTTGGTCAATGGTCCTGCGCCGTCGATGGTGCCGGCCAGGGTCAGGTTGGAGCTGCCCGCCAGCGTCAACCCACCAAGCAGGTGCAGGTTGTTGCCCAGGGTCAGGGCAAGGCTGCTGTCGAGCGTGGTGTTGTTGCCAGCGGTGAGGTCGCCGCTGCCCAGTGCACCGGTACTGGCCAGGACCAGGGTCCCGGCGTTGAGGGCCGTGCCGCCGCTGTAGCTGTTGGCGCCGCTCAGGGTCAGGGTGGCCGTGCCGTTCTTGGTCAGGCTGCCGGTACCGTCGATGTTGCCGTGCAGCACCAGATCCTGTGCACCGGCCAGGGTCAGGTTACCGGTCACGGTCAGGGCGTTGTTCAGGGTCAGCGCCGTGGTGTTGTCCAGCGTGCCGGCGGCGGCGGTCAGCTTGCCACTGCCCAGCGCGGTGGCCGAACCGATGGCCAACGTGCCGGCGTTCAATTGGGTACCACCCAGGTAGGTGTTGTTGCCGTTGAGGGTCAGGGTGCCGCTACCGTTCTTGGTCAAACCGCCGCTGCCGCTGACCACGCCGTTCAGACCGAGGTTCTGGGTGCCGAGCACGATCAGGTTGGCCCCCAGGGTGACGTTGTTGGCAGTGGTGATGGCAGTGCTGCTGTCCAGACTGGACGCTCCGGTGACGTTCAGCGCCCCACTGCCCAGTGCGGTGGCGTTGCCCAGCACCAGGGTGCCGGCAGCCAGGGTGGTGCCGCCCAGGTAGGTATTGGCAGCGGTGAGGGTCAGCGTGCCGCCGCCGGTCTTGAGCAGGCTGCCGCTGCCGCCAACCAGACCACCCAGGGTGACGTCGTTGCCGCCGTTGACAGTCAGCTGGGCCCCCAGGTTGACCGCATTGGCCAGGATCAAGCCGGTGCTGCCGGCCAGGGTGGACGCAGCACCCACATTCAGCGCGCCCAGGCCCAGGGCCAGGCTGTTGCCCAAGGTCAAGGTGCCGCCATTGAGGTTGGTGTTCCCCAGGTATCCGTTGGCGCCGTTGAGGGTCAGGTTGCTGCTGCCATTCTTGGTCAGACCGCCAGTGCCGTTGACCAGGCCGTTGAGGATCAGGTCGTTGCTGCCGGTGAGGTTGAGGTTGCCAGCCAGGTTGATGGCATTGGCCAAGGTGGTGGCACTGAGGGTGTCCAGCGTGGTGCCGCCAGCGGCGTTCAGGGCGCCCAGGCCCAACGCGGAGTTGCTGCCCAGCACCAGGGTGCCGGCGTTGAGTGAGGTATCGCCGATGTAGGCGTTGCTGCCCGTAAGCGTCAGCACCCCGGCACCATTCTTGATCAGCCCCCCCACACCGTTGACCTGGCCGGTCAGGGTCAGGTTGTTGCTGCCACCGATGAGCAGGCCACCCAGACCAGCTTGCAGATTGACGTTGTTGCCCAGAGTCACGGCGGTGTTGCTGTCCAGCGTAGTGCCGGCCGCAGCGGTCAACAGGCCGGATCCCAGCGCCGTGTTGCTGCCGACCACCAGGGTGCCGGCTGCCAGATTCGTACCCCCTTGGTAGGTGTTGGCGTTGTTCAACACCAGGGTGCCGCTGCCGGTCTTGCTCAGGCCCGCGGCGCCGTCGATGGTGCCGTTGAGGGTCAGGTTGGCATTGCCCGGCAAGCTCAGGTTGGCGCCGAGGTGGATGGCGTTGGCCAATGCCAGTGGGCTGGTACTGCCGAGGCTGGATGCGCCGGTGACATTCAGGGCGCCGCTGCCCAGGGCGCCACCGTTGCCAATGACCAACCCGCCAGCGGCCAGGGTGGTGCCGCCGGCATAGGCGTTGACACCGTTCAGTGTCAGGGTGCTGGCGCCGTTTTTGACCAGCGCTCCGATGCCACTGATGCCGCCGTTGAGGGTGAGGTTGTTGCTGCCGGGCAGGGTCAGGGTTGCGCCCAGATCAATCTGGTTGCCCAGGGTCAGCGCGGTGCTGCTGTCCAGGGTGCCGGCGCCCGCCACATGCAGGGTGCCGCTGCCCAGCGACAGGGCGTTGCCCAGCACCAGGCCGCCCGCATTCAAGGTGGTGCCGCCCTGGTAGGTGTTGACAGCATTCAAGGTGAGAAGCCCGCTGCCATTCTTGACCAGGCTGCCAACGCCGTTGATGGCACCGTCAAGAGTCAGCGGGCTGTTGCCGGCGATGTTCAGCACGCCCTGCAGGTTCACGCTGTTGCCCAGGCTGACGGCGGTGTTGCTATCGAGGACGGTGTTGTTGGCCGCAGTCACGGTGCCGCTGCCCAGCGCGGTATCGCTGCCCACCACCAGGGTGCCGCCGCTGAGGCTGGTGCCGCCGCTGTAGCTGTTGTTGCCGTTGAGCACCAGGGCGCCGCTGTCGGCCTTGTTCAGCAGGCCGGTGCCGGTCAGCCCGAGGTTGAGGGTGGCGGTCGCGCCTGGGTCAACACGGAAGGTGGTGCTGCCGCTGTCGCTGTTGACCAGGTTCAGCACGCCGGCCGTACCGCTGTTCAGCACATAGCCGTCGGTGACGAACTGCATGCCGGTGACGGTCTGGGGGCCATCGACCGTGACGGTGCCCGCCGCGCCTTGGAACACCGCGAAGTAGCTACTCCAGTCGCGGTTGCCGGTGCCGTTGACGGTGGTCCAATTGGTGTTCAGTGCATTCCAGGTCCCGATTCCGCCCTGGATCGCGCCATCGCTGGTCTGCTGGCTGCCATCCCAGAACAGCACGCTGCCATTGGCGCCACCCACCAGCAGATTGACCTGGTTGGAGATGGCGACCTGCACTTCCAGGTCGCCGGGCAGCACGCCGCTGGGCAGGGTGCCGATGACCAGGCCGTTGTCGGTGAGCACGCCGGTGTAATCGATCACCCGGTAGATACCGGCGCCGAAGCCGCCGATGTCGCTGACGTTGAGCTTGCCGTCCAGGGTCAGGTTGCCGCCCACGGTGACCAGCGCGTTGCCGCCGGTGGCGGGCGAGCCCAGGCCCAGATCGAGGTTGGAATTGCTGCTCAGCACCAGCGAGCCAAGGCCCAGGTTGGCGCCGCTGTTGACTGCCAGGTGGCCGCCGTCGGCCACACTGACCGCACCGGCGACCTGGCCGCTGCCGGTCAAGGTGGCGCCGCTGTTGACCTGCACCACCGGGCTGGCCAGCGATCCGCTGACATTCAGCACACCGCCATTGACCTGGGTGCTGCCGGTGTAGACATTGATCCCGGCCAGCTCCAGGCTGCCGCTGCCCAGCTTGATCAGGCCCGCATCGCCTGCCACTGCACCGCTGAACACCCCGCTGAGATTGCCCGTGCCGACGCTGAGGTTGGCACCACTGCCGAGGTGGATGCCACCGCTGCCGCCCAGGCTGCCGACGCTGCTGCTGGCGCCCAGATTGAGGCTGGCGCCGGCGCCGACATTCACCAGCGGCGTGTTGCCAAGGGCCGCTGTGCCCACGGTGGTCACGCTGCCGCTGAGGATGTTCAGCGCACCGCTGAAGCTGTTGTTGCCGCTCAGCGTCAGATCGGCCAGGCCCGTCTTGACCAGGCCGCCGGTGCCGCTGATGGTGCCGCCAAGGCCGAGGTTGTTGCTGCCGGCCACGGTCAGGTCGGCACCCAGGGCAATGGCGTTGCCCAGGGTGAGCGGCACGCTGTTGTCCAGTACCGCTGTCCCCGTGACGTTGAGGGTGCCAGCACCCAGGGCCCCGGCGTTGCCCAGGGTCAGGGTCCCGGCCGCCAGGCTGGTGCCGCCCAGGTAGGTGTTGACGCCATTCAACGTCAGGTTGCCGGCACCGGCCTTGACCAGGCCGGCTGCGCCATCGATGACGCCGTTGAGCGCCAGGTCGCTGTGGCCCACCAGGGTCAGGTTGGCCCCCAGGGTGATGGCGTTGCTGAGGGCGAAGGCCGAGGTGGTGTCCAGGTTGGCCGCACCGCTGACATTGAGTCGCAGCAAGCCACTGCCCAGTGCGGAGGCATTGCCCAGGGTCAGGGTCCCGGCGGCCAGGGTGGTGCCACCGGCGTAGGTGTTGGCGCCGGTCAGCGTCAGGTTGCCCGAACCGGTCTTGATCAGGCTGCCGCTGCCGCCGATGACGCCGCTCAGGGTCTGATCGACGCTGCCACCGACGGTCAGGGCCGCATTCAGATTGATCTGGTTGGCGAGGTTGATCACCGCGCTGCTGGCCACGGTGGCGGCGCCATTGACGTTCAGTGCACCGCTGCCCAACGACAGGCTGTTGCCCAGCGACAGGGTGCCGCCCAGCAGGGTGGTGTCGCCCTGGTAGGTGTTGGCCGCATTCAGGCTAAGCGTTGCCCCGCCCTGCTTGACCAGGCCGCCGGTGCCGCTGACCACGCCATTGAGCCCCAGGTCGGCGCTGCCGCCAATGGTGGTGGTGCCCCCCAGATTGACCAGGTTGTTGATGGCCACGGCGGTGATGGCGTCCAGAGTGGTGCCTGCCGCAGTGTTCAGGGTGCCCAGGCCCAGGGCGGTGCTGCTGCCCAGCTTGAGGATGCCCGCATCGAGGTTGGTGTTGCCCTGGTAGCTGTTGGCGCCGGACAGGGTCAGGGTGGTGCCGCCGGACTTGGTCAGGCCACCGCTGCCGTTGATGCTGCCGGTCAGCGTCAGGTCATTGCTGCCCAGCACATTCAGGTTGCCGGCCAGGGTGATGGCATTGCCCACGCTGAGTGTCTTGTTGGCATCCAGCGCGCCACCGGTGACGGTCAGGGCTGCGCTGCCCAGGGCCGTGTTCGAACCCAGCACCAGGTTGCCGCTGGCCAGGGTGGTGCCGCCCGCATAGGTATTGGCCGCGTTCAGGATCAGGCTACCGGTGCCGGACTTGGTCAGCCCGGCGCTGCCGTCGATCACACCGTTGAGGGTGAGGTTGGCGCTGCCCGGCAGGGTCAGGCCGGCGTTCAGGTGGATGGCATTGGCCAGTGCCTGGGCACCGGCGCTGGCAAGGTTGGCGGCGCCGGCGACCGTCAGGTCACCCGTGCCCAGGGCCAGGCCGTTGCCCACGGTCAGGGTGCCGCTGTTCAGCGTGGTACCGCCCTGGAAGGTGTTGGCGCCACTGAGCGTCAGGTTGGCGGCGCCGTTCTTGACCAGACTGCCCGTGCCGCTGACCACGCCCGACAAGGTCAGGTCGGAAGACCCTCCCACCGTGACCGCACCGTTGAGGGTGACGGCGTTGCCCACCGCCAGCGCCGAGCTGGCGTCCAGAGTGGTACCGGCTGCCGCCGTCAGAGCGCCCTGCCCCAGCGCGGAAGCATTGCCCAGCACCAGGCGACCGGCGTTGAGCATGGTGCCGCCCAGGTAGCTGTTGGCGCCGCTGAGCAACAGGTCGGCGGTGCCGTTCTTGGTCAGACCACCGCTGCCGTCGATGGTGCCGGTCAGGCCCAGGTTGTTGCTGCCGCCGAGGGTCAGTCCGGCGTTCAGATGGATCTGGTTGCCGAGGTTGAGCGCCGCACTGCTGTCCAGCGTGGCCGCGCCATTGACGCTCAGGGCGCCACTGCCCAAAGCCAGCGCATTGCCCACCACCAGGGTGCCGGTATTGAGCACGGTGCCGCCGGTGTAATTGTTGGCACCGTTGAGGGCCAGGGTGGCCGTGCCATTCTTGGTCAGGCTGCCCGCACCGCTGACCACACCATTGAGACTGAGGTTGGCACTACCGCCCACGGTGGTGCTGCCACCCAGGTTGACCAGGTTGCTCAGCGCCACAGCGGTGCTGGCGTCCAGGGTGGTGCCTGCTGCGGTACTGAGGGTGCCCAGACCCAGCGCAGTGTTGCAGCCGACCACCAGGGTGCCGGCATTGAGATTGGTATTGCCCAGGTAGCCGTTGTTGCCGTTCAGGGTCAGGCTGCTGGCTCCGGCCTTGGTCAGGCCGCCGCTGCCGCTGATGACGCCGCCCAGGATCAGGGCATTGCTGCCGGCCAAGTTCAGGGTGCCGGTCACGCTGATGGCGTTGCCGACATTGAGACCTGCAGCGCTGGTATCCAGTGTGGTGCCGTTGGCTGTGCTCAGTGTGCCGGTCCCCAGCGCGGTGGCGGAGCCCAGCACCAAACGACCGGCGTTGAGCAAGGTGCCGCCCAGGTAGTTGTTGGCGCCGCTGAGCGTCAGGTCGGCGGTGCCGTTCTTGGTCAGGCCACCGCTGCCACTGATGATGCCGGTCAGCCCCAGGTTGTTGCTGCCGCCGATGGCCAGGTTGCCTCCACTACCCAGGCTGACGGCGTTGCCCAGACTCACCGCTGTGGTGGCGTCCAGGGTGGTGCCGGCCACGGTGGTCAGTGTGCCGCTGCCCAGGGCCAGGACATTGCCCACCTGCAGAGTGCCTGCGTTGAGTGTGGTGCCACCGCCGTAGGTGTTGGCACCGCTGAGGGCCAGGGTGGCGGTACCGTTCTTGGTCAGGCTGCCCGTGCCACTGACCACGCCGGCAAGGCCCAGGTTGGCGCTGCCGCCAATACCGAGGTTGCCGGCCAAACTGACCGCGTTGCCCAGCGTCACCGCGGTGCTGGCATCCAGGGTGGTGCCTGCTGCGGTACTGAGGGCGCCCAGACCCAGTGCGGTGTTGCTGCCGACCACCAGGGTGCCGGCATTGAGGTTGGTATTGCCCAGGTAGGCGTTGTTGCCACTCAGGGTCAGGCTGCTGGCTCCGGCCTTGGTCAGGCCGCCGCTGCCGCTGATGACGCCGCCCAGGGTCAGGGCATTGCTGCCGGCCAGATTCAGGGTACCGGTGAGGCTGAGGGCGTTGCCAACGCTCAGGCCTGCGGTGCTGGTATCCAGCGTGGTGCCGTTGGCCGTGCTCAGGATTCCCGTCCCCAGCGCACTGGCATTGCCCAGCACCAGGCGACCGGCGTTGAGCAAGGTGCCACCCAGGTAGTTGTTGACTCCGCTGAGCGTCAGGTCGGCGGCGCCGTTCTTGGTCAGGCCGCCGCTACCGCTGATGATGCCGGTCAACCCCAGATTGCTGCTGCCGCCGATGGCCAGGTTGCCTCCACTACCCAGGCTGACGGCGTTGCCCAGACTCACCGCTGTGGTGGCGTCCAGAGTGGTGCCTGCCACGGTGGTCAGTGTGCCGCTGCCCAGGGCCAGGGCATTGCCCACCTGCAGGGTTCCTGCGCTGAGCGTGGTGCCGCCGCCGTATGTGTTGGCGCCGCTGAGGGTCAGGGTTGCGGCCCCGTTCTTGGTCAGGCTGCCCACACCGCTGACCACGCCATTGAGGGTGAGGTTGGCACTGCCGCCGATACCAAGGTTGCCGGCCAGGCTGATGGCATTGTTCAGGCTCACCGCCGTGGCGGCGTCCAAGGTGGTACCCGTTGCGGCGTTGAGGGTGCCCAGACCCAGGGCGGTGTTGCTGCCGACCACCAGGGTGCCGGCATTGAGATTGGTGTTGCCCAGATAGGCGTTGTTGCCGTTCAGGGTCAGGCTGCTGGCCCCGGCCTTGGTCAGGCCGCCCGTGCCACTGATCACGCCAGAGAGACCGAGATTGGCGCTGCCGCCGATATCGAGGTTGCCAGCCAGACTGATGGTGTTGCCCAGCGTCACCGCGGTACTGGCATCCAGGGTGGTGCCTGCTACGGTATTGAGGGTGCCCAGACCTAGTGCAGTGTTACTGCCGACCACCAGGCTGCCGGCAGTGAGGTTGGTATTGCCCAGGTAGCCGTTGTTGCCATTCAGGGTCAGGCTGCTGGCCCCGGCCTTGGTCAGGCCGCCGCTGCCACTGATGATGCCGCTCAGGGTCAGGGCATTGCTGCCAGCCAGGTTCAGGTTACCGGTGAGGCTGAAGGCGTTGCCGACGTTCAGACTGGCGACGGTGGTATCCAGCGTGGTGCCGCCCGCCGTGCTTAGCGTACCGGTTCCCAATCCGTTGGCATGGCCGAGGCTCAGGGTTCCAGCGCTCAGCATGGTGCCGCCGCTGTAGCTGTTGTTCCCATTCAGCGACAGGGTACCCGCACCGAACTTGGCCAGGCTGCCGAGTCCGTCGATGGTGCCGGTGAGGCCCAGGCTGCCGCTGACGGGGGTGGTCAGCACGCCCCCCGTGTTGAGGTGGATGGCATTGGCCAAGGTCATCGCGCTGGTGCCCACCAAGCTGGCGGCTCCGCCGACCGTGAGAGCACCGCTGCTCAGCGCCCCCGCGTTCGCGAGGGTCAGGGTACCGTTGTTCAGGGTGGTGCCGCCCGTGTAGCTGTTGGCACCGCTGAGGGTGAGGTTGGCTGTGCCGTTCTTGACTAGGCTCCCCCCGATGCCGGAGACCACGCCCGACAAAGTCAGGTCTGCAGCGCCGCCAATGTTTACCGCACCGTTGACGGTCACATTGTTGGTGATGCTGACCGCGGTGCTGGCATCCAGGGTGCTGCCGGCTGCTGCCGTCAGCGCGCCGGATCCCAGCGCTCCGCTACTGCCAAGCACCAGCCGGCCGGCGTTGAGCTGGGTGCCGCCGCTGTAGTTGTTGGCACCGCTGAGGGCCAAGTCTGCACTGCCATTCTTGATCAAGCCTCCGGAGCCGCTCACCACGCCGCTGAGGCCGAGGTTGGCACTGCCACCGATACTGACGTTTCCAGCCAGGTTGACAGCGTTGCCCAGCGTCACTGCGGCATTGGCATCCAGGATGGTGCCCGCAGCAGCATTGAGGCTCCCCCCCACACCCAGCGCGGTGTTGCTGCCGACCACCAGGGTGCCGGCAGTGAGGTTGGTATTGCCCAGGTAGGCGTTGTTGCCACTCAGGGTCAGGCTGCTGGCTCCGGCCTTGGTCAGGCCGCCACTGCCGGTGATGTTGCCGCCCAGGGTCAGCGCATTGCTGCCCGCCAGGTTCAGGTTACCGGTAAGGCTGAGGGCGTTGCCGACCGTAAAAACCGCAGTGGTATCCAGCGTGGTGCCGTTGGCCGTGCTCAAGGTTCCGGTTCCCAGCGCGCCGGCATTACCCAGCACCAGGCGACCGGCATTGAGCAAGGTGCCGCTCTGGTAGGTGTTGGCGCCGCTGAGGGTCAGGTCGGTGGTGCCGTTCTTGGCCAGGCCGCCGCTGCCACTGATGATGCCGCCCAGGGTCAGGGCATTGCTGCCAGCCAGGTTCAGGGTGCCGCTGACATTGAGGGCATTGCCGACGTTCAGACTGGCGACGGTGGTATCCAGCGTGGTGCCGCCCACCGTGCTTAGCATACCGGTGCCCAATGCGTTGGCATGGCCCAGGCTCAGGGTGCCAGCGCTCAGCACGGTGCCGCCGCTGTAGCTGTTGTTCCCATTCAGCGACAGGGTCCCCGCACCGGACTTGGTCAGGCTGCCGAGTCCGTCGATGGTGCCCGTGAGACCCAGGCTGCCGCTGACGGGGGTGGTCAGCACGCCACCCGTGTTGAGATGGATGGCATTGCCCAAGGTCATCGCGCTGGTGCCCACCAGGCTGGCGGCTCCGCCGACCGTGAGAGCACCGCTGCTCAGCGCCCCGGCGTTCGCGAGGGTCAGGGTACCGCTGTTCAGCGTGGTGCCACCCGTGTAGTTGTTGGCACCGTTGAGGGTCAGGGTGGCAGCACCGTTCTTGACCAGACCGCCAGCGCCGGTGACGCCCCCCGACAAGGTGAGGTCGAAGGTACCGCCAATGTTGACCGCACCGCTGACGTTCACGTTGTTGGCGATGCTGACGGCGGTGCTGGCGTCCAGCGTGGTATTGGCCGCTGCAGTCAACACGCCGGTCCCCAGCGCTGCGTTATTGCCGAGCACCAGCCGGCCGGCATTGAGCTGGGTGCCGCCGCTGTAGTTGTTGGCACCGCTGAGGGTCAGGCTGCTGGCTCCGGCCTTGGTGAGGCTGCCAGCGCCGCTGACCACACCGCTGAGGCCCAGGTTGTTGCTGCCACCAATGGTCAGGTTGCCGCCCAGGGTGACGGCGTTGCCCAGGGTCACCGCCGCAGAGGCATCCAGGGTGGTGCCGGCTGCGGCATTGAGGATGCTCGCTGCCGCACCCAGCGCGGTGTTGCTGCCAACCACCAGAGTGCCGGCATTGAGGTTGGTATTGCCCGTGTAGGCGTTGTTGCCGCTCAGGGTCAGGCTGCTGGCTCCGGCCTTGGTCAGGCCACCGCCGCCGGTGATGTTTCCACCCAGGGTCAGCGCATTGCTGCCGGTCAGATTGAGGTTGCCGGCCACGCTGATGGCGTTGCTGACGCTCAGACCTGCTGTATTGGTATCCAGCGTGGTGCCGGCTGCTGCGTTGAGGATGCTCGTTGCCGCACCCAGCGCAGTGCTGCTGCCAACCACCAGCGTGCCCGTGGTGAGGTTGGTGCCACCCTGGTAGCTGTTGTTGCCGCTCAGGATCAGGTTGCCGGCACCGGACTTGGTCAGGCCGCCACTGCCGGTGATGGTGCCGCTCAGGGTCAGGGGATTGGCACCGCTCACGACCAGCCCACCGGCGCCAAGGTTGACCGCATTGCTCAAGGCCAGGCTTGTTGCGCCTGCCTGCAGGGTCCCGCCATTGCTGGTGATCTGCCCGGTGCCCATGCCCAGGGCGTTGTCGAATGACAGGATGCCGCCGTTCAGCGTGGTGGTGGTGGTACCGGTCAGCACCGGCCCCGAAAGAGTCCAGGTGCCGCTGTTGACGGTCAGATTGCTGAAGTTGATATACGTGCCGTTGGAGATAGTACCGGCACCCGTGGTGCCGGAGCCGGTACCGCTGGCGGCGTTCTGCAGGACCAGGTTGTTGGCTGCGCCCGTACCGCCATCGACGGTGCCCGTGGCGGCGAAGGAGAGCTGCGGGAAGAGCGTGACCGACAGCACGGAGCCCACGCCCGTGCTCTTCAACACCTGGGAACTGGTGACTGCCGTGAAGGTATTGGCCGCCGTGCTGTTGCCCATGTGCAGGCTGCCGGTCAGGGTGCCGGCATTGATGAACGTATTGCCCAGTGACGACCCCTGGAACGCGATACGCCCGGTAATGCTGCCTGTGGCGTTGTTGGTGAAGGTGGTCGGGCTGCCACCACGCACGGAGATCACCGGGATATCGGCTTGCGCAATCGATACGCCGAGAAGTGCGGTAGACCCGATGATTCCGCTGTTGGTGATGACATTGGTTCCGCCTGCGCCGTTAGACACATCCAGGGCCAGACCGGTCAAATTTGCCAGCGGCAAACCCAAGGCAAGGGTGGATGTGCCCTTGAGCGTTCCTGCGTTGTTGACGACCAGCGAGCCATTGGTGCCGCTGCCGAGTTGCACCCCCGAGGTCAACAAGCCCAGCCCCAGGAGCAGGGACGGGTCCACCGTCCCGTTGTTGATGAACGTGGTGTTGACGCCTGTCAGGTTCACCGCATACGGCGTGAGGAGAACAGGTTTGACTTCCGCACCTGCGCCAACAGTGACGGTCATATTGTTGGCCGACGATTCGATGCCAACCACCGCAAGCAGCCCGCTGCCTGTGCAGGTCACAGTGGCGCCATCACCAAACGCCGTACAGGCGGCCTGCGCTGCTGGCAGAAAGGCCACGCCCCCCCACGCCAGTGCAACGGCCTGCACACAACGCCGCAAGCGTGGCAGACGGCGTTGCGCGCCGGAGGCATTGCCTCTTCCTGACGAACCACCGCTGCGCGCAATCTCTGGAGCCGCCACCCAACTGTCCAAAGCCGCATTCCAGATCGTGCGATAAGTGTGATTCATCTTTTGTCTCCTCCCGATTCAGATTGGCAAAGCGCTGCAGAGGGCCTGCAGCGCTTTCTGACCTATGGATCGATGGCGGACCTGCTGTGACTGGCAACCGTTCAACCGAACGGATGGCTCACTTGGGGAAAATCACACGAAGAAACTGCAAGAACGATGGATGAGCAGGTCCACCTGCTGCTCTGTACTGCGTTGCAGCACAAACTGGATGGCACGGAATCAATGACGTTGAAACAAAAGCATAGAGACCAGAATCATTTTGTCTAGGCAAACTGGCCGGAAACGGGGCCGAAATAGGCGGCAATCGATGAACGGTACCGATGCGCTATGGGCCGGCGATTTCTGTGAAGTGCCCGGCCATGGAGATGCTGCAGCGCACATTAATCACTGCGACAGGCGTGCTGTTTCGTGAGCATCGCCGCGGCATCCCGAGCACCCTGCGGACCTACCGCAGAACCGCGCGGTTTCATCTGCAGCAACTGCATGTGAAATCGCCGTGGGTCGCAAACGGAATGCGTATGCGGAATAACGACAGCAAGCGACTGGATCAACCGACCATCGACCCATCGATTCAGAATGCACCAGACTGTGCTGAGAAAGAAACGACCACTTAGAGCCGCTAACACGCCTCAGTAAACCGCAGGTTTGCGTTTAAGACGAGGCACGAAGCCGCTGACAGTACCAAAGTACGACAAGGCGAAGCAACGACGTATCAAGGGCTGTGTTCGCGGCTCTTAGCCGGCAGCTTTATGCACCTCCCGACGCAGCGCACCCGGATGTTCCGGGTGCCAAGTGGCCGGGCATCGCGCCAGCGATTACCTGTAAGATGCAATTTACAAGTTGCATCCATCTGTGCACCATCGCATCGTGTGTTGTCAACGTGAGGCAATAAGAGACGGTTCGCCCCCTCGATTTGGCCTGCAGAGAAATATCCAAATACTTCGTGTCGGCACAACCGGTGCTTGCATGGCGCCGCAATCACCCGGTATGTGCCTGGATGATTGGGCTGCCTGCCGGGCACAGCGTGCACATACTCCAAATGAAAGGAAACTCATGACATCTCTGACCCGCCGCAACGGATTCAGCACATTGGGTTTGGCACTGGCCGTGTTGATGGGCAGCGGCACTCTGGTGCAGGCGGCCACACCGGCGGCAAAGTCGTCCGAGCCTGCCGTGGCCACGCTGGGCGCCATCCATATTTCTTCTGCCGAAGTCCAGCAGCTCTTGCGTGCCATGCCCGAGAGCGAGCGCGCCAAGGTCAAGAGCAACCGAGAGGGGTTGGAGAACTGGCTGCGCCAACGCCTGGCCGGCGAGGCCGTGCTGCAAGAGGCCCAGCAAAAGAAATGGGCAGAACGCCCGGAGGTGCGGGCACGCATTGATGCGGCCGTCAAGGACGTGACGGCCCGTGTCGTGAGCAGCAGCTACCTGGAGTCGATCGTGAAGCTGCCTGCGGGTTTCCCCAGCGATGCCGAGATCAGCGCCGCCTACGAACGCGCCAAGCCCCAGCTCAACATGGCGGCGACCTACCGGGTAGCGCAGATCTTTCTGCCCGTGACGCCCGATGCGGATGCCGCCGCCATTGCTGCCGTACGCACCAGGGCCGCCGAGCTGGCCGTGCAAGCGCGCACCGGTGACTTTGCAGCGTTGGCCAAAGCCCACTCGCAAGATGCGGCCAGCGCGGCCCAGGGCGGTGAAGTCGGCAATCTGCCACTGGCGCAGCTGCTGCCGGAGACCCGCGAAGTGGTGGCCACGATGCAGCCCAACCAGATCAGCGATCCCGTGCGCTCCACCGCCGGCTTCCACGTGCTCAAGCTGCTGTCCAGCCAAACTGCGCGCCCGGCCACCCTGGAAGAAGCCAAGCCCATGCTGCAGGCAGCCTTGCGCGAGCAGCGCCAGCAGGAACTCATCAACGCCCATCTCAGCAAGCTGGCGCCCTCTTCCAGCGTGAGCATCGACAAGGCTGCGCTGGATGCCGCGCTGCAAAAAGTCAACTGACCGCCACTGAAACGCCACCATTCCCTTCACCGACAAGGAGCCGACTGTGAGCACCAACAAATCCACCCCAGCGACCACACTCCCCACTGGAGAACTGCTGTTCTCGATGAACGCCGACCAGGTGGCAGAGGCCATCAAGGCATCGGGCTGCGCGGTCACTGCCGTCAACGACAACGGCGTGGTGCGCCTGCACAGCGCCAGCCAGGGCATCGGCTTCCAGGTGATGTGGGGCAATGCGCTGCGCGAAGGCGAATATGTAGACCTGACCTTGAGCTGCCCGCTGCGGGTGCAAGGCGGCACATTGCCCGAGGGATTGCTGGGTGAGTGGCATCGCACCAAGCGCTTTGTGCGCGCTTCCCAGCATGGCGACTTTGTGGTGCTGGAGATGGACATTCTGGCCGCAGGCGGCATCGCCCCGCAGCATCTGGCCATGATGGTGCAGCTGTGGAGCCAGATGATGGGCCAGTTCTTCCAGCATGTGCGCACTTACGCCGCCCAGGCGGGTGCACAGCAACCCGCCCAAAGCACACAGCAAGAGGCGACGGCGGAAGCGTGAGCCGGCGCCGCCCAGGTGAGCGGCATGGCGTGCTCGGCGCCCTCTGAGCGGGGATAGGCTCATGCCCGCCATGGGTGGCGGCGATAGCGTCTATCTATCCCTGCGGAGCCTGCGGATCCAGGCCCTGCACGACAAGGGCTGCCGATGTTGCGCAACGCAGCAGCAACACGGCAGTACCCACCACAGAGACTGCGCCTGCCGCATCAAGATTTCGTGCCCGCACGGCACCGACAGGTGCAGCAGTCCCTTCAGAGCGTGGCCTGCTGCCGCTGCCCGATGCCCATCGCAAAATGGGCAGCAATGGCCGCTTCGCTGACGCCGTACAGCCGGGCCAGGGCTGCGGGTGTGGCGATAGCGCCCGGTGCACCGCAGGCAATGAGCCTGCCTTCTCCCAGCAGCGCCACACGGTCTCCGGCGCGCAGCGCGTGTTCGGGCTGGTGGGTCGACATCAACACGGCCATGCCGTGTTCGCGCAGCGTTGCGATCCGCTCCAGCACCCGGATCTGGTTGCCAAAATCCAGGCTGGCGGTCGGCTCATCCATCACCAGCAGCGCGGGCTCCTGCGCCAGCGCACGGGCAATCAGCACCAGTTGGCGCTCGCCCCCGCTCAGCTCCGTGAAGCTGCGCTGTGCCAGGTGTGCCATGCCCAGCTGCTCCAGGCATTGCAGGGCCACGCTGCGGTCGCGCGATCCCGGTTGGGCCAGAGCGGGCAGGCGTGCGGCACGGCCCATCAGCACCATGTCCAGCACGGCAAATGGAAAGGCCCCCGCCTGTGCCTGGGGCACGTAGCCCACCTGGCGCGCAAACTCGGCCCGTGGCCAGGCGTGCACCGGCTGGCCCTGCACCAGGACCTGTCCGCCCAAGGGCGGCAGCAGTCCCAGCACGGTGCGAAACAGCGTGGTCTTGCCGCAGCCGTTGGGGCCCAGCAGGCACAGCACTTCGCCAGCGGCGATCTCCAGATCGAGCGCCTGGCCCACGGTGCGACGGCCATGGCCGATGCACAGCTGCCGCAGTTGCAGCACCGGGGAAGGAGTGGAAGGTGCGGAAGGTGCGGAAGATGTAGAAGTTGCGGCATCGGCCATGTTCACTGCCCTCCCCCCTGGCGGCCGGTGCGGGCCAGCAGGTACAGAAAGAACGGCGCACCGACCAGCGAGGTCAGAATGCCCAGCGGCAGCTCGATGCGCGCCACGCTGCGGGCCAGGGTGTCGGCCGCCACGACAAAGCCGGCGCCCAGCAGCACCGAAGCGGGCAGCAGCCGCACAAAATTGGGCCCCACCAGCAGGCGCGCAACATGCGGCACCACCAGGCCGACCCAGCCGATGATGCCCGCCAGCGACACTGCGGCTGCGGTACCCAGCGTGGCGCTGGCCACCAGCAGCAGGCGCAGGGTGCGCACCGACACGCCCAGCGACAGCGCTTCCTCATCGGGCAGGCCCAGCAGATTGATACGCCAGCGCAGCAGCGCCATGGGCACCAGCGCCAGCAGCATGACGGGCACGGTGGCCCCCACATCCTGCAAGGTGACCGCACTCATGCCACCCATGAGCCAGAAGGTGATGGAGGGCAGCTGGGTGTTGGGATCGGCCAGCGTCTTGATCAGTGCAATGCCCGCCCCCAGCAGCGCCCCCAGGGCAATGCCCGCCAGTACCAGCACCAGCACCGGGTCATGCCTGCGTACGCTGGTGCTGATGAGCACCACCACCGCCACGGCAGCCAGTCCGCCGGCAAAGGCCAGCAGTTGCACCACCGCCATGGAGAAGCCCCAGAAAATGCCCACCACGGCGCCCAGCCCGGCACCGGCAGACACACCCAGAATGTCCGGCGACACCAGCGGATTGCGGAACATGCCCTGGTAGGCAGCGCCTGCCGCCGCCAGCACGGCCCCCACAGCCACACCGGCGGCAATGCGCGGCATGCGGATGTTCCACAGCACGGTTTCGGCATTGCCCGGCAAGGGTGATGCGCTGCCCCCGACTTTGGCGTACAGCGACTGCCACACCTGCGCGGGCGTCAGCGGGAACTGCCCGACGCCCAGCGCCCACAGCAATACCAGGATCAGCAGCGCCAACCCCAGTCCCCAGCCGCCTATGCAGCCCAGCCGCGCCATCACGCGCTGCATGGACGGCCTTTTCGGCGGACCGCAGCGCTGCCAGCGCTGGGGCACACAGGGTTCCCTGGCCTGCGTGGCGTCAGCGCCCGAAGCACGCTGCGCAGGCCGCGCAGACCATGCAGGCCAAGGCCGTTGAGCAGCAATTCGGTCTCCATGGCCACCACTCAACGCGCTGAAGCCAGAAGGCTTTGCAGCTGTTCAGAACGCAGGCTGGCGCCATAGAACAGCGCATAGAACTGTTGCACCGCCTGTGCCAGCGGTGGCAAGCCCCGCAGTGCGGGGTGCTGCGGGTGCAGCTTTTCCAGCAGCCAGCGCACGCCGATCAGACGGTTCACGCTGGGCGGGCCGTCCAGCCAGCCAAAGGGCAACACCGGGGCGCAGTGGACACGGCCGCTGCGCACGGCGCTGACGCCGCGCCACAGCGGGTCCCGAAGCACCCGCTCGGCAAAGTCCGCTTCCTGGGTGACGATCACCTGCGGATCCCAGGCCAGTATCTGTTCCATGGACACCCGCGTCAGACCACCTCGCCCGGCATCGGCCGCGACATTGTGGCCGCCGGCAAAGTCCACCACTTCCACATTGATGGAACCGGCCAGGCCGGTTTCCAGACCGTTGGTGCTGCGCCCCATGTACACGCGCGGCCGGTCGGCAGAGGCCAGACTGTCGGTGATGCGCCGGGCCAGCTGGATCACGCTGTCGGCGTACTGCGCCAGGGTTTCGCCACGCGCCGCCACCCCCAGCAGGGCCGCAACCTCGCGCAGCTGCCGTGCATGGTCGGGCAGGGTGCCGTTCACCAGCACGCAGGGCAGCCCGGTCTGGCGTGCCAGCCGTTCGGTGGAGGAGACATAGGTGGCATCTGCCGTGCCCGCATCCAGCACCAGATCGGGTTGCAGCGCCAGCAGCGCTTCCAGCGGCATGGTGCTTCCCCGGCCGGACAGGCGACCCAGGTGGGGCAGTGCCTGCAGTGCCGGCCCCAGATAGGAGCGTGCGGTATCACCGAGCTGCATGGGCCAGCCCAGCAGCAGCTGCGGTGCCAGTGCCGCCACCAGCACGCCGGACGGCGGGCCTGCCGCAAACACCCGGCGCACACGGTCCGGCGCGGGCATGGCACCAAAGCGTGCGGCAATCGTGCTGGTGGGTGCCGCCGCATGGGCAGGACTCCACAGCGGGAAAGATGCCAACGGTGTCAGAGGTGCCAACAGGGCCGAAGCCCCGCAGGCCCCCATGCCGCCCAGCCAGCGCCTGCGCGCCGGGTTGTGGGGTGCATTCATGGTGCATGCTCCTGCAGGGCCGCGGCAGGGCGTGCAGTCGGCACGGAATATTGTGCTGGTATGGCCGCTGCGCCAAGCGCGGCGGATGGGAATGCTTCGCCCGCTTCTGCAACTGCGGCGGCTGCACCCGGTGCACCCGGAGTAGCAGGGGCCTGCGGCAGTTGCTGCAGACACCACTCCAGCAATTGCGCTGCATCCGCTGGCAGGCTGGCGTGCATGCCACCGGTGAACCGCTGCCAGTCGACCGTGTGGCGAGCCGCCACCGCCGTGAGTACGGGGATGCCTGCGTCCACAAAGGCTGCAAATTCGTTGGCAAAGCCGCGGCCTGCGGCCTCCACCTGGCCAAAGCGGTTGATGACCACCAGATCCACGGCATCGGCCAGGCACTGCCGCAACACGCGGCTGGCCTGTGCCAGTGCCTGGGGATTGAGGCTGCAGGCCTGCGAGGCCGCGCCCAGGTCCTGCGTCAGCTCGAACTGCTGCGCCGAGCGCAGATCCAGCAGCTGCATGCGCTTGTTGCCGTTGGGGTACTGGTCCATGCGGTGCACCAGCCCCCCTACCCGCCAGCCGCGTTGCTGCAGGCTGCGGGCCGTGGCTTCCAGCAGGGCCTCCATGTCCAGCTGGTCATCGGGATGCACCAGCGCGGCCAGAGGCAGCATGGCATGGGCAGAGCGCGCATCGGCGGAGGGAGTGTCGGCAATGGTCATGGCAACAAAGAATCAACGTTCATCGGCAGCCGTCCATACGGGCGTGCTGTCGCGGGCAAAAACCCAGGGCCCCTGGGCCGCGTGGTTGGCCTGCGCCAGCGCCTGCTGTCCTGCAACAGACAGCAGGTAGTCTGCCAGCTGCTGTGCAGCTGCGCGCTGCGGTGCAGTGGCCGGATGGCGCGGCCCCGGTGTCAACACCACATAAGGCCGGCGCATCTGCGGGTCGCCCTGCAGCAACAGTTCCACACCGGGTGCGCCCATCTTGCCAAAGTGCAGCGGGATATGCCCCACCACGGCATAGGCCTGCAGCTCGGCGGCCAGCTGCAGCACCGCCTGCGGGCGCGGGCTGGTGTCGGCACGCAGCCAGCGGGCATCCGGCCGAATGCCTGCCTGCCGCCACAGACGCTGCACCACGGTATAGCTGCCGGGATCGCGCAGCGCAATGAAGGGAGAGCGGGTATCGGCAATGCGCCGCAGGGCATCCTGCCCATTGAGGGCCTGGCGCACACCCGCCGGGTCCTGCGCAGGCCCGGCAATCACATGCTGGTTCCAGCCCCACACCCGGGCAGCTGCAGCCAGACCGCTGGCTTCCAGCGACATGGCTTCGTCGCTGGCGTGGATCAGCAGCAGTTGCGCATCGCCGCGCGCAAATGCGGGCACCACACCCTCCTTGGGCGCGGCCGTGACGGTCTGCACCGGCAGGCCCAGTGCGCGGCTGGCCGCATCGGCCACATGCGGCCAGATGCCGCACAGCACCAGGCCGCCCACGGCTGCTACCTGCACAGCGGGCTGTTCCTGCGCTTGCGGCTGTTCGGACGCCTGCGCCGGCATGGCCCATGCGGAGACCCCACCGGCAGCAGCAGCCCCGGCCCACACAGGCGCTGCCAAACGCGTCAGCACTGTGCGGCGGCTGCATCCCGGGGCCATGGCCATCAGAAGCGGTAGCCCACGTTCACATACAGGCTGCGACCAGGCATGGGCAGGCCGTCAGACAGCTGGTACCACTTGTCCCCCAGATTGGCCACGCCAAAGTCCACCGTGGTGTCGGGGCGCGGCAGATAACGGGCGCGCAGATGGGCCACGCCATAGCCGGCCATCTGGTAGACCTGCGACTGCCCGCTGGCCGACAGCGGCACCTGGCGGCCCTGCTCGGCCTCGACTTCGGCACGCAGCTGCCATTGCGCCGTCGGGTTCCATTGCAGGCCGGCATACACGCGCTGGCGCGGGGTGTCGGTCAGGGTGATGCTGCGGTCGCTGAGATTGGTACGGTCCAGGTAGGTGTAGCTGGCGTGGGCGCTCCAGGCGGCAGAGAGCTTTTGCACCAGCGAGAGTTCCAGCCCCAGATTCCGCGTGCGCCCCACGTTCTGTGCCTGGTTGCAGGTGGTTCCGCCGCAGGCGGTGGAATCCACCACCATGGTCTGGATCTGGTCACGCACACGGCTGTAGAACACGGCGGCCTGGCCCTTGCCGCCTTGCCACGGCGTGCCGTTCCAGCCCAGCTCCAGATGGTTGGCGGCTTCGGCCTTCAGGTCCGGATTGGCCAGGGCGGTGCCCATGCGGGCCGAATAGCGATCCTTGATGGTGGGAAAGCGCGTCTTGTGCGATGCGATCACATAGACCTCGTCGCCCTGGGGCGTGAGGGCATAGCTGAGCTTGGCCAGTGCGTTCGTGGCACTGGTGGAGCCTGTGGGCCAGAGGTAGACCTCCTTGGCGTCGCGCTTGTCGTGGCTGACACCCACATTCAGGCGCCAGCGCTCACCCAGCGTGATGGTGTCTTCTGCCACCAGCGAGGTGGTCACATCGCGGTAGTGCTTCTGCGGGTCCTTGCCGGACGCCGCATCCGTGTGCTCGTCCTGCTTGTAATGCGCGGCAAACCGCAGCTCGTGGTTTTTCAGGCTGTAGTTGGCCCATTCCACGCTGGCGCCCTTGCTCACATCCTTGTAGCTGCTGGTGGGGTCGTGCTGGGTATAGGACGCGTCCTTGTAGATGTCCAGACCGTTCTCGTACGTGTCATGGTAGAGGCGGGTCTTGACCACGTTGTCACTGCCCAGGCGTGTGGTGCTGAGGAAGTAAATGCTGTCCTTGTCCCAGTACGGCCAGCGCCAGTTGCGCACTGCGCTCTTTTGTGTCGACGTTCCGGTATAGACCGGGTTGCCTTTCTCGCCTTCCTGGCGCACATAGCCCAGGGCGTATTCATCGGTGGCGTTGGGGGTGAAGCCCAGCTTGAACGACAGCCGCTTGTCCGTGCGGTAGGCATTTTCGCGGTAGTCACCGGTATCGGTGGGCACCTTCTTGTAGTCCTTGAAACCTTTGGGCAGCGCAAAGGTCTCGGCATCCAGATAGGACGCACCGACCTGGTAGTACCAGGTGCCCTGGTTGCCGCCCAGATTGACCGCCGCCTTGCGGGACTGGCCGGTGCCCATGCCCAGGCGTGCATCGCCTTCGAAGGCCTTGACCGGCTTGCGCGTGACCAGATTGACTGCGCCGCCCAGGGTGTTGGGGCCGTACAGCAAAGAAGCGCCCGACTTGGCCACGGTGATCTCCGACAGATCGAAGGTGGTGAAACGGCCGAAGTCCACATAGCCGTCGTAGGGCACATACAGGGGAATGCCGTCCACATAGACGGGCACCTGGCGGGAATCGAAGCCACGCAGAGACAGCATTTCCTCATTGCGGTTGTTGCGCGTCAGGCTGACCCCGGGCAGCAGGCGCACCGCATCCGCCACGGTGTCGGCATTGGCCTGTTCCATCTCTGCACTGCCGATGCGCTGCACATCGCCCAGACCCGTGTCGGCCTGGCGGCTGCCGCTGACTTCCACAGTGCCCAAAGTGAACACCTGCTGGCCGGCCTTGGTTTCAGCCCCCGTATCGGCGCCTGGCACCGTCTGGGCCACCGCCATCCCGAAGGGAGTGATCGCCAAAGCGGCCCAAAGCCAGGGCGATGTGCGGACAAAGTGGGGAGAAGAACGGGAAGGCTGTGGGTTGCGGTGTGGCATCAATGTTCTGGCACCCGGGCTGCACCTTTCGCAGCCGCAGTGCTTTTTGGAGAGCAAAAAGAGCGGGGATTCTATCGTTCGCTATTCACAAATGGAATAACGCTTTTACACGAAAAATACACCGCCATTGATGTAAATCAACACATCGCAGGCAAAGCGCTTTACCGCATTCGTGCCGCTCCGCACTTCCCTGGTCTGTATCCAGATCACCAGAATGTGGCGACGCTCGCCTGGCCGGTGTGGGGCATGCACAGGCGTGCGCTCCGCGGAGCGCCGCAGCGGGCATGCGGCAATAGCTGGCAACGCTGCCCGCTATTGCGGCATCATGGGCAGATCAACTTCTGGAGATACGGCCCATGCGCACTTCTGCCACATTGATTGCCATTGCAATGTCCGCCCTGGCCTCCCAAGCCGTTCTGGCGCAACCAGCACCACCGGCATCACCGGTGCATGCCACATGCGAAAGCAAGCGGGCAGAGATTGCACGCGATATCGAGCATGCCAAGGCCAAGGGCCAGTCCCACCGTGTGCGCGGCCTGGAAAAAGCGCTGCGCGAAAACCAGGAGCATTGCAGCGACGCCAAACTTGCGCAGGAACATGCCGCCAAGATTGCCGCGCAGGAACGCAAGGTGCAGGAGCGCCAGCGCGAGCTGGACGAGGCACGGGAAAAAGGCAAACCCAGCAAGATCGCAGACCGTGAAGCCAAGCTGGCCAAGGAAAGGGCCGAACTGGAAAGGCTGCGCCAAGGGGCGCACTGAGTGGGAGGGGCCTTTACGGCATGGGAGGACTTTGCCATGCAACCGACCATGCCAAGGCTTGGCATGGCCGCGGCTGCGATGCCTGTGAAAGATGGCAGGCAAGCAGGCGGGCCCCTGCCGACATCGGCGCTGCCATGGCTGATGTCTGCAGTCTGTTGATTGCGATCAACTCGAAATGCCGTGCCCTACCACCCAGGCGGGATTCGCAGCCAACGCAGGCAGGACTGTCCAAAAGACTGGCGTGGTTGAATCGAAGCGTGCACGGACATGCGAGCGCAAGGGTCGCTCACATCGACTGCCCATGGACCGGCCCGGCGCCCTATTCCCTTGCTGAGCCGACTCGGCCCCAGTTCACCGCCTGATTGGCTGATGGTCAACGCCTGGCCAAGCGCCCCTCTCGGCCGACTGCAGCCACGCGTTGACCTGGTTCATCGTGGCGCGCTCCTGATCCGCTTCCATTGAGAACCCTTGCTGGAGCCGCGACTTCGGTGCGGCGCGGGCCAGCACCGCGCGGCTGTTGCCGAGCCCATAGCCCCCATGCGTGATGAAGGGGACCAATACCTTGCCCGAGAGATCGTGTGCAGACAGAAATGTGCGCACCACAGGGGGCACCGTCTCGCCCCAGATGGGGAATCCCAGGAAGACCGTCTCATGGCGTGCGATGTCCGACACCTTGCTGGCCAGAGCGCGCTCGCGGCCGCTGTCACGCTCCTGCCGTGCTTGCTCCACCGTGGCCAGATAGTCGTCAGGGTACGGCCGGGCGGGCAGCATCTCGAACAGGTCCGCCCCCAGCGCCCGGTGGATCAGGCCTGCGACCACCCGGGTATTGCCGGACCGCGAGAAATAGGCCACCAGGGTGGTCGATGGTTGCCGCTTCCTGGGAGCCTGCGGCGCCGTAGAAGCAGCGCCACCTGCGAGCGGCAGCGCTGCCATGGCAGCCATCACGGACCGGCGCACGGAGTCTGTGCTCGATGACATGGGCTCGTCCTGAATGAAGAGTGGTGCGCGCGGCCCGTGGCGTAGTGAAGTGAGGCTTCACCAGCGTGGACTGGGTTCACAGATGCTTGCTGTAGAACGGCGTCAACTTGGCCACCACGGCTTCCACATACCTGGGCACCCAGTACGTCTCGATGTGCGTGGCACCGTCAACGATGAACAACTCCTTGTTCCTGGCACCGGTCGCCTTGGCAAATGCCGCCTCGGTCATGTAAAGGCTGTCGGCCTTGCTTCCAGCAATCATCAGCAGTGGTTGTTCAATCAACTCGATCTGGTCCGTGGCATCCCAGCGCATCAGGTCCAGCAGGCTGCTTGTCGTGTATTTGAATGTCGAGCCTGGGTGTGCGTGGGTGCGCCAGTAGTACTCGTAGCCTTGCCGGTACATCTCGAACGGCAGCGCGGCGATTTGCGCATCCGTCATGTCGGCGTCGCCGGAGTACAGAATCTTGCCGCCGGCCGCCTGCTGAGCCCGAGCGTCCGAGGCCTGCTTCAGACGCTGCTGGACCGTGGCGAGCTGCGAATCGGCAAAGCCATTGCGACGGACACGCCCGGAGTTGAACATGCTCAGTGTTGCCACGGACTTGAAGCGTTTGTCGGTCTTTGCTGCCGCCAGGGAATAGCCTCCCCCACCGCAGATGCCAAGCAGGCCAATGCGCTGCGCATCAACCCCGGCGTAGGTGGCGATGAAATCCGCCATGCCGTGGATGTCCTCAATCCGGTTCGCGGGCGTGTCCACGGAGCGCGGCAGCCCGCCGCTTCCTCCCTGGTAAGCGGCATCCGCAGCAATCGTCACGTAGCCCTGTTCGGCCAAGCGCTGTGCATACAACCCTGCGGTTTGCTCTTTCACGCCACCGTTGGGGTGGGCGATGACCACCGCAGGGTATCTCTTTGCGGGGTCGAAGTTCGCCGGTGTGTAGACATTCGCGACGATCTCCACGCCGTGAAGCGGGTACTTCACCGGATGGATATGGACCTTGCCCGGCTCGTTGGCCGTGATGGCATCCCCGTACACCAGTGTGAAAGGGTTCTTCTTGTAGTCGGCGGCGGCGGCAGATGTCGCAAGGGTCATGGCTGAAACTCCCAGGGTTGCGGCGGAAATGGCGAGTGCGGAGGTTCCGAGGAACTCACGGCGCTTCAGGCCAACGGCTTCATGGATCATGTGGACTCCGATCTTTCTAAGGGGTGGGCAGGTTCAGTGCGGCCAGGCAGGCTCAATCCAGCTTTTTCTGGCGGAGGAAGGTGGACACCAGGCCAGCGATCTGGACGTTGTTCAGGTCGGACATGGCGAAATGGGTGTTCCCCTGGATACCGATCTCTGGCAGGTGCACAAGCCGCGCATCGCCGCCGTGCCTGTTGACGGCATCGACCCAGAGGCGGGCCATGGCCAGACGTACGCGCCAGTTGTCCTGGCCACGCTCGAGGGTGGGCTCGGTCGGAAAGTTGTCGCCGTAGTAGATGACGATGGGAATGCGGGTGAGCTTCTGAAAGTCTTCCGCGGACACGGTCTCCGGGCTCAGCGTGCCGGCCGCGCTGGGCATGGCAGCAGGCAGATCGCCCGGCGGGAAGATGAAACCGCTTCCGGGCTCGAACGCAACGATGGCTTGCACGTTCGGGCTCTTGATGGCCGCCAACCAGCCCACCCCGCCGCCTTGAGAATGCGTGAACAGGATGGCCGGTCCCGTCTTCGCCAGGAGCGCCGCCATGGCATCCGAGATCACGCCCGCGTCATACGGCCCGGTATTCGGGGTGACCGAGCGCAGGAATTGATCCAGCGTGTCCGGCTGGCGGTCGAACTGCACGTTGTCGAAATAGCGGGGCCACTTTCCGATCCGGAACTGGTCAAAGAACAGTTGATCGTTGGGCGTCGGTTCCATCGCTGTGGCGACGGTGCTGTTGCCCGCCCTGCCCCGGCGCGGCTGGTCCACCAGGTAGACCGGGAAACCCCGGCGAAGGAACAGGGTCTGGAAGCCCTCCCGACCGTCCGACGTCGTCTCCCAGCTGCGCGCCGATTGGAATGCGCCGTGCAGCATCACGATGGGCAAGGGACGGGGATGTCGCGGGATTTGGTAGAAGGCGTAGAGATGGTCGCCGTGCAAGCTCTGCCCGGCGGCAGTCGGGCGGTTGTTGTCGTAGCTTCCGGGTGTTGTCTTGACCACGCCACCCGCAGCAAAACTGCCCTGGGCCTGTATCACCAGGGACGCGGATGCGGGGGTGGCTGGCGAAGCGCAGCCGACCAGCAACGCCGACATGGCCGTTGCAGCAATCGAGAGGACATTGGTGATGTTCATACTCACCCTTTCGGTACGGCAGCGAGGGCCTGGTCCAACGCCGCGCCGGCACGGGCTGCGGCCTCCGGGGCAACGCGTTCGGACAAGGAGTGCACCACTTGCCGCAGTTGTGCACCAGTCAGCCCCACCCGCCGGCTTGCCCGCATGTGCGAACGCAGCTGCGCTTCCACCCCCGGCGTGGCGGCCAACGCCCCGACGGTCGCCAACTCACGGCTTTGCCAGTCGAGGTTGTCGCGCCCGAAGATGTCGCCAAACAGGTGCGCCTGGAGAAACTGGTTGATGACCGGAGCGAACTCGAAGACCGGTCCCTGGACGGGGCCTCCGGAGAGCTTGGTCTGGTTCGCCTGGCCTGCAGCGATCAGGTCGTTTCCGATGGCCACGGACTGGCTTGGCTCCCGGCCGGGTGCATCGGCGATTCCGCGCTGCTGGCGACGCTCCACTACGGCAAGCAGCTCACCCAGTGCATTGAGGCTCTTTGGAAAGCCGGCATACGCGTAGAGCTGCACCAGGATTTCCTTGGCCTCGGACACAGTGAGCCCGGCGTCGAGCCCTTGGTTGAGTGCCACGTTCAGGCCGGGCATGTCGCTGCCGGCCATGAAGGCCGCGATCAACGGGATGGCACGCTGCCTGTCGGTCAGTGTCTCGGAGGCCAATGGTTGGGCGGCCTGCAGCTTCGGGCTGTATGTCGCCGGCAGCCCGGCGCTGGCTGCGGCAGCCAGATAGTCTGGTTCGGAGACCTTTTCCAGCCAGGTCACTGCAGAGCCGTTCTCCTTTTCGGCAATCGCGATATGGCGCATCGCATGCGCTGGTGCGGCGCCGTGCCAATGGCGCACAAGCGGTGGAATGGTCACGACATCGCCTGGCCGGATGGGCTGTGCCGGCTGCCCTTGCTGCTGCACCAGTCCCAGGCCATCGGTGACGATCAGCGTCTGACCGAAGGGGTGCGTATGCCAGGCCGTGCGAGCCCCGGGCGAGAAGGCCACCGTAGCGCCACCCGCCGTCCCAGGAGGCAATGCCTGAAAAGGGGTGCTGATGCTTACGGCTCCAGTGAACGTATCCGCCGATCCTGGAATGGCCTGCTGGGATGCGGCAGAACGCACCGCCACAACGGACTGGAGCTGGGACTGCCCCAGCTCCGGTGACTGGGCCGCAGCGGCTGTGGCCCAGCCCAATGCCAGACAAAGAAACGATTTCACTGGAGCACCTCCTTGTGCTGGGCGTTGCGATGGCGATGCGGCAGGGCAATGCAAAACCAGGAGACCAGCAGTGCCAGCCCCAGCAGCAGCGCGCCGACGTCCATGACCGCGGAAATACGGTGTGCGAGGGCCGAGGCACCATCGGCATCTGAAGGGGCGGCGCTGGCAAAGACCAGCACCAGCAGTCCCAGCCCCAGAGCACCGCCGAGCTGGTGCGCGACGTTGACCAGGCCGGACGCAGCACCGGCGTCCTTGGGATCGACTCCTGCGACGCCGGCAGCCGTCAGCGGAGCCAGCAGCAGGCCTTGGCCCAGACCGATCAGTACCATCGGCCATGCGACATCACGCCAATACGTTGCGGTGGCATCCGCCCGACCCAGCCATGCGAGCCCCAACACACCCAGCAGCAGCCCGATAAGCAACAGACGTTCGCTGCCGAATCGACGCGCCAGTCTGGGAAAGGCCATGGCCGAAGCAAAGTTGGGCAATGTGACGGGCAGAAAGGCCAGGCCCGCCTGCAGGGGCCGCAGGTGGAGAACGCCCTGCAGAAACTGGGTAGAGAAGAACCAGAAGCCGACCGCACCGCCCAGAAACAGCATGCGCGCCACGTAAGCGCCTGCGCGCTCCCGGCTGGCCAGCAGGCGCAGCGGCAGAATGGGCTGGCGCACCTTTCGTTCGATGAGGACGAAGGCGGCGATCATCAGCATCCCTGCGGCCAGGCTGGCTTGGGACAGACCGTCGTGCCAGCCTGCGTCGGCCGCTCGCACCAGCCCGTAGACCACCGCTGTCATTCCCACGGTGGAGCTGAAGGCACCACCCAGATCGAACCGGCCCGCATGCCGCGGCGTTTCACCGATATGGCGGTGCGCAGCGATGACGAGAAGCAGGCCGATGGGCAGATTGATGAAGAACCCCGCGCGCCAGGAGACCAGGTCAGCGAACAGACCGCCCAGCACCAGCCCCAGGGTCGCGCCGACTCCAGCCGCTGCGGCATACAGGGAGAGCGCGCGGGTCCGGTCCGGACCTTCGGCAAAGTGGGTGGACAGCAGCGCCAGCGTAGACGGCGCCAGCACTGCGGCGCCTGCGCCCTGGATGGCGCGGGAGGTCAGCAACCAGGCTGCCGAAGGTGCAAACCCAATCGACACCGAGGCCAGCGTGAACAGGGAAAGGCCGAGGATGAACATCCGCCTGCGCCCCAGCACATCCCCTGCCCGGGCGCTCAGGAGCAGCAAGCCACCGAAAGCCAGGGTGTAGGCGTTGGTCACCCAGGACAACTGCGCAGAGCTGAAGCCCAGACTGGCCTGGATGCGTGGCAGTCCCGTGATGACGATGGAGATGTCCACCACGATCATCAGATAGCTGGCCACGATGATGGCCAGCACGGCGCTTGCATTGCGCGTCTGCGCTGGCGTGAACCGGGTGTGCATGGCGGTCACTCAGATATCCAGTTTCCGTTCGGACATCCACTTCACGATGTCCGGGTCACGGTGCGAGACAAAGCTGCTGGTGTTCGTGTCCAGCGCCGCAATGCGCGCCATCTCCGTGTCGTCGAGCCCGAAGTCGAAGATGTCGAGGTTTTCCGCCATGCGTTCCTTGCGGACGGTCTTGGCCAGGGCCACGATGCCTCGCTGCACCAGCCAGCGAAGGACCACCTGGCCGACCGACTTGCCATGGCGCGTTGCGATGCCGAGCAGCACTTCGTTCTGGAAGAGGCCGTTACGGCCTTCTGCAAACGGTGCCCAGGCCTCGGCCTGCACACCGATTCCCTGCATGAAGGGGATGCTTTCCAGTTGCTGCTGGAACGGGTTGACCTCGATCTGGTTGACCGCCGGCGCAATCTCGTTGAACGCCTGGATGTCCATCAGGCGATCCGGATGGAAGTTGCTGACGCCAATGGCACGCAGCTTGCCGGCACGGTAGGCGTCCTCCATCGCGCGCCACGAACCGTGGACGTCACCGAAGGGCTGGTGAATCAGGTACAGATCGAGGTAGTCGAGCTGCAGCCGGCGCAGGGATTTGTCGATGGCCTGCTGCGTGCGCTCGTAGCCGGTTTCCTGGACCCAGAGCTTGCTGGTGACGAAGAGCTGATCGCGCGGTACGCCACTGGAGCGCAGGCCCTGGCCGACCGCTGCTTCGTTCATGTAGGACGCCGCGGTGTCGATCAGCCGGTAGCCGGTTGCAATGGCATCAACGACGCTGCGCTGGCACTCATTGGCATCGGCGATCTGGAAGACGCCATACCCGACGATGGGCATGTGAAGACCGTTGTTCAGGATGACATGTTGCATGCGCTGCACCTTGTGGAAGTTCGATGGAACCCACTGTAGGCAAGCAACTGACATCCGAATAGATGCATTAAGGTTGTTGAATTGGCATCAATTCAATGACAATCAAAGCCGTCAGGAGGCCATGCATGGCGATCAACGAGCTTCGATCCATCACAACCTTTATCAAGGCGGCAGAGCTTGGCAGCCTGCGCAAGGCAGCGGCAGACCTGGGTATCAGTCCCCAGGCGGCGAGCAAGGCATTGGCACAACTGGAGAGCCATCTCGATGTGCGCCTGTTCCATCGGACGACGCGCGTGATGTCGCTGACCGATGCGGGGCAGCGCCTGTTCGAAGACGTGCAGCCGGCCGTGACCGGAATGCAGCGGGCGCTGCAGTCCGCCAGGTCGGCAAGGGATGAATTTGCGGGCCCCCTGCGCATCACGGGGCCGCGCACCACGTTCCAACCGATTCTGTGGCGCCTGGTCGACGAGTTCTGCGATATGCACCCAGGGATTCAGCCCGACGTCTTGCTGGACGATCGCATCGGCAACTGGGTGGAGGACCGTGTGGACGTAGGCTTTCGCCTCGGCCCGTCACCCCATGAGGGGGTGATTGCACGGCGGCTGTTTCCTGTCCAGCTGCCCATCTGCGGCGCGCCTGCGTACTTCGCAAAACACGGTGTGCCCGAGTCACTGGCGGACCTGTCGGCGCACCGCTGCAGTGCCTATCGGCATCCGAGCACCGGCAAAGTGCTGCCGTGGCGCGTGAAGATCGACGGCCAGGCCGCCGACCAGCCTGTCGTCCCCACCATCTGCAGCAACGATGAGCTGTTTGAACTGCAAGCGGTCCTGACCGGGAAGGTGCTGGGCCAGCTCGCCGGCGTCACCGCCGCCCCATTTATCCGTTCCGGAGCGCTGGTTCCGATCCTGGTGGACCACATGCCGGACTACGCCAGCTATTTCGTCTATTTCGGGAGCCGGTCATCCCAGCCCGTGCGCGCTCGCGCCTTCATTGATCTGGCGGTTCAACGCCTGGGGGACAGCCCGGAATACGTACTCAGCCAGGAGGAGCTTCGAGGCAAAGTCGGGAGATCAAGCCGCGCTTGAGTCGCTGTCTGTGCGCTCGGGTCGCAGCATGCGATGGCGGAACCATGGGTAGATCTATTCAGTGAGGCGAGGCCCATCCACACCTTCGCCACCTTGACCGCCATTGCCATGTCCGCCCTGGCCTGCCACGCCGTTCTGGCGCAGCCGGCACCGCCGGTGCATGCCATGTGCGAAAGCAAGCGGGCAGAGATTGCACGCGATATCGAGCATGCCAAGGGCAAGGGCAAGTCCAACCGTGTGTGGGGCCTGAAAAAGGCGCTGCGCGAAAACCAGGACCATTGCAGCGACGCCAAACTTACGCAGGAGCATGCCGCCAAGATTGCCGCGCAGGAGCGCAAGGTGCAAGAGCGCCAGCGCGAGCTGGACGAGGCACAGGAAAAAGGCAAACCCAGCAAGATCGCAGACCGTGAAGCCAAGCTGGCCAAGGAAAGGGCCGAACTAGAAAAGCTGCGCCAAGACGCGATGGGGCGGTGCATGCAGTAGGGCTCGGCCAGCGACACTGCTTGCGGAGAATGGCTGGTCATAAGCGGCCAGTCAACGTAATCGCTTAACAGACTGGTTGAGGCTGATGGGTGTCATTCATGGTTCAGCAACTTCCATTGCTGGTCTTTGAGCGCCCACTGTCCAAAACGCGCGCATCACCCAACAGCCAGTCCAAGGCAGCACGGACCTCCTAGAACAATGCCATTTCCAACGATTGACAAGCGTTTCGGAAACTCAAACCAAGCTTGACCAGCATCCTCAATTCCACCAACTGATATGCAACTTTTGCAGATCAACGCAGATGCGCTTGGCCGATTTCTCCCCAGTGCGGTTTGACTTGACCCGTCCCACCTAGAACATCGTGGCCGCACACATTGTCGTTGGCAACAAGACCAACGGCATGACGTTTCGAATACACGTATTGACCTCACTTGCCCAAGTTATTACATTTTGTAAGCACTTGCGACATTAGAACTTGCTAGTAAATAAAAATCTGGGGGTGAGAAATGAGTAAGACGCTTTCCAAGTTGGTTGGTTTGATCGTTGCGACATTCACTTTGGTTTCATGTGCGCCCACAACGCAACCCGGGATGGACAATACCGCTCAAAATTCAGGAGCAATCCCTGTCAATCAGCCGCACGGCATTCAAGTTACCTACCCTCCTGTTTACTTGCGAGAAGCACCTGACAAGGTCGATCAAGCCTATTTTCGACTGGTCGTTGTACCCGTCGATACACAGCCCACTATCATCGCAAAGCCCTCACACATTGATCGCCTAACGCGTGCCATAGGATCGTATTTGTGGAAATCGGATGAAGCCATCGCCTTAGTCGCTAAGTTGAAGATTGGCGACCAAGACCTAGGCACACGTCCGCTTGTCCTAAGCCATCAGGGAGAATCGGGTACAAAAGTCTACGGTGACCCAGTAATTTCGCCTTGGTTCCGTTCGTCAGATACGGTCCAGATACAGTTCATTACCGGTCATAAGATAACGGCCGAATCGCACTTATTCCAGACGCTTGTGCCAGCATTGGTGGAGTTAGGCAGCCTCTACGCGGGAGGAAACATCCTCGTCAAGTCACTTAAAAATACGACGGACCTTTCAACAAAAACAAAAAAAGTAGATTCAGCATTTGAGAAAGCATTCAGTGTGAACGAGCAAATGCCGGAACAATCACAGATTCTCGATGTAACAAAAGTAGGCTCATTTCTGGTCGCCATCAACGGCACTAACTTGGTTGAAGTAAAGGTTGTACCCATGGGCTCCGTCATCGCCCCTGGCGGTGATCCTAAACGTATGCCAAGTCTTTCTTCTGAGATTCAAGGTAAGTCGATTTCCGACAAGCGCGTGGACAGTCTTGTCCAAGCGAATAAAAACGAGTTGAACAAAAATACGGCTGCAGGATTTGCCAGCTTCTGCAGCGCCGTGGCGACAGATCTGGTAGCACAAGGCTTAAACGATGTCGACCGAGCATCGATCTTGTACAGCTATCTCTATCGTTCGGAGTGGAACAACAAGGAAGCGTTTAGGGCCGAAAGCGATCCTTGCACTGATGAGACACGCGCGCTTCCTAAGCCCCCCCTCTCCCTCGCATCAACATCCGATCTCAAGGTTCAGCACAATAATCAGCGTACAGAACGGGTCAACGTGCTGCGAGCAACTATCTGGAAGTCTTTGCCAGCTATCTTACCCAAGCCGGCCGGCAATGAATGGGACTCGCTTGTGGGCGATAACGTTTCGCTAGTGTCCATAAAGTACCCCATAACACTGGGTGGGATAACTTTGGAGGCTGGTAAGGCCATAGATATGAATGTGGCGGAAGCTCAAGAATTTTTCCAAAATGCCAAGCTCACACAAAACAGGGATCGAGCGCTCAAGGACGGAGCAATCGCGGATGAAAACTGCTTTGGTGTAACCGGCACTAAAACGTCCAGTTTTCGAGGATATTGCTTCTATCCTGATCTTACTGAAGGCACTAAACCACTCCGGATGGAATTCGACTTTGACGGCGTATTTCCGACAAAATCTGACGATGTTCTACCTCGTCTTGTCGGCGTGAAGTTCTTTCCGAACCGCTGACCAGTTGACACCAATAGAGCCTTCTTCTGCTTGGGTCGTATAGAAAAGGGTGATCCTCGCTCTTTTCCAGCTGGATCGAATGGATTTCGAAGGATATTTGGGGCTCAATGAAGCCTTGCATACCTAGTACTCAAAGCTCAATGGAATAAGTCACTTCATCCCGCAAAACCCGAGCTCCGGCTACACCCATGTCGGGACCCGGTTGGACCGCCGTTCGGATTGCGCGAAGGAGCAAGGCGGCGCGACGCAAGAGAGCTGTTGGCGCATCGTCGTCAAGAAGTAGGAACCAAAGGAGGAACCGCTTATGCCCCTCCCCCACTGGCTGGGGGGCACATGCGGAATCTTTCGGCCAGCAGTGTTGCGCGAAGGTCTGCGACAGACACACAGCGGTAGCGTGGGGAAGCACCAGGGTGCGTGCGCCTGCACACCCTTACCGCTTGCAGCCTCAAGCCGACCGGCGCCCCCAGTTCATCACCGCCGTTCCCGCTACCGCCATAGCACCGCCCAGCAGCATCGAAGCATCGACGGATTCGCCCAGCAGCAGCGCGGAAATGACCACACCGATCACCGGCACCAGGGTGATGTAGCCGGAGGCTGCGCCGGCGCCCAGGGCTTTGACGCCGTCGAAATACCAGGCATAGGCCAGGGCCGTGGCGCCCCAGGACAGGAACAGCAACGCGCCCCAGGCGGTGCCATTGCTGTGCACGGCAGCCTGCAGGCCGGCCGGGCCTTCTACTACCAGGCTGGCCACCAGCAGCAGTACCGCACCGATGGTGCTGGTGACGGCGGTGGTGGTCAGCGCGTCCACCCCGGTCAGCATCACCCGACCCAGCAGCGTGTAGGCCACCCAGCAGGCCACGCAGCCCAGAATCAGCAGTTCCCCCAGGCCCACGCTGCCGTGCAGGATGTCCTGTGGCCGCCCGTGCGAGATGACCACCACCGCACCTGCGGCCGCCAGCAGCATGCCCAGTGCAATGGTGCGGTTCAGCCGTTCCTTGAAGATCCAGACCGCCAACAGCAAAGTGACCACCGGGTTGAGCGTGATCACCAGCGCCGCCTTGCCGGCCGGCAGGTACTGCAGACCGGACAGGAAAAAGGCGGCATAGCCGAACACGCCGGTGGCACCGGCTGCGACCATGCCCAGCCAGCGTTGCGCGCTCCATTGCCGCAGTTGGGCAAAGCCGCCGGCGTAGTACATCCACGGCAGCAACACCAGCGCTGCCAGCACAAAGCGCAGGCAGGCACCCGCCAGCGGCGGCATGTTCTGCGCAATCACCCGGCCCGCCGGCCATGAAGCCCCCCACAAAACCGCCATGCCCAACAGGCGCAGATGGGGGCCGAATACCGCTTGCTTGTTCTCTCGCATACCACTTTGCATTTCCATGGCGCCGCACTATGCACCATGTAAGCATGGATCACAGGCCATGGGCCCATGGCCCGCGACCTGCTGGCAGGTGCGTGCTGCAGGCCTGAGCACGGCTCTGACATCAATGCCGGCCGGGTCGTAGCGCCCTGCCCGACCGCTGCCGCGTGCGTATGCCTATGCGACCCACTGCCAACGCGCCAGCGGGTCAGCGGGTCAGCGGGTCAGCGGGTCAGCGGGTCAGCGGGTCAGCGGGTCAGCGGGTCAGCGGGTCAGCGGGTCAGCGGGTCAGCGGGTCAGGAAAGCGTGCCGTTTTGCTGCGCCACCAGGCACTCCACGAGCGCACGCACCTTGGCCGGGCGAAAGCGCGCGGGCGGAAACACCGCGTGGATGCCGCCCTGGGGCAAGGTCCAGCCGGGCAGCACCTGGACCAGGCGGCCCGCCGCCACATCGTCGGCAATGGCGTAGTCCGGCAGCACCGACAGGCCGGCGCCGGCCAGCACGGCGGCGCGCACGGCCAGCGTGGCATCCAGCCGCATGACGGGCTGCCACTGCACGGTCTGGGGCGCAGCCGATGGTGCAGCCTGCGCACTGGTGAACTGCCAGCGCCCCGGTTCGCGCAAGGCGGTGTTGGCCACAAAGGGCAACGCGGCCAGATCCTGCGGGCCGGTCAGGCGGGTCAGCTGTGGCTGCCACTGCGGTGCGGCGACCAGCAGTTGGCGAAAGCTGCCGATCTGCCGCGCCTGCAGCTGCAGATCGGTGAGCCAGCCGACGCGGATGGCCAGCTCCACATCGCCGGCCATGAGGTCATGGGTCTGGTCGCTGAAACGGGCATCCACCTGGCACTGCGGGTAGCGTGCAGCAAACGTGGCCAGGGCTGGCACCACCACGCTGATGCCGTAGTCAAACGGGGCGGTCAGCCGCAGGGGACCGGCAATCTCGACCGCCGAGTCGGCCAGTTCGCTGAAAGCGTTTTCTGCATCGGCCAGGATGGCGGCACAGCGCTGGTAGAAGGCCTGGCCGGCGGCCGTGGGCTGTACCTTGCGGGTGCTGCGCACCAGCAGGCTGCTGTGGAATTCGCGCTCCAGCCGGGCCACCTGCTGGCTGACCACGGCCT
The DNA here is from genome assembly GCF_030056555.1 of Comamonas sp. 17RB. Taxonomy (NCBI): domain Bacteria; kingdom Pseudomonadati; phylum Pseudomonadota; class Betaproteobacteria; order Burkholderiales; family Comamonadaceae; genus Comamonas; species Comamonas sp. 17RB. Next base: position 193,619 of record NZ_JASHHY010000005.1, on the reverse strand, counting down.
TGGTGATGCCCAGGCGTTCGGCGGCCGCGGTGAAGGAGCCGGTTTCCACCACGGCCGCGAAGTAGGCCAGGCGCTTGAGGTGGTTCCAGCCGCCGGGCATGGTTTGATTGTTTGCTTCAGACATACAAAGTGTTTGCTTCGTGTGTATTTTTCAATCAATGCAGTCTACCTACCATGCAGGCATTGCACCACCCCGCATGGGTTGCAGACGCAGCGCTCCCCGGTACACCCGGTGGCAGACCTTGCCCGCGCTGCCGCACCCACGCCCTACCACCAAGGAGTTGAAGATGAGCACACGCCGCCACTTTGTTCGCACCGCCGGCCTGGCCGGCATGGCCACCGCCTGGGCCGCCACCGGCGCAGCCGCCTGGGCCGCCGCACCCCGTGCATCCGGCGCACCGCTGCGCTGGCAGCACTTTCCGGCCAATGAACAGGGCTTTTCCCGCGCCCCGGTGCTGCTGACAGGGGCACGCGACGCCGTGCTTATCGATGGCGGCTTCACCCTGTCGGACGGACGGGCGCTGGCCGATGCCATCCGCGCCACCGGCAAGCGGCTGACCACCATCTACATCAGCCAGAGCGATCCGGACTACTACTTCAGCCTGGCACCCGTGCGTGCGGCATTTCCGCAGGCCAAGGTGCTGGCAGCCTCCGACACCTTGCGCGCCATCCGCGGCAATGTGGAGAAGAAGCTCGCCACCTGGGGCCCGCAGCTCAAGGACAACGGCCCGCAGAAGCTGGCCGATGTGGTGATGCCCGAAGTGTTTGACGGCCCGGCGCTGACCCTGGAAGGCCAGCGCATCGAGATCGTGCCGGCCGAAGGCCTGGCCAACCGCCGCTATCTGTGGGTGCCGTCGCTGCAGGCCATTTTCGGTGGGGTGATGGTGTTCTCTGGTCTGCATGTGTGGACGGCCGACACCCCAACCCCGGGCGCCCGCAGCGCCTGGGCCCACACGCTGGACCGCACGCTCGAGCGCCAGCCTGCCGTGGTGGTGCCGGGCCACATGGCCGCCGGCGCACCGCTGGGCGCCGCAGCGCTGGCCTACACCCGCGACTATTTGCGCCACTTCGAGCGCGAAGCCGCCAAGGCCGCAGACAGCAAGGCGCTGATTGCCGCCATGACCCGGTTGTACCCGCAGGCAGGCTCGCCCATGTCGCTGGAACTGGGGGCCAAGGTGGCCAAGGGCGAAATGCAGTGGGGGTGATGCAGAACGGGTTGATGCAGGCCGAAACGCGGCCATCGCAGCGGCCATGACGGCCATGGCGGCAAGGACGGCGCGGCTGCTACGGCCGCGCTGCCGAGGTTCAGCCGTCCAGCCCGCCGCTGCGCGCGCGACGTGTTCCGCTGCTCACGTCTCCCGCCCAACCACCAGCCCACCTTCGGGCAGCGGCAGTGCCGTCTTGTAGCGCACCTGCTTGAGGGCAAAGCTGGAGCGGATATTGGCCACGCCGGGCGTGGTGGTCAGGTTGAGGATGAAGACCTCCAGCGCCTTGATGTCCGGCACCAGCACGCGCAGCAGGTAGTCGGCATCGCCCGTCATCAGATAGCACTCCATCACCTCGGGCCGCTCGGCGATGGTGGCTTCAAAGTGCTGCAACGCACCCTGCACCTGGCGCTCCAGCGTGACGTGGATGAACACGTTCAGGTGCAGGCCCAGCAGGTCCGGGTCCAGCAAGGTGACCTGCTGGCGGATCAGGCCCATCTCTTCCATGGCCTTGACCCGGTTGTAGCAGGGCGTGGGCGACAGGTGTACGGCCTTGGCCAGCTCGGCATTGGTGGTGCGCGCATCGGCCTGCAGCGCGTTGAGGATGCCGATGTCGATGCGGTCCAGCTTCTTCATGGGATAAAAATTCTCAGGTTCCGGCAAAGACCAGAATTATTCACCTGCTTGCACCACATTCTGCAGTGAATGCAGAAACAAAATCTGGGCCTATGTGCGCAGAATTCCGGGTTTTCCCGTGGTGTGTGGTGCACCGCGTTCCCTCCTGCCCTGCGGCGCTGCTGCGTCGTGCGGCAGACCGGGGAGACCACCGCCCCACGCACACCGGACTCCGGTTTTCCGCTTCCGTCTTTTGCGTCCGCTGCATGTCGTCCCGTCCTTCTGGTCTTGCTTCCGGCACCCCGTCTGCCACGCTCTCCGCCGCCTCCCATCTGCCTGCCGCGCGGCACTTCGCGCTGCCCACTGCCTGGAAAAGCCATGCCGGCCTGCTCACGCTGCTGGCGGCCATCGCCATCTGGGGCTGCAACTGGCCGGTGATGAAGGCCGGGCTGAACCATGTGACGCCCATCTGGTTCTCGGCGCTGCGCTTTGCCACCGGCGGGCTGTGCCTGTTCGCCATCCAGATTGCCGGCGGCACGCTCAAGCTGCCCACCCGGCGTGACTGGCCGCTGCTGGCCAGCATCGGCCTGCTGCAGATGATGGCGTTCACCGTGCTGGGCGCCATCGCCATGACGCAGGTGCCCGCCGGCCGCTCGGCCGTGCTGGCCTACACCACGCCGCTGTGGGTCACACCGATTGCCGTGCTGGTCTTCGGCGAGCGCCTGTCGCGCCTGCAGACCACCGGCCTACTGCTGGGCCTGCTGGGCCTGGTGGTGCTGTTCAACCCACTGGCCATGGACTGGAGCGACAGCGCCGGCGTGCAGGCCAATCTGATGCTGATGGGCGCTTCCTTCCTGTGGGGCATGACCATCCTGCACCTGCGCTATTACAAGGGCGACTCCAGCGCCTACCAGCTGGCTCCCTGGCAGATGCTGCTGGCCACCGTGCCTCTGCTGGCACTGGCCTATGCGGTGGAAGGCCCGTTCACCGGCGACGGCAGCTGGGCGCTGTGGGAGATCGTGCTGTATGTGGGCCCGGTGGCCACGGCATTCTGCTTTTGCGCGGTGAACGCGGCCAGCATGCATTTGTCGGCCACGCGCATGTCCACCGCCATGCTGGGCGTGCCGCTGATCGGGCTGCTGGCATCCACCTGGTTTCTGGGTGAAAGCCTGAGCCTGTCGCTGGTGCTGGGCGGTCTGGGGATTGTGGGCGGCATTGCCGTGGTCAGCCTGGGCGCGCGCCGCGCGGTGGCGCCTGCCGGCACACCGGCAGGCAAGGCCACACCGCGTTAAGCCGAGGCGGCTTCGGCAGCAAGGCCGTGCCCCTCTTCTCCTCACCCATCTTCTCCCCTTAAGCCTGGCGCTCGCCGGACGCGCCGGCCCCCAGGCGCCCCAGCAGGCTGCCGGCAGCAAAGCGTGCCCGCGCGCAGCGCAGCTGGGCGGCGGCCTGCTCCAGCTGCAGCTGGCCCACCCAAGCACGGGCGGGGTCGTCCAGGCTGATGCTGTGCAGCCCGCAGGCCATGTGCACCACCCAGCCCGGTGCGGGTCCGGCGCTGTGGTCCTGCCTTTGTGCGTGCAGCAGGGGGCGGCCCATGGCCTGCACCACCCCGCCCAGCGACACGCGCTGCGCCCATCCGTCGGCGTTCACCCGGCATGACAGCAGCTGCAGCTGCAACGCACCCTCCACACCGCTGCGTCTGCGCTCCGGCAGCACAAAGGCGGCCACCCCGGTTCTGGCCGTCTGGTCGTTGATGGCCCGACACAGCTGGGCCAGCCGCTCGCCCCCTGATGCGGCAGCAGGCAAGGTCTCCAGCGCCACCGGTGGCTGGTCGCCCACGGCCAGGGTCAGCCCCGACGCCGCAGGCAAGGGTGCCGCCACAGCGGCATCCAGCCCCCAGGACTGCACGGCATAGCGCAGGGCCGACAGGCTCTGCGCCCGCAGATTGGGCAGGCAGGCCAGCGCAGCGCCACCCGCCTGCCCGGCCAGGGCGTCCAGCAGTCCCTCCTGGCGGTGCAGGGCCCCGTCGAGCAGGCTGTGCCCGGCCACCACCGTGGTGCGGGCAATGCGGTCGATGTCCGCCACGCGCAGATTGATCTCCTGCTGGGCCCGGGCACGTGCGGGCCCGGCCACGTCGCTGTTGCTGGCCTCCACGGCCAGCGCATGCATGCGGGCCAGATGGGCCTGGACCCGGGCCATGGACTGCTCGGCCGTGTGGACCAGCGCGCGGGCGTCCTGGCTGCGGTACACCGCGGCCATGAAGCCGTGCAGCGGCAGCCGCCGGTGATGGGGCGCATCCGCCCCCGGCCCGCTGGCTGCTGGCGGCAGTACAAAGCGGCCTGCGGGCGCAGGCGGGTTGATGGACATTGGCACGCTCCTGAAGACAAGAAAACCGGTCGCCGCGGACAACCGCCGGAGGTGGTGCACCGCAACCCCCATGGCGCCGGACGGGACGCGTCGCACCTTTGGTCTCGATTTGGAACCATCATGCCGCGCACGGCCGGCTCGGCCCCTGCCTCCAATCCGGCCCACCGGGAGCAGTGGCCTGCTCGGCGACCAGCGGGCACACGCCCACCGGCCGCACCAGGTCCTGCGCCACAGCGCCCCCAAACCGCCCCGCCAGGCCTGCACATACACCCGCACACCGGTCCATGCGGGCTTTGCGCAATGCCCGGCATCCGTCCACGGGCATTGCCAGTATCGGGCCACCGGACTCGTCGTACACACGTACGATGCGCACCTATCGTACGAACGTACGAACATCAACAATGGAAGTGAATCCCATGGCTGAAACGGCTGCGGCGCTGCCCCCGGTGCGCCGACTGAGCGGCGCCCTGTATGGCGTCTTTGTACTGATTGGCATTGCCACCTCGACCTGGGTCACGCGCACCCCGGCGCTGCGCGATGCCCTGGAAGCCAGCACCGAGCAGATGGGGCTGGTGCTGTTCGGCTTTTCCGTGGGCTCGATGCTGGGCATCCTCAGCGCCAACGCCGTCACGGCGCGGCTGCAGGCACGGCGCACCATTCTGCTCGGCACCTGCCTGGTACTGGGCGGCCTGGCGCTGATGGCGGCAGGCGCTGCCCTGGCCAGCCTGTGGTGTGCGTTTGCCGGCTTTCTGTGCTTTGGCCTGGGCATCGGCTGGTCGGACATTGCGATGAACGTGGAATGCGCGGCGCTGGAACGCCTGTACCAGCGCACGCTGATGACCACCTTGCACGGCTGCTTCAGCCTGGGCACGCTGCTGGGCGCGGCCCTGGGCATGCTGATGGCCTATCTGCAGGCTCCGCTGCTGCTCCACTGGCTGGGCGTGGCGGCACTGGCCCTGCTGGGCGTGCTGCCGCTGGTGCGGCATATCCACAACCACAGCGCGGCCCCCGCGCCTGCCAAGGCCGATAGCAGGGCCGAGCCCGAACCAGCACCGGGCCCTGTGCTGGGCGCGCTGCGCGAGCGGCGCGTGCTGCTGATCGGCCTGTTCATTCTGGGCATGGCACTGGCCGAAGGCGCGGCCAACGACTGGCTGCCGCTGCTGATGGTGGACGGCCATGGCTTTGCCGAAGCCCAGGGCACGGTGATCTACCTGCTGTTCACGCTGGGCATGGTGGTGGGTCGTTTTTCCGGCCACCGCCTGCTGCAGCACTTTGCCCGCGTGCGGCTGATGCAGGCCAGCGCACTGGCCGCCGCCCTGGGTGTGGCGCTGGCCATTTTTTCCCCGCTGCCCTGGCTGGGCGCGGCATCGGTGCTGTTCTGGGGCCTGGGCGCGGCACTGGGCTTTCCGCTGGCCTTGTCAGCAGCCGGCGAAGGCCCTGCCGCCGACAGCGCGCGCCGCGTGGGCGCCGTGGCCAGCCTGGGCTATGTGGCATTTCTGGTCGGCCCGCCAATGCTGGGCTTTCTGGGCGAACACTGGGGCCTGCGCCTGGGCATGCTGCCGGTGCTGGCCATGGCGCTGGTGGCTGCCGTGCTGGCCATGGTGCTGCAGGCCTGGGCGGAGCGCCGCACGGCCACCGGTGGGGCCGCGCAGCAGACGGCGTAACCCGCTGGTGGTGTGGGCTCGTGGGTAACGTGAGGCCGCGTGACAGGGCGTGGCTGGCGTGATTGGCATGGCTGGCGCGCGCCAGGGTGTCCATCCCTCCCGGTTGGGGCCGCTGCAGGCAGCCCCCGCCGGGGTGCCGTGCAACGGTCAGCGGTCAATGCGGCGGGGCTGTGCTGTCGGGGTCTGCAGCGTCGGCACTGGTACCGTCCCTGTGCTCTGCGCCTGCGGCCTGGTCCCCACAATAGCCCGGCAGCGCCATGGCGGTGATGTGTGCCTGGATCAGCGCGCGCGGCAAGGGCTGGGCGCCCAGCACGTTGTGGATGGTCATGCCTTCGATGCAGGCATCCAGCAGCCGGGCCGTTTCGGCCTGGAACTGCAGCCGCAGCGCGGACTGGCTCTGCGCCATCCAGCGGTGCATCACGGCGCGGTAGTCGGCGCTGCGCGCGGCCATCGCGTAGAGCTCGAACGACAGCAGCAGGTGCGCCGTGGTGGGCCAGACCTCACCGCAGATCAGGTCCACCACGGCCTCGCAGGCTTCGGTGGCGTTGTGTGCTGCCCGCATGCGGGTGTGGAAACCGTCGCTGATGTGGTCGGTGAACTGGCGAAAGGCAGCCAGCAGCAGATCGTCGATGGTGGGGAAGTGGTAGGTCAGCGTGCCCGGCGACAGCTGGGCCTGCGCCGCAATGCGGCGGTAGGTGGCGCCCTGCACGCCCCACTCGGCAATCACGTGGTAGGCGGCGTCAATGGCTTGCTGGCGGGTGTCGGTGGCGGGCATGCAGGGGCGTTGCGCGGCAGGCCGCGGTGGGGAAACAGGTGGTGCCATGGTACTGCAGCACCCGAAGACCGCCACCGCTGGCGCGGATTGCGGCCTACGCTATGGTTTTGTGGGCATGTGCCCGGCCGTTATCCGGGCATACGACCTGGTGTTCAGAACACCCCCAGCGCCAGCCCGGTGGCCAGCGCTTCGCCCAGCGCGCGGCAGGCGGCCAGATCGTCTGCCGCGATCTGCTTGGGTGCCAGGATGGCTTCCGGCGTCTGTGCATGGGTGCAGACAATGAGCGGTTCGGCCACGGCCTTGAGCCGCCAGCCGGTGGCGATGCGCGCCATCTGCCGCGCGGCGTTGCTGCCGTCACTGCCGGCGCAGACCAGACTGGCATAGGGCCGGCCCTGGATGCGGTCCAGCACCCCGTAATAACTACGGTCGAAAAAATCCTTCATCAGCCCGCTGATGGCGGCCAGGTTTTCGGGCGTGGCAAACAGGTAGCCGTCCGCATCCAGCAGGTCCTGCGGGCCGGCGGCGGTGGCGTGCAGCAGGCACACCACCACCTCGCCGCCGTCTTGGGCACCGTCGCGTGCCGCCTCCACCATCTGGAGGGTGCCACCCGTGAGCGAGTGGTAGACGATGAGCAGGGTCTTGGGCGTAGACATGGCTGCCAGCATACGCCGTTGCAGGCGCAGCGGCGGTGCGAGGCGGCGTACACCCTGTGCGCAATCCGGTGCACGCCAGACAAGGAAGCGGGTGCGTGGTGGGGGTGCCGTGACAGGGAACGCGCGCACCTTTACGGGGCTGCAGCACGCTGCCCGGCGGTGCGCAACCCCGCAGCCCGCACGGCATGCGGCCCTGCATCCGGTGCGTCGATCCCGCGCCGCCCCCTTGACCATCCACATCCCCTCCCATATGCCCACCTGCTTTGCAGCCGCACTGCGGCAGGGGGCCGTGCACTGCACCAAGATGGCACGACGCAAGGTGGCACGTGGTTTGCATAGAGGCAGGCATCACAACCAACTGAGGGACTTGCCCCATGAAACTGACCCGACTGTCCGCCTGCCTGGCTGCAGCCTGCCTGTGCTCCACCGCCTTCGCACAATCGTCTGTGCAACTGACCGGCCTGGTCGATATGTACGCCGGCTCCATGCAACTGGCGGGCGCCGACCGCGTGAGCCAGGTCGGCTCCGGCGGCCTGTCCACCTCCTGGTGGGGCATGAATGGCACGGAAGATCTGGGCAATGGCCTGAAGGCCGGCTTCATGCTGGGCGCCTTCTTCCGCGGCGACACCGGTTCTCCCGGCCGTTACGACCTGGCATTTGGCGAATCCTTCTTTGCCCGCGACGCCAATGTGTCGCTGAGCGGCAGCTTCGGTGCCGTGAAGCTGGGCCGTTCCTCGGCCCCCAACTTCCTGCCCAGCGTGTTCGCCAACCCGTTCGGTGATTCCTTCACCGTGTCGCCGCTGATCCTGCACGGCAATATGTGGACGGGCTATACCGACGCTGCCCTCAAGACCTACAACACCACCGCTTCCGACACCGGCTGGAGCAACCAGATTGTCTACTCCTCGCCCAGCTTCGGTGGCCTGAGCTTCAATCTGCAATACCAGTTTGGTGAAGTGGCCACTGCCAACAGCAAGAAGAACGTGGGTGCCAACGCCACCTACCGCAACGACGGCCTGATGCTGACCGGCTTCTACGAACGCGCCCAGGTGAAGAACCCCACCGGCGCCCTGCTCTACACCGATGGCGGTGCCAAGGCCAACTGGATGCTGGGTGGCTCCTATGACTTCAAGGTCGTGAAGGTCTACGGTACCTACGGCCAGTCCGAAACCAAGGACAACACCAGCTACGAAGGCAAGACCGCCACCCTGGGCCTGGATGTGCCAGTGACCAAGGCCGGCACCTTCAAGGCCGCCATCGCCCAGACCAAGATCGAAGCGCGCAACGCCACCACCGGCGTGCTGGTCTTCGACGGCAAGCGCACCACCACCACGCTGGGTTATGACCACTTCCTGTCCAAGCGCACCGACCTGTACGCTGCGCTGATGCACGACAAGCTGACCGGCTCCGATTCCGGCACCAGCTTCGCCGTGGGCATGCGCCACCGCTTCTGAGCCTGTGAAGCCGGGCCTGGTGCTGCGCCGCAGCGCCCGGCCCTTGCCTCTGCCGCCGCCCTGCCCTGCAGGGCGGTGTGCTTTGGGGGCCTACAAGACCGTCAGGCGATTGTCTGACAGACGACAGGCGGCGTGCATGTTGCAATAAGAGGCCTAGCCATCACCCGTGAGGTGTGACATGCATACCCCCAACGCTCCCCCTTTGCACCGCAAACCCGACCGCGGCCGTGGCCGCCATCCTGTGCTGCTGTTCATCCTGGTGGCCGCCCTGGCTCTGGGCGCCGCAGCCTCGCTGCTGTGGGTGGATGTGGTGGCCCAGTCGGCCGACGCATTGAACGTGAAAGACCCGGCGACGCTGCTGCCACCGTGATCCGGGTGTGCGCTGCTGCACCACCCGCACAGGGACGCATCCCTGACCCTGCTCCCGCCGCCTTGTACCGGCACCAAGCGGTGCACAGGCGCACCACGGCTTGCGCCGTGCCATCTTGTGCATTCCGCCCTGGCAGGAACCTTGGACCAAGCACGCGCGCACTGTTGCGCTGTTGCACTGCCGTGGGGCGGTGAGGCGGTCGCACTGCAAAGTTTTTTCAGCGCCTGAGCGCAGACCGGCACCGGAAATGGCACGGTGCCATGCCTACCCGGACCTCTCAGATCCATCTTCCCCCAAGGCCGACGAGTACGCGCGCCCTGCCTGGGCTTTCTGCTTCACCCCCTCCACTGGCACATACGGCGCGCGAGCGACTTGCTGGTGCACGCAAGCGCTTTGCCGCCCTAGGCCGCATCTCAGGGCCTGGTCGGCTTGTCCTGCAGCACATCCAGCCGCCGCGCCAGGGTCTGGGCGGCGGAGCTGGCACCGACCGACTCCAGCCGGCGGCGTTCCAGCTCCATCCAGGCCATCAGCGGGCGGCGCCAGCCTTGCGGCGTGGCCGTGGCATCGACCACCGGCCAGAGCGCTTCCACGGTGGTGCGCCCGGCACGCAGCGCCGCACCGCTGGCCACCAGGCGCGCCGTGGCATCCGGCACGGCCTGCATCTGGGCTGCGGTGACGGCCTCCCCCTGCGCCAGCGTGGCGGCCACGCCCCGGTGCTGGGCGGGCAGCAGTGCCACATCGCCGCTTTGCAGCGCACCGTACAGATAGCGGTGGTAGGCCTGCTCCGCCGGTGCAGCGTCCTGCGCATACGGTGTGTAGCCGCTGCAGTCGTCCCAGTCCAGGCTGGCCACCTGCAGGGCACAGCGCATCAGCGCCAGGCGGGCCATCAGCGCGGGCTGACCGGTCTGGGCGGCTTCGCTGCGGGCCTTGGACCATTCCAGATCAGCCACCCTGCTGGCGCCTTCCAGCTGGGCCTGCATGGCGCGGCGGGCGGCGTCACTGGCGTTCAGCGACCATTCCGGCACCGGCTTGGTGCTGCAGGCGGCCAGGGCCGCACAGAGGGCGAGCAGGCCGGTGCACAACACCCGCTGCGGTGCACGGCGGAGGAGACTGATGGCGGTGCTCATGGCAGTTGCAACTCGGGTTGGCGGGCAAACGGCCATTTGCGCTGCAGGTCGGTCATCATGGTTTCGATCTTGCGCAGATTGGCCTCCACTTCGGTGCGCAGCGCGCCCAGGTCCTGGGTGGCGCTGTTCACATTGCTGCCGATGCCCTGGGCTTCCACCAGCACGGCATCCATCTTCTTCAGGCTTTGGCGCGCATCGGCCAGCAGGCCGTTGAGCTCCAGCACCGTCACCTTGACCTGGGGCATCACACCATCGGCATCGAACACCTGCCGGTCGGCCCGCTGCACCATGCGGTCCATGCGTGCCAGCACCTGTTCGGCCCGCTCCAGCACCTGGCCCACGCGCCGGGCATCGGCCTCGTTGCCCATGACGGCGCCCAGCACCCCGTTCGGGCCCTGCATCTTGTCGGACAGGCTCTGGATATGCTCCAGCGACTGGCCCAGCGAGGAATCGGAAGCCGTCATCTGCGACAGATTGGCGAGCAGCTCCTTGGCACTGGCCATGATCTGCGGGATCTCGGCCGTGGCATCGCCGCGCAGCACCGGACGCTCGGCCCCGGGCGGCAGCGGCGGATCGGTCAGGATGCCGCTGTAGGCCTTGATGGTGGTGCCGCCCACAATGCCTTTGACCAGGGTGAACACACTGCTCTCGCGCAGCCAGTGCGCATCCTTGCTCTGCACATCGATCAGGATGCGCACCATGCCGTCGTTGGCCAGTTCGATCCGGTGGACCCGGCCTATGGGAAAGCCCGAGAAAGTCATGTCCATGCCCACCACCACGCCTTCGGAGTCATCGGCCGTCAGCACCAGCGACTGCGTGGGCTCGAACACGCCCCGGGCATACATCAGGTAGACCAGCGCCCCCAGCACCAGCGCGCAGGTCAGCAGCAGCAAGGCGGCGGCCTTGCGCTCCAGATGGGCCACGGGACGCAGCGGCGGGGTCGCGGGGCCGGCAGACGGCTGGTCTGGCGTCGGGCTAGAAGGAGGCGGAATAGGTTGCATCAGTAGTAGTTGCCCATCAGCGAGGCCATTTCAATCACCAGCAGCACGGCAAACATGCGCGCGAGGCCCGAAAGCTCCTGCCCCGGCTGGCCGGCGCGCTGCGCCGTCTGCTCATACAGGCCCGAGGCCATGGGGATCAGGGCAATCGCTAGGCTGAAAAAGAAAGTCTTGAGCACAAACAGCACGGTGACCGGGGGGGTGAACACCTGGCCGAACAGCCGCGTGAAGATCGGCAGGCCAGCGGTGTTGAAACCGTAGACCGCCAGATAGGCAGTGACGGTGGCCACCGCACAGGACAGCGCTGCCAAGGTGAGGCTGGCATAGATGCTAGAGAGCACCCGCGGCAGCACCTCTTCCCGCAGCGGATCGCGCCCGGCGCGCTGCAGCGCCTGCAGATGCCCGTTCTCGCGCAGCAGGGCCAGTGCCGTGCCGTTGGGAATGGAGCAGCGCATGGCCACGAACAGCGCGGCGGTCAGCGGAATCAGCTCCAGCACCAGCACCCGGATCACCATTTCCAGCGCGTAGCGCGACAGGCCGTAGCTGGCCGCCGTGACCACCACAATGCGCGTGATGACCAGGCAGATCAGCGCCGCCAGCACGGTGAAGCCCAGCAGAATGGGCACCGTGTCGGCATAGACCTGCCGCAGCAGCAGCTGCCGGCCCGTACGGCCGTAGGAAGACGGCGAGAGCAGCAGCACCCCGCTGGCCGCACCCAGATAGAAAATGCGCCCCCAGGCCCGCACCGTGCGCAGTGCGGCCCGCCACGCGTTCAAACCCAGTCGGCCTGTGCTCAGGTGATGCTGCATGCGCCCATCATAGGGAAGTTGTGTGCGGGTGCCAGCCAGACAGGATGCCGTCCCCCAGTGCTGGGGCGCAGGCCACGCCCTGCACCCTGTCAACACCGTCACAAAGTACTCAAGAAACGGCGCCGTGTGCCGAAATAAGAGGTAATTCGTGTTCGCGCCAAGTCTAGGCGGTGCACGCGGCCCCGGTGCTCATCCCATCGGGGCCTTTTTCTGTGCGCTGTGCCAGCGGAGCGCTGCCCGCACCGGTCTGCCCTGCCCAGGCTCGCGATGGCCTGGTCCAGCCCTGCGACTGGCCGCTGGCTCCAGGCGCGCTGCGGTAACGCACTGGCGCGTTTGTATCTGGCATGGAGGATGGGAGAACGCTCAGCGCCCAGAAATGACCGCCCTCCGGTGGATACTGGAGCCGATGGCGGTGATCCGTGCGGTCATCAACGCGCGGCGATGCACAGGCTGTGCGCTTACCACGGCATGCACCGGCACACCCAAGTCGTCCGATCAAACCAGGCCCGTGAACATGCGCATCTCGCCCTGGGTCTGCCGCTCGGCAGGCAACAGGTCCCACAAATGGCCGCAGACCGTTCGCACGTCCTCCCATTGATCCGCCTGCATCGCACGCCTGCCGGCGTCCAGCAACCGTGTCGCTTGCGTGGGGTCGCTCATGGTGGCACTTTGTTCGTTCAGGTGCTCGAACATGCGGCGCAGGTACTGCGGTGACCGAGACAAGACGGAGAGGGAGATACCGAGCAACTGCTCTGCCTCGGCCTGGATACGTTCCGGCGCCGATGACTTGATAAAGGTCTGCTCCCGAGCCAGCACATCCTTGAGCATACTGCGCTCACGCTCGTTCCCGGACTCCCGCACGAGCTTGGCACACTCGGACTTCGCATTCTGATAAGACAAGCGTGCCTGCTCAAGCCGTTTGCCTGATGTCAAGTCGTACATCGCCCGAGCGGCCTCCCGCTTGCGGTCTTCCAGCTGGTACTTCTTGTCGGTGACGTCGTCTTCCTGGAGTCCAGCCACCTCGCCCATGAGGCTCTGGACCGTCGCCAAGGTCTTCTCCAAGCCGGTGGCCACGTCACGCAGGCCGTTCTTCTGGGCATCCTCGATTTCGGTTTGCAGCTTTGTCTCCAGCAGCAGCGTCTCGGTCGCCAGAATGGCCGTGGAGACATGCCGGGTCTTGGGTGCGAAGACCTGCGAGAACTCCTGGTCCGTGCCATGGAGGTAGGCACTGACGGTCAAATCGCGCGATTCAGACATGGCGATCTTCAGGTCGACCTCGGTGCCCTTGATGAGGTCCCGTGCAATTTGCTTGCCAGAGATGAGCAGCATCCCCAAAGGCTTGTTGGTCGACGAGTGCCGGTTCGAAGGTCCCTCGACGACCAGGATGCGGATCTCGTCGCTGGAGCCCTGCACAATGGTTCTACCGACCTCCTGGGTCAGCTTGGTCTGCGCCGGCAGCACGACGTTCTTGTTGAACAGCGACTTGAGCCTGGTGTCCTGTGCGGTCGTGTCGTCCAGCACCAGACAGATGTCCTCAGGCAGCATCTGCCCCACGACGCTGTATCGGCCCTGGGCGATCTGGATGATGTCAAAGTCCAGCGGCAGCGCCACTCCATTGGCATCAAACACCTTGAAGGTGAAGATGTTGTACGCACCGGCACGCAGCGGAAGGTCTTCGCTGATGCGCCCCATGAGTGTCTTCAGGCCACTGTCGTATGCTCCATCGTCGCGGACGATGCGATAGTGCATCCCCTCGACAGGGCCCTCGACCTTGGCCATGAAAGGCTCCTCGGTTTCCTGGGTGGTCTTGTTGTAGACCATGCGCACCCGCACCGGCGAATCGCTGCGCTGGGACGCACCTTCCCGGGCCACGCCATTTTCCTTGGTGCCCGCAAAATATGCCGCACCGACCACCACCGCGTTGGTTGGGTCCACGCTGGTGTTTACCGGAATGCCCATCACCTCCTGTATGCGCTTGCGCACAAAGGGGATGTAGGTCGAGCCACCTACCATCAGGATGAACTTGAGATCCGCGGGCTCAAGCGAGTTGCGGGCCAGGATACGCTTCACCATCTCAATGCTGCCTTCGATGGCGTCCTGGATCACCGCCTCAAAGTCGCTACGTGCAATGGTGAGGATGGCGTCCACCGCGACGCCTTCGTCATCCTCGACCGTCAGAGTGCCCAGGTCGATTTCCGTCGACATCTTGGCTGACAGCTCCACCTTCGCCTCTTCCGCCTTCGACAGCAGCGCATACCACAGGGCGTTGCGCGAGCCGCTCTGGCTCTTGAGCGAGCCCAGCAAGTCCTCGAACTTTCCGCGGCGCTCCAGCTCCGGCACGACCAACTTCTCGATCAGCAGTGCGTCGAAATCGGTGCCGCCGAGATAGTTGTCGCCCTCGTGGTCCATCACGGTCAACTCGCCTTCGACAATCTTCACCAGCGCCGCGTCGAATGTGCCGCCGCCCAGGTCATAGACCAGCCACTGGCTGTTCCTCAGATCGACATTGCGCTCCTTGTTGGCGTAGGCCAGGCTGGCAGCGATAGGCTCCTGCAGCAGCACGACGTTCTTGAAGCCGGCATCCAGGCCGGCCTGCCTGGTGGCGTTGCTCTGCAGCGTGTCGAACGATGCCGGAATGGTGATGACGGCCGAGTCGATCTCTTCACCGGTTTGCACAAAGGATTTCAGCTCCTTGAGCACGAGGGCCGACAGGTCCACCGGAGTCCGGATGGCATCCAGGGACTGGATGCTGAAGCTCTCGGATGTCCCCATCTTGCGCTTGAAGCGGCTCACGACACTGCGGGAGTCCCGCAGCAGATAGGCCCGCGCCTGCTCACCGACGAGGATGCGGTCATTGCGAAAGCCCACGATGGAAGGCAGCGACTCCTTGAAGCCGCTGGGATTCTTGAAGACCTGGACGTCCCCGCGATCGAACTTGGCAATCAGCGAGTTGGATGTGCCAAGGTCGATGCCGAAATTGATGGTATTGCTCACTGCTGCTCTCCCGCCTGCTGGTCTTGCTCCTTCTGGTCGAGACCGGCTCGCGCCCTCACGACGACGATCCCCCTCTGGATGACCTTGGAGTAGTGCAGGTCTCCGAAGCGAATGATGGGTTTGATGACCTCGGTGACATACAGATTCTCGGCGCCCTCTCCAGCGATGGATGCCTCCAGGTCGACGCGGGTTTCATTGAACATCTGGCCCATCGGGTCTTCAAAAAACAGCTTCTCCTCGGAGATCGAATCCTTGATGCGCTCAATGTTGCGCAGCACGCCGGCGGCATCTCCATGAAGCGCCAGCTTGCGCTCCATGTCATAGAGATGGTTCAGCGTCTGCAAGAGGAACCGGGGGACGCTGATTTGCATGGGTGAAGTCATGGATTTGCGTTTCCGTTTTTTTCGGTGATCAGGAACAACAGCGGCGCGTTGTAGGTGCTGTTCATGGGAAGCACCCCCATGGTCTTGGGATTGAGGGCATCCTGAAGGATCAGCGCACCGTCCGAGAGTGTGCCCTTCAGTTGCGGCCATTCGACCAACCGCCGCTTTTCGGAAAACCAGCCTTTGGTCGTGAGTTCCACTCCCTCCTTGGTGACCATCAGCGGACCCACCTTGGTGGGTTCCCGTCGCTCCAGCCGATCGGTGAAATCCGCCTGTACATCCGGCAGGATGAAGGCCATGGTGGCATCCGCCAGCTTGCACCAGAAATCGCGCTGGGCGTCCAGGTCCACAGACGACACCCATTTGACTTCCAGGTTCGGCCCCCTGCGAGCCTCGAAACCGACGTTGTGCTGGATGGTCCGCGGCCGCTCGCTGAGGAGCGTCATCCCCCAGCGCACCCCCACTATGTCCTTGGGGGCCAGATGCTGATCGCCGAAAACGACGCCGGCCCTGGTGATGGAGATGCTCTTGTCATTGAGGTGGAGGTGCGCTTCCTTGTCCAGCTCTTCCTGGATCGTCTGCGCGTCCTGTTCGAATTGATGGGTCAGCGAGGGCAGCTTATAGGCGCATGCCCGACCCAGCTCCAGGATGGCCTGTGCGGCCTTCATATCCATCTCGCGTGGGTAATAGGCACGCAGGATATCGCGCAGGACAGTGCTGACCGTGGTGTGCGCTTCATGGAACTCCACCGGCAGCAAAGCCAGCAGCTCGCCGAACTTGTCCTCGCGGAAAACTGCCTGGGTCTCGGGCAGACCGACCAAGATGTCGGACTTTGCGAGCTCACACAGCGGCTCGCACAGGCGCATGACGACGCGCTTGGAACTGGTCCAGCAGGCCTCCTGCTGAGAAGGCAAGACCCAGCGCCGTCCGTTCAGCAAGCACCGCAGCGCTGGCAGGTTCCTCTGCTCGATGGCCTGCGAGAGCACCTTGTCAAACTGCAGCGCAAACTTCGGCCCGATGATGGCCAACGTTTTTTCACTGATTTCATAAGGCAGGACCGCTTCGCTGCTCTCATCCTCAGCCACCAGAAAGTGCGCCAAACTTCCCTTGCTCAGGAAATCGTTGAGCCCTGGGCTGTTGTAGACAGCGCTGTGCGCCACGAACCCCTCGGTCGTATCCAGTTCAGCCAGCAGCACCAGTGCGGCGGACTTGTCGATGAAGAGGCCCGGCAGCCACGATACCCTGCCTTCTTCCAGTTCGATTTCGTGCAACAGTGCCTGCCTGGCTTTCTGGAGTGCCTTCGGGTTGTCGGAGACATCCTCCGGTCGGACATCCAGCAGCGTGAACGGATTGACATAGTGCTGAAACCAGTCCTCCTGCGCAAGCATCTCAGGGCCGTCAACCACCTGCAGGCGCAAGCGCTGCAGATTGCCCCGAACATCGGCGAGCCTCCTCTCCAGGCGCTCGCCCTGGTAACCATTTCGCTGCGCTGTGTGCAAGGCATCCCATGCGTCGAGATCACGGTCCAATAGCTGGTAGCAGAGCGCCTGATTGAAGTAGGCCACCGACGCGTGTTGCCCGGCCGCGTCCGTATAGCGCTGGTACACACCGAGCGCCTCGGCGTACGCACCCTGCTCACTCAATAGCAACGCGAACTCAAACAGGTCGTCAGCGTCGAGTGCGTTCTTCTCATCGACCATACGCAGCAGTGCAAGCCGGCGTGCCGGTACACCCTCGGCATCTACCCCCTTGAGTGCGAGAGCCAGCAGCTGCATGGCCGGAAGGTGCTCCGGATCGATGGCAAGCGCCTGCTCATAAGACGTGATCGCTTCTTCGCGTCGCTGACTGGCATGGTAGGCACTGCCCAGTTCGAACCAGCCGCCAGAGAAGTTCGGCTCTAACTCGGTGACCCGCTGAAATGCGTTGATTCCACTCCCATGGCCATCCCTGTCCCGCAACGCCAACCCCAACAGCCACCAGGCGTCTGCATTTTGCGGGTCCAGCGACGTGGCGGTGTGCGCCGCTGCTGCCGCTTCCTCAAATCGCCCCGCACCGTGAAGCTCTTTGGCCTGCTCCAAGTAACCGCTTTCCCCCTGGGAATCCATGCCTTCCTCCCGTGATCTTTGTATGCAAATGCAACTCTATCGCCAGTTCAGCGAACTGGCTACACGGCTTTATGCCCATCTGCATTGGGGATCGGCAGCCCAGGATATGCCCTTGGTCAACCACAATAGCCAAGGGCAGGCAGAGATGTGTTGGTTCTGCAGAAGTGCCCGTGCGGCAACCGTTCGTCTGCGCATGGCCTGGCTGGGATTTAAACGATGCACTTCTGTGGAGCCTGCACACCACTTCGCAGTATCCAATCAGCTCCAACAGGCAGGCGTGCCACCGACCCACCGGAACGCCCTCGCGTGCTCAGCGCATGTGCAGCATGGCTTGCGAACGGGAGAGGCAAAAACAAAAAAGCCCCTTGACGGATCAAGAGGCTTTTTCTATTTGGGGTGGCTGATGGGGCTCGAACCCACGACAACAGGAATCACAATCCTGGACTCTACCAACTGAGCTACAGCCACCGGAAGAGGTTTGCCAAGAAGATGCTTCTTGGGGTTTTCTTTCCAGAGCGGCCTGCAGGCAGACCGCGCGGGGAAGAAGAAGAAATTTTGGGGTGGCTGATGGGGCTCGAACCCACGACAACAGGAATCACAATCCTGGACTCTACCAACTGAGCTACAGCCACCGGAAGAGATTGCTATTGTATCGCGCTTTTCAGAGCCCCCGGAGAGATTCTGAAATCTTTTCCATTTCTCAAGGGCGAGGGACCTTGATCTGCACCTTGAAGCGGTTCTTCAGCGTCTCGTAGTAGGCAGCACCTTCGGCGGAAGACCACAGCTGCACGTACTGCTGGGCAGCCTGGCGTTCGAACTCGGCATCGCGCGCCTCGGGCGCCAGCACCTTGTTGACCTTGACCACGGCATAGCCGTTCTTGCCCAGGGTCACGCCGGTCCAGGCGGCTGCGCCGTCCTTGACAGGGGCCACCAGGGCGGCGTCCACCACTTCACGCGGCAGGCCCTTGGGGTCGTTGCGGGAGATCACCTGGGCAGCGGCCAGACCTTGCGCCTTGGCGGCATCGGCCTTCCATTCGGCCAGCTTGTCTTCGCCGGCCTTCTTGGCCATCTCGGCAGCCTTGTCGGCCACCCACAGGCGCTTGACGTCGGCTTCCACGGCAGTCAGGGGCTCGGTGTGCGCAGGTTCGTAGCGGGTGATGCGGCCGGCCACCATCTGGCTGGTGCCGAATTCCACGGCTTCGGTGTTGCGCTTGGAGTCCAGCGATTCGGGCGTGAACAGGGCTTCCAGGAAGCGGGCGCTGGCCAGAGGGCCTTCGGCGCCCTGCTTGGGCGTGCGCTGCACGCCGGTGGCCTTGACCACCTTCAGGCCCAGCTTGTCGGCCGTGGGCTGCAGGCTGTCGGCCTGTTCGTAGACCAGGTTGGAGAAGCTGTCCGCCACTTCCGCGTACTTGCGCTGGGCTTGTTGCTGCTGCAGCTCTTCCACGATCTTGGGACGCATCTGCTCGTAGCTGGGCACGGGCGGCTGCTTGGTGTCGGTCACCTGGATGATGTGGAAACCGAAATCGGTCGCCACCACATCGCTGATGCCACCCTTGGGCAGGCTGAATGCCACCTGTTCGAACGGAGCCACCATGGCGCCGCGGCCGAAGAAGCCCAGGTCACCACCGTTGGCGGCCGAACCGGGATCCTGCGATTCCTTCTTGGCCACTTCGGCAAAGGTCTCGGGCTTGGCACGCACTTCGGCCAGCAGCGCCTCGGCCTTGGCCTTGGCCTTGGCGCGCTCTTCAGCGCTGGCGGATTGCGGGGCGTTGATCAGGATGTGGCTGGCGCGGCGCTCTTCCTGGACACCGGCCAGGCGTGGCGCGTTTTCCTTGTAGTAGGTGCGCAGATCGTCTTCGTTCAGCTGGATGCCTTGCTTGACCGTGTTCAGGTCCAGCACCACGTATTCGATGTCGGCCTGCTCGGCCTTGCGGAACTGGGCCTGGTGGGCGTCGTAGTAGGCCTTGATCTCGTCGGCCGAAGGCTGCAGTGCGGCCTTGTACTGCTCTGCATTGAACAAGGCGACCTGGATTTCGCGGCGCTGCAGCACGGCGTTCATCGCGGCGTCGGTGGTGGCGGGCGTGGTCAGGGAGGTTTCCTGCAGGCTGCCCAGCACCTGGTTCAGGGCCAGGTTGCGGCGCAGATTGGCTTCAAAGCCTTCGGGCGTCATGCCTTGCGAGGCCACCAGGGCGCGGTAGCCGTCGGCGTCCAGCGTGCCATCGGGCTTGCGCAGCGAGGCAATGGCGGGAATGCCCTGCAGGGTGCGTACCAGCTGGGCGTCGCTGGTGGTCAGGTGCATCTTCTGTGCGGCAGCGGTCAGCACGCGGTCGCGCACCATGCGCTCCAGCGTGGCGTACTTGGCTTCGGGCGAGTCGAGCAGCTTGGGGTCCAGGTTCGGCATCTCCGCACGCATGCGGTCGCTTTCCACGCGGTGCGCGTTGTCCCAGTCGGACTGCTTGATGTCATTGCCGTCCACGCGGGCCACGGTCGGACTCGACTCCGTGAAATAGCTGCGATCGATACCGACAAAAATGAACGAGGGAATGATCAGCAGGAACAGCAAGATCATCACGATCTTGGAGTTCTTGCGGATGGATTCGAGCATAGTCAAACTTTCTGAAGCTGCTGCAGATGCAAGAAAAAAGGCGAACCGCAGGGTCCGCCTTGGCCTGCCAACCGGTTCGGCATGAACCGGTGGCGAAAGGGAATCACCGTCGCACGCAGTGCCCGCAGCCAGCAAGGCTGCAAGCAGGTGAGCCGGGCTATTCTACTTGAGGGTTTTCGACTCCCCCAACAGCGGCGCATGGATGCCACTACGGGCAGACCTGCGGGCACCGCGCGGCAGTACCTTCCGCAGCGCTGCGGCTTGCCAGCCGGCGCCCTGCAGCCACGCTGCGCAGGTGCTGTCCAACACTGGTCCAACGCTGCCACGCACCGCAACGCCTGCACTACCCAAGGTACAGACAAAGAAAAAGGACTTGGATCACTCCAAGTCCTTCCAGGATTTTTGTGGTGGGTCCTGACGGTCTCGAACCGCCGACCTACTCCGTGTAAAGGAGCCGCTCTACCAACTGAGCTAAGGACCCAACCGAAAACCTTGTATCAGTTCAGCGCATCCTTCAGGGCCTTGCCCGGACGGAACTTAGGCACCTTGGCAGCCTTGATCTTGATGGTGTCGCCAGTGCGGGGGTTGCGGCCGGTACGTGCAGCGCGCTTGCCGACGGCAAAGGTGCCGAAGCCCACCAGAGAGACTGTGCCGCCCTTCTTCAGGGTCTTCTTGACCGCATCGATGGTCGATTCCAGAGCGCGTGCAGCAGCTGCCTTGGAAATGTCGGCGTTGTTAGCGATGTGCTCAATCAGTTCTGTCTTATTCACAAGATGCCTCTCGAGAAAATGGGTTTAAACGTCGTGAAAGCGGGCCACTCGTGTGACGCATGCTTTGCTACACCAGCGCAGCACAGAGTAACCTGACTGGCAGTACCGCGTTGGGGCAGATTCTAGACGCAATTTTTCGCGCTTTTTCGCAAGTGCCTCGGTTTTTTGCGCAAAAGGGTGACGCGTGACTTTCCGCATTGACAAACCGGCAGACCCCGCGTGCAGCAAGGATTTGTGCAAACACAGCCCCTGCCGGTGGGCGTTTCCGCCGTTTTTTCGCCTGCAGCGCAGACGCCGCGCTGCACAAACCGCACCACATTGGAGCCTGCCGACGCCCCGGAAAGTCGCGGTTTGGTGCATGCCTGTGGGCCTTGGGGATGGGGTGCGCCGCGGGAGCGTGGCGCATCAGCGACGCTGGCGCTGCCGTCTGTACAGGGCGCGGGCGCGGTGCAGCACCGGTAGGCAGCTGCACAGAACGGCCTTGCGGGACCGAGGCAAGTGGACGCCGCATGCGGTGACGGCCTGAGATGACGGGGTGAAGCAACCACCTGCACGCCCCGGGATTGCTATTGCGTCAATAGCTGTTCGCACGCGCCTGGGTTGCCCAGGCGATGCAGCGGCTTATTTGTCCACGCGGGCGCGGATTTCGGGAATGGCTTTTTGCAGGTAGTACACCATGGACCACACGGTCAGCACGGCGGCCAGCCAGATCAGCCAGTGCCCCCAGTAGCCGGTGTCCACGCCGGCGACCTTGCCGTCGTACAGCAGAAAGGGAATGGCCACCATCTGCACCATGGTCTTGACCTTGCCAATCATGTGCACGGCCACGCTCTTGCCTGCACCGATATGGGCCATCCATTCGCGCAGCGCGGAGATGGCGATTTCGCGGCCGATGATGATCAGCGCCACAAACACATCGGCCCGCTGCAGGTGCACCAGCACCAGCAGCGAGGCGCAGACCAGGAATTTGTCTGCCACCGGGTCCAGAAAGGCCCCAAAGGACGATGTCTGGTTGAGCCGGCGGGCCAGAAAGCCATCCAGCCAGTCGGTGGCCGCAAAAACAATGAACATCACCGCCGCAATCAGGTTGCGCGTGGCGGGATCAAAAGGGGCGTAGAACACTCCGACGATCAGCGGGATCGCGACGATGCGCGTCCAGGTCATCACAGTGGGGATGGTGAAAAACATGGGGGCGATTGTGGCACGCCACCGTGGCTTTCACCGGTAGCCCTTGCGCATGGGCCTGCAGCGTCCACTGCCGGGCCGCTGCAGGCCCGGTTCACGCGCCGAAACCACCACAAACGAAGCCTGGCACGGCGCGAACCGGTGTGAACCGATGTGTTTGCACCCGCCGCCACGCCGCTTCAGTGCAGGGCGCGGTAAATATCCTCGGCCAGCGCGGCGGAGATGCCCTCCACCGTCATCAGGTCTTCCACGCTGGCGTCGGTCACGCCGCGCACACCGCCAAAGCGCTGCAGCAGGCGCGCACGCTTCTTGGGGCCCACGCCGGGAATCTCTTCCAGGCTGCTGCTGCCGGTGCGCACCTTGGCACGGGCCGCGCGCATGCCGGTGATGGCAAAGCGATGGGCCTCGTCACGGATCTGTGCCACCAGCATCAGCGCGGCGGAGTCGTGGCCCAGGTAGACCTTGGGCCGGCCATCGGCAAACACCAGCTCTTCCAGGCCCACCTTGCGGCCCTCGCCCTTCTCCACCCCCACGATGCGCGCCAGATCCAGGCCCAGCTCGGTGAACACCTCGCGCGCCATGCTGACCTGGCCTTTGCCGCCGTCCACCAGCACCAGGTCCGGCAGGCGCGGTGCGCCGGCCGGCAGTTCGGCGCCACCGGCTTCGGCCAGGGCCTGGGCGACCGGCTTGTAGCGGCGGGTCAGCACCTGGCGCATGGCGGCATAGTCGTCGCCAGGGGTGATGCCGTTGATGTTGAAGCGCCGGTATTCGCTGCCCTGCATCTTGTGGTGGTGGAACACCACGCACGAGGCCTGGGTGCTCTCCCCGGCCGTGTGCGAGATGTCGAAGCATTCGATGAGCAGGTTTTCCAGCCCCTCCTGCGGCAGGTCCAGGGCCTCGGCCAGGGCACGGGTGCGGGCCTGCTGCGAGCCTTCTTCGGACAGCAGCCGTGCCAGCTGGATGGCCGCGTTCTGCTGCGCCATCTCCAGCCAGATGCGGCGCTGGCCGCGCGGCTGGTGCTGGCTGCCGACCTTGTAGCCGGCCTGCTCCGACAGCGCCTGGGTCAGCTGCGGGTCCATGGCCTCGCTGACCAGCAGCACCGGCGGCACAGGCACGTCGATGTAGTGCTGCGCCACAAAGGCCTCCAGCACCCGCACTTCCACGGCCTGGGTCTGCTCGGCCTCATCTTCGGTGGCGTAGACCCCCATGGCATCGTCCAGCTGACTGGGGAAGTAGGCGCGGTCGCCCAGGTGGCGGCCGCCGCGTACCATGGCCAGGTTCACGCAGGCGCGGCCGCCCTGCACCTTAACGGCCAGAATGTCTACATCCCGGTCGTCGGCGGTTTCGATGGCCTGCTGGTGCAGCACGGTGGACAGCGCCGAAAGCTGGTTGCGCACCTCGGCGGCCAGCTCGAATTCGAGCTTGTCGGAATGTTCCATCATGCGCCGCTCCATGCTTTTGAGCAGGGAATCGGTTTCGCCGCGTAGCATGGCTTCGGCATTACGCACGTCCAGCGCATAGGCTTCGGGCGAGATCAGGTCCACGCACGGCCCGGTGCAGCGTTTGATCTGGTAGAGCAGACAGGGGCGCGATCGGTTGGCAAACACCGTGTCTTCGCAGGTGCGCAGGCGGAACACCTTCTGCAGCAGCTGGATGGTTTCCTTGACCGCCCAGGCACTGGGGTACGGGCCGAAGTAGCGGTGGCGCTTGTCCACGCTGCCGCGGTAGTAGGCCATGCGCGGGAACATCTGGCCGGCGGACTCGCCCGCCTTGCCGTCCTTGCCAGCCACGCCGGTGATCTTCAGATAGGGGTAGCTCTTGTCGTCCCGGAACAGGATGTTGTACTTGGGGTGCTGCGTCTTGATGAGGTTGTTTTCCAGCAGCAGCGCCTCGGCTTCGGAGCGCACCACCGTGGTGTCCAGCCGCACGATCTTGCTGACCATGTGGCCGATGCGCGTGCCGCCATGGTCTTTCTGGAAGTAGCTGCCCACGCGGCGCTTGAGGTTGCGGGCCTTGCCCACATAGAGCAGGGTGTCCGCCGCATCGAAATAGCGGTAGACGCCCGGCAGCGCGGGCAAGGCGGCCACCTGGGCCAGGAGTTCGGCGGAATGCACATCAGAAGCCATGGCCCGTATTGTGCGTTGGCGCGCGCCGCGCTGCCGCGCCCGCAGGCCATGGGCATGCGGGCGCACCCCTAAAAAAAGCCGGGGCAGCGCCTGGCATGCGCTGCCCCGGCCTGTGTTCGGCCTTGGGGGTGTGGCCGGGTGGGATCTACGGGTCCGGCGGCTTATTCCGCCTGGATATTGGCGGACTTGACCACGCCGGCCCAGTTCTTCAGATCGCCGGCCACCATGGTGCCCAGCGTCTTCGGCGCCATGTAGTCGGCCGTGGCGCCCTGCTCTTCGGCCTTCTTCTTGAACGCCGGGTCCTGCACCACGGTCTTCACGTCGGCGGCCAGCTTGTCGATCACGGCCTGGGGCGTGCCAGCCGGGGCAAACAGCGCGAACCAGGAGGTGGCGTTCACGCCGGGGTAGCCCATTTCGGCCGTGGTGGGCACGTTCGGCAGGCTAGGCAGGCGTTCCTTGCCGGTGACGGCCAGCACCTTGAGCTTGCCGCTCTGGATGTGGGGCATGAACGGCGGCGCGGTGCCGAAGGTCAGGTCCACCTGGCCGCCCAGCAGGTCCTGCAGCGCCGGGCCGGTGCCCTTGTACGGTACGTGCACCATGTGGATGCCGGCCTGCTGTTCCAGCATGGCGCCGGTCACGTGCTGCAGCGAGCCATTGCCCGAGGAGGCGTAGTTCAGCTTGCCGGCATGGGCCTTGGCATAGGCCACCAGTTCCTTCATATCCTTGACCGGCAGGTCGCCGCGCACCACGATGATCTGCGGCGCCGACACCAGGTTGGCCACGGGCACAAAGTCGTTCTGCTGCCAGGTCTGGCTCTTGCTCAGGTGGGGCGAGATCACGTGGTAGCCCGAGTACTGCATCAGCAGGGTGTAGCCATCGGCCGGTGCGCGCTTGACCTGAGCAGCCGCAAGGTTGCCGTTGCCGCCGCCCTTGTTTTCCACGATCACGCTCTGGCCGATCACCGGCGCCAGGGCCTGGGCCACCATGCGGCCCGACAGGTCGGTGGTGCCACCGGCCGCAGCCGGCACGATGAAGGTGATGGGCTTGTTGGGGTAGTTGCCCTGGGCCCAGCCGGCGGCCGGCAGGGCCAGCGCCATGGCCGCAGCCAGTGCCGCGCCCTGCAGGCGGCGGCGGGTGCAACGTGGGGACAGCGAAATGGAAGGCATACAAATCTCCTTGGGGTGTGCCATTCAGGCTTGTTATCGGTGCAGGGCGCCAGGGATCTTTCTCCCTGGGCACCTGCCGGTGCAGTGGCTGCTGGCCGGGTGGCTGCAGCTTCTTGGTGGAAGGCGGACAGTGCGTCCCTGCTCCATGCCCCCGCATGGAACCGGGCGTGCTGTCAGCCCATCAATGGATCGCGGATCGCATCGGATCAGGCCCGCGCCAGGGCGCGCTCGCGCAGTGCGGCAAAGTCGGCCGGCGGCTGGTGCAGATCCAGGCGGCAGCCCGCCTTGGCGATCTGGCTGGGCGTGTCGTGGCCGATCAGCGCCGGCAGCGCACGCGCCGCCGCCACCACCAGCTCCAGGTCCACGCCGGTGTCATAGCCCATCAGCGCCAGCGCATGCACGATCTCTTCGGTGCAGGCGTTGCCGGAAGCACCGGGGGCATACGGGCAGCCGCCCAGGCCGCCGATGGAGGCATCGAACCGGTCCGCGCCCGCATCGATGGAGGCCAGCACATTCGCCAGCGCCATGCCGCGCGTGTTGTGGAAGTGCAGGGTCAGGCCCAGCTGCGGCCACAGCGCCTTGCACGCGGCCACCAGGGCATGCACCTGGCTGGGGTAGGCCATGCCCGTGGTGTCGCACAGGGTCACGCCCTGCACGCCCAGGTCGGCAAAGCGCTGCACCCAGGCCAGCACCTCGGCCTGCGGCACATCGCCTTCCATGGGGCAGCCGAAGCAGCAGGACAGCGACACATTCACCGGCACGCGGGCCTGCTGCGCCGTGGCAATCACCTGCTCCAGCGCGGCGAAGGACTGGCTGCGCTGCATGCGCAGATTGCAGAGGTTGTGCGTTTCGCTGACCGACATCACCAGGTTCAGCTCGTCGGTGTGCGCGTCGATGGCGCGTTCGGCGCCGCGCACATTGGGCACCAGCGCGGTGTAGACCGTGCCGGGGCGGCGGGCGATTTCGCGCATCACCACCTCGCCGTCGCGCAGCGCCGGAATGGCCGTGGGCGAGACAAAGGCCGTGACCTCGATCTTGGACAGCCCCGCCGCCGACAGCGCATTCACCAGCGCAATCTTGTCTTCGGTGGGCACGAAGGCCTGCTCCATCTGCAGACCGTCGCGCGTGCCGACTTCATTCATGTAGATGCGGCGACCCGCACCCTGCCACAGGTTCTGGCTGTTCATTGGATGACTCCCTTGGCGCGCAGCTGCGCAATCTGGTCGGCCGTCAGGCCGACTTCGGCCAGCACGGCATCGGTGTCGTCGCCCACATGGGGGGCGCTGCTGCGCACGGTGCCGGGCGTGGCGCTGAGCTTGGGCACGATGCCGGGCACTTCCACCGCATGGCCGTCGCGGGTGTGCTGGGTCAGGATCATCTCGCGGGCACGGTAGTGCGGGTCCTCGGCAATGTCCTTGGCGGTGTAGACCTTGCCGGCCGGCACGCGTGCGGCGCCCAACTGGTCCATCACCTGCTGCACGGTCTGCTGCCGGGTCCAGTGGCCGATCACGCCGTCGATCTCGGCCACCCGCGCCACGCGGCCGGCGTTGTCGGCCAGGTCAGGCGCATCGGCCAGGTCCTGGCGGCCGATCACGCCCATCAGGCGCTTGAAGATGGAGTCACCATTGCCCGCCACCAGCACCCAGCCGTCCTGGCAGGGGTAGGCATTGGACGGGGCGATGCCCGGCAGCGCGCTGCCGGCGGCTTCGCGCACGGCACCGAAGGCGCTGTATTCGGGCAGCAGGCTTTCCATCACGTTGAACACGGCTTCGTGCAGCGCCACGTCGATGACCTGGCCCGGGCCGCCATTCACCTTGCGGTGGTAGAGGGCCATCATCACGCCGATCACGCCATGCAGGGCCGCCAGGGTGTCGCCGATGGACACGCCCACGCGCACCGGCACGCGGCCGGGCTCGGCCGTCAGGTGGCGCAGGCCGCCCATGGCTTCACCGATCACGCCAAACCCCGGCAGATCGCGGTACGGTCCGGTCTGGCCGTAGCCGGAGATGCGCAGGATCACCAACCCGGGGTTGAGGGCGTGCAGCGCCTCGGGCGACATGCCCCAGCCTTCCAGCGTGCCGGGGCGGAAGTTCTCCACCAGCACATCGGCCTCGGCAATCAGCTTGCGCGCCAGGTCCTGCGCTTCCTGCTGACGCAGATCCAGCGCGATGGAGCGCTTGTTGCGCGACTGCACCTGCCACCAGACAGAGGTGCCGTCCTGGATCAGGCGCCAGTTGCGCAGCGGATCGCCGGCGCCGGGCGCCTCGATCTTCACCACATCGGCACCAAATTCACCCAGCGTCTTGCCGCAGAAAGGGCCGGCAATCAGCTGCCCCATCTCGACCACCTTCACCCCCTGCAGCGCGCGCGGCGTGGCAGTCTGGGTGGCGGGGTCCCGTATCCATTGCGTTGTGGACATCGCGTCTTGTCTCCATATCCCAGGCCCATGGTCTCCGGGCCTTTGTGCGGGCATCTTGCCGCCGGTCGCGCGGTGTGCAAAACGCTGAAATGCGAAGCTGCCATCGCATTTCGGCATAGCCGGACCGGGTGACGGGATAATGACACCCCCTCTTGTTGCACTGTATGAAGCTCGACCCCGTCACCCTGCGCCTGTTTGTGGCCGTCATGGAAGAAAGCGCCATCGCCCGCGCCGCCGCGCGCGAGCACATTGCGCCGTCTGCCGCCAGCCGCCGCCTGGCCGAACTGGAAGCCCAGCTGCAGGTGGAGCTTTTCACCCGCAGCAACCGCGGCAGCCAGCCCACCGCCGCCGCCTATGCGCTGCTGCACATGGCGCGCAGCGTGCTCAACGAGCTGGACGGCATTGCCACGCAGATCAAGGACTACGGCCGCGACCACGGCAGCGGCCTGCGCGGCCATGTGCGCGTGGTGGCCAACATCTCGGTCATCACCCAGTTCCTGCCAGCGCAGCTGCAGCGCTTTCTGGCCCAGCACCCGCAGGTGGATGTGCGCCTGCAGGAGCGCGTGAGCACCGACATTGCCCGTGCCGTGGCCGACAACGAGGCCGATATCGGCCTGCTCAACAACGGCAGCTATGGCGAGAAAATCCAGCTGCGCCCCTACCGGCGCGACCGGCTGGCCGTGGTCGTGCCCCACGGCCATGCCCTGGTGCGACGGCGCAGCGTGCGCCTGGCCGAGCTGGTGCAGTACGACTGGGTGGGCATGCATGCCGGCAGCGCGCTCAACCACCTGGTCACGCGCGCGGCCGCCGACCAGGGCCTGCAGCCGCGCCTGCGCATGAAGGTGACCGGCTATGACGCCCTGTGCCTGATGGTGGCTTCCGGCCTAGGCATCGGCATCCTGCCCGAAGGCAGCGCCCGCCTCTACCTGGGCACGCTGCCGCTGCACTGCATTGCGCTGCAAGAGCCCTGGGCCGAACGCGAGCTGATGCTGTGCGTGCGCGCCACCGAAACCCTGTCCCCCGTCACCCAGCTGATGGCCGAGCACCTGTGCCAGCCCGCCGCCGACTGAAGTTCCTGCATGCCCGACTTTCTTCCGCTCCCCTCCTCTGCCGCCCCGGCCGCCGCAGCGCCGCGCACCTGGGACCTGTTCTGCCAGGTGATCGACAACTTCGGCGATGTGGGCGTGTGCTGGCGCGCCGCGTCGGAGCTGGTGGCGCGCGGCCAGACCGTGCGGCTGTGGATGGACGATGCCAGCGCCCTGCAATGGATGGCACCGCTGCCGCACCCGGCGGGCCTTACCGTACACCCCTGGCCCGCCACCGCCGCCGATGTGCCTGCGCGCGTGGGCGAGGTGGTGGTGGAAGCCTTTGGCTGCGAAATTCCCGCACCGTTTCTGCAGGCCCTGGCCGCCCAGTCGGCGGCCGACCGACCGCCGGTGTGGATCAACCTGGAATACCTGTCCGCCGAAGACTATGTGGCGCGCTGCCACCGCCTGCCTTCGCGCCTGATGAGCGGGCCGGCCAGCGGGCTGACGCGCTGGTTCTTCTACCCCGGCTTCACGCCCGACACCGGCGGGTTGATTGCCGAGCACGACCTGGCGGCGCGCCAGGCGGCCTTCGCTGCCCAGGGCCGCAGCGCCTGGCGTGCCGCCCACGGCCTGCAGCACGATGACTGCGCCATCAGCCTGTTCTGCTATGAGCCGCCGGCCCTGCCCCAGCTGCTGGAGCAATTGCTGGAGCAGCCCGCGTCTGCACAGGCCGGCTGGCAGCCCCGGCTGCTGACCACGCCCGGCCGCGCCGCGGCAGCGGTGGCCGCCGCCCGACAGGCCGATCCGCGCCTGGAACGCCTGGACGTGCACGCACTGGACACCTGCCCCCAGCCGCAGTTCGACGAAATGCTGTGGGCCTGCGACCTGAACCTGGTGCGCGGCGAGGATTCGCTGGTGCGTGCGCTGTGGGCGGGCCAGCCGCTGGTGTGGCACATCTACCCCCAGGACGACAACGCCCACCATGCCAAGCTGGACGCATTTCTGGACTGGCTGCAGGCCCCGGCGGCATTGCGGTCTTTTCACCACGCCTGGAACGGGCTGGCGCCGGCCGATTCCCTGCCCCGGCTCAGCCACGGTTTGCTGCGGGAATGGCAGGCCTGCACGCTTGCGGCGCGTCAAAAATTGCATGCCCAAACCGACTTGATCGCACAGCTGCTGCAGTTTGTGGCCGAAAAAAGTTAAAATCGACGTTTTGCCTTCTTGGGCCCGCCTTTTTTGAACAGGCTGTGGCCCTGAGGCTCCCGCCGCGGAACATGCGGCAGGCCCTCGTCATCGAACGCCATTGCAGCGCCACTGACGCCCTCGCCTGCCGCGTAGAGCGGCTCAACCTCCCGCAATCAGCTATGAAAATCGCTCAAGAAATCCGCGCCGGCAACGTGATCATGTTCGACAAGAACCCCATGATCGTTCTGAAGACCGAATACGCCCGTGGCGGCCGTGGCGCTGCCACCGTGCGCATGAAGCTCAAGAGCCTGATCGGCAACTTCGGCACAGAAAACGTGTTCAAGGCCGACGACAAGATCGACAACGTGATCCTGGACAAGAAGGATTGCACCTACTCCTACTTCGCTGACCCGATGTACGTGTGGATGGACGAAGAGTTCAACCAGTACGAAGTGGAAGCCGAAAACATGGCCGACGCCCTGAACTACCTGGAAGACGGCATGACCGCCGAAGTGGTGTTCTATGACGGCAAGGCCATCTCGGTCGAACTGCCCACCACCATCGTGCGCGAAATCACCTGGACCGAACCCGCTGTGAAGGGTGACACGTCCGGCAAGGTGCTCAAGCCCGCCAAGATCGCTACCGGTTTCGAAGTGGCTGTGCCCCTGTTCGTGGCCCAGGAAGACAAGATCGAAATCGACACCCGCACCGGCGAATACCGCAAGCGCGTGTAATGGCGCCGCAGCCCCGGTGGCTGCGCTCCATGCAAAAAGGCTTCCCTCGGGAAGCCTTTTTTTGTGCGCTGCGCTGGGCGCAGTGCGATGGGAGGCAGAACTGGAGGACTGGAGGGCGGCAGCGCCTGTGCGCCGCCTGCCTTCCGGGCATTCTCAGACCGCCCTCAGACCGTTGTCAGACCGGGATACCGACCAGATCGTGGCCTTGCGCGCCCAGGATGCGCACGCTGATCATGTCGCCCACCTTGTAGGTCTTGCTGGCCTTTTCGGGCGGCTGGATGTGGACCACGCCGTCGATTTCGGGCGCATCGGCATAGATGCGGCCCACGCCGCCCTTCTTTCCCAGGCTCACGGCCTTGTCCACGACCACCTTCATGACCTGGCCCACGCGGCGCTGCAGGCGCTTGGCGGACACTTCCTCGGCCACTTCCATGAAGCGGGCGCGGCGTGCTTCGCGCACGGACTCGGGCAGCATGCCGGGCAGTTCGTTGGCGGTGGCGCCTTCGACCGGGCTGTAGGCAAAGCAGCCAGCGCGGTCGATTTCGGCTTCACGGATGAAGTCCAGCAGGTGTTCGAACTCTTCTTCGGTCTCGCCGGGGAAACCGGCGATGAAGGTGCTGCGGATGACCAGCTCGGGGCAGATGGCGCGCCATTCGCGGATGCGGTCCAGGTTCTTCTCGCCCGATGCGGGGCGCTTCATGCGCTTGAGCACATCGGGGTGGCTGTGCTGCAGCGGCACATCCAGATACGGCAGGATCTTGCCTTCGGCCATCAGCGGCAGGATGTTGTCCACCGTGGGATAGGGGTAGACATAGTGCAGGCGCACCCAGGCACCGTGCTGCGCGGCCAGCTTGCCCAGCTCTTCGGTCAGCTCCAGCATGCGGGTCTTGACCGGCTTGCCGTCCCAGAAACCGGTGCGGTACTTCACGTCCACGCCGTAGGCCGAGGTGTCCTGGCTGATGACCAGCAGTTCCTTGACGCCGCCTTCGAACAGCGCCTTGGCTTCCTTGAGCACATCGCCGATCGGACGCGACACCAGGTCCCCGCGCATGCTGGGGATGATGCAGAAGGTGCAGCGGTGGTTGCAGCCTTCGGAAATCTTCAGGTAGGCGTAGTGCTTGGGCGTGAGCTTGATGCCGGCATCGCCGAAGCTGCCGGGCACCAGATCGACAAACGGATCGTGGGGCTTGGGCAGGTGGGTGTGCACCGCATCCATCACCTCCTGGGTGGCGTGGGGGCCGGTCACGGCCAGCACGCTGGGGTGGATTTCTGCCACCATGGTGGCGCCGCCCTCTTTGCCGGCCTTGGCGCCCAGGCAACCGGTGACGATCACCTTGCCATTGGCGGCCAGGGCTTCACCGATGGTGTCCAGGCTTTCCTTGACGGCATCGTCGATGAAGCCGCAGGTGTTGACGATGACCAGATCCGCGCCTTCGAAGGTCTTGGAGGTCTGGTAGCCCTCGGCGCTGAGCTGGGTGAGGATCAGCTCGGAGTCGGTCAGGGCCTTGGGGCAGCCCAGCGACACAAAGCCCACTTTGGGGGCGCTGGCTACAGGGGTGTTTGCTTCGCTTGTCATGGTGTTTCCGTGTGGGGAGGATTCCGTCCGCCGCAAGAAGCTTGCAGGCACTTTCCGGCCCTGCCAGACAAAATCGAACCGGGCATTCTATCTACTCGCCCCACGGCATGTGCAAAGCGGGGCATCCTGGCGGCCCCGGCCCTCTGATCTGTCCCTGGCCGCCCTCTGCCCAGCGCCCGACCAAAGGGCAGCCGGTTTCAGCCCGCGCGCGTCACAAACAGGGCGGCGCGCTGTTCCATCTGCTGGGTGTGGGCCTGCAGCATCTGCGCCGTGGCCAGGGACTGCTCGGCCAGCTCGGCATTCTGCGCGGTGGCCTGCTCCAGCTGGCCGATGGCGTCGCTGATCTGGGCAATGCCTTCGTGCTGCTGCACCGCCGCCTGGGCGATGTCCTGCATGCGTTCGGCAACTTCGCCGATGCGGCTTTCAAAGCCCTGCATCACAGACTGCACCTGGCCGCTCAAGGCCGCGCCATGGGCCACGGCCTGCACGGAGCGGTCGATCTGGCGGCGGATGTCCTTGGCCGCTTCGCCGCTGCGCAGTGCCAGGCGGCGTACCTCCTCGGCCACCACGGCAAAGCCGCGCCCCTGCTCGCCGGCCCGGGCGGCTTCCACGGCGGCATTCAGCGCCAGCAGATTGGTCTGGAAGGCCAGGCTGTCCACCACGCCCACGATGCTGGCGATCTCGTCCGAGCCGCACTGCACGGTCTGCATGTTCTGCACCAGCTGGTCCACCATGCTGCCGCCCTGGCGGGCGTCCTGCGCGGCCTGCCCCACCAGGCCGTGGGCATGCTGGGCGATCTGCGCCGTGCTGCCCACGGTCTGGCGGATTTCGTGGGCGGCGGTGGCGGTTTCCTCCACGCTGTGGCGGGCCTGTTCGGTGCGGGCCGACAGCTCCTGGCTGCCCGCCGCAATGCGGGCGCTCGCCGACTGCAGGGCCGCTGCCGTCTGCTTGACGCTGTCCACCGTGTCATGCACGCGCATGAACATCTGCTGCAGGCGCTGGGCCACGGCCGTGACCACGGGCGCAGCCGCCACATCCAGCACCATGGCCCGGGGCTGGTCCACCTGCTGCACCAGGGCGTTGAGTTCCCGCCCCTGCGAGAACGCCTGGTTCATGCGGTAGACGATGAAGATTTCCACCCCGGTCTGCAGCACCACATAGGCGGCATGCAGCAGCACGCGCGGGAAGCTGGCTTCCGTCAGGCAGTACATGCCCAGGCCCCAGGCCTGCAGGCGGTCGAACAGCACATGGTGCACGGCAAAGAAGGCCGCACAGGCCAGCACCACGCGCCAGTCGCGGTAGACCATGACCAGCGCCAGCGTGACGAAGACGCCGAAGTGGAATTCGATCATGCCCAGCGAGACCTGGATGTGCAGCGCCACGGTGGCGCTCAGCAGCAGCGGCAGCACAAAGCGCGTCCACTGCGAACCACGGGCCAGGGCGTACGAGGCCAGCGCCAGCGCCGCCACTGCGCCCCCGGCCACAGCGGGCAGCACCGCCGTGCTCATCACCGCACCGATGACCACGGCCACGGCGGCCGACACCAGGGTCAGCAGCAGCAGCAACAGATCCGCCTGCCGGCCGACCGCCTGCGCATCCAGCGGCACTTCCGCCTGGCTGCGCGCCTGTATCCCTGCAGAACCGCCGCGGGCCTGCTCCCGAATTTCAACACCGTACATATGACAACGGCGCCCGAAGGCGCCGACCTGCGTTCACCCGCGCACCGGCCCGCTGCCAGCACCTCCCGGGGTTCGTGTCAAATTGTATGAATACGGACAGAACCATCCGCCAGCCTGGCGCTTGCCCAATCCCTGCCTGGGCGTATGTGCCCCTGCGCTTGCACAGCCCGCGAAAATCGCCTATCGCGCGACTAATAGATACCTCAAAGAGGCAGAGCCAGGCTATCGACGCCCATGCAAAACGGACCCGAAGGTCCGCCGTGTGGGAGCACGCATGCTCGTTCTGTGGCCGGTCTGTGTCAGGCCCGCGCCCCGCCCGAGGCCGGCCGGATCACTGCGCCGATCAGCGCTTGAGGCCGAACATGGACATCATCTGCTCGGTCTGCTTTTGCATCTGCTCCTGCATCTTCTGCATTTGCTCGGTGTAGCCCGCCGGCATCATGGGGTTGGGCATCTGCATCATCTTGGCCCAGGCATCGGTACCGCCCACGCCGGACTGTTCGGACATCTTGTTCTGGAAGTCGGTGAACATCTGCACGTTCTTCTCGATGTAGCTGCCCATATAGCCCTGCATTGCATGGCCGTAGAAGCGGATGATGTTGGCCAGCATGGCTTCGCTGAACATGGGCGCGCCACCGGCCTCTTCTTCCAGAATGATCTGCAGCAGGATGGAGCGGGTCAGATCCTCACCCGACTTGGCGTCACGCACCACCACGGGTTCGCGCTCGATCACCAGCTGACGCACTTCGGCCAGCGTGATATAGGACGAGGTGTCGGTG
Source organism: Comamonas sp. 17RB (assembly GCF_030056555.1). Classification (NCBI taxonomy): domain Bacteria; kingdom Pseudomonadati; phylum Pseudomonadota; class Betaproteobacteria; order Burkholderiales; family Comamonadaceae; genus Comamonas; species Comamonas sp. 17RB. The sequence continues at coordinate 158,851 of NZ_JASHHY010000005.1, read as the reverse complement.
TCATACAAGCGGCGGTTCGGGTACTTCTTGATGACGCGCTGCTTGGATGCGGACGGGTTGGTGCTGTTTTCTGTGGTGGTCATCTGGGACTCCTCCGGGCCCGGGCCCGCTGCCTGTGTCGGTCTGTGTGTATTTGCAGCTACCGATTCTAAGGACGCCAGCGCCTCCGGCTGCGCAGGGCCAACCCTGATCCCTGGACATAGCAGCACAGAATGCTCTTTTCGTGATAGCAGCCCATGCGCTTGCCGTCTGGGCATATAGACCGACAGCGCCCAAACTGTTGCTGCATGCCTTGCCACCGCTCCTGCTTTTGAGGGCAGTCACCATGACTGCCCGCCACCTGCCTGCGCTTTGCCGGCGCACAGGCAACAAAAAAGCCTTTCATCTTGCGATGAAAGGCTTTTGAATTTGGTAGGCGCGATTGGACTCGAACCAACGACCCCCACCATGTCAAGGTGGTGCTCTAACCAGCTGAGCTACGCGCCTGTCGTTGAAGCTGCAAGTATAGCAGGCTGAAATGGGCACTTTGGGAAAATGCCGCAGATTTTCTGCAGGCTGCTGCAGCATTCGTGCACAGCCCGCTGCGCCGCCGGGCCTGGGGCGACAATGACCGCTTGCCCCACGCTTTCTGAACCATGCAATTTACCCAACCCGGTGTCCTGGCCCCGCTGCCCGTTGTGGGCCGCTATGTCTTTTTCTCGCTGCAAGGCGATGCCCCGACCCTGCGCACCGCGCTGGCACAGCTGCGCAGCCACGCCGATGGCGCGCGCACGGTGGTCGCCATCGGCACCCGCCTGGCCCAGGCGCTGGATGCCGATATCCCCGGCCTGCGCGATTTCCCGGTGCTGCAGGGCGTGGCGCCGGCGCAGTCGGTCAGCACCGCATCGGCGCTGTGCCTGTGGCTGCGCGGTGAAGAGCGCGGCGAGCTGCTGCTGCGCACGCGCCGCCTGGCCCAGCTGCTGGCGCCGGCGCTGGCCGTGGAGCACATCGTGGACGCGTTCCGCCACGGCCATGGCCCCAATGGCTACGGCCGCGATCTGACCGGCTATGAGGACGGCACGGAAAACCCGGTGGATGCCGAGGCCGAAGCCGCTGGCTGCCTGCGCTGCGCCACCATGGGGCTGCATGGTTCCAGCTTTCTGGCACTGCAGCAGTGGGAGCACAACATGCCCGCCTTCCACGCCCTGGCACCGGACGCACGCGACAACGCCATGGGCCGCCGCCTGAGCGACAACGAGGAGCTGGACGATGCGCCCGCCTCCGCCCACACCAAGCGCACCGCCCAGGAAAGCTTCACGCCCGAGGCGTTTGTGGTGCGCCGCTCCATGCCCTGGTGGAGCACCAGCGCCCAGGGCCAGGACCGCATGGGCCTGATGTTTGCTGCCTTCGGCCATTCGCTGGACGCCTTCGAGGCCCAGTGGCGCCGCATGCTGGGCCTGGAGGACGGGGTGAGCGATGCCCTGTTCTGCTTCTCGCAGCCGCTGAGCGGCAGCTACTACTGGTGCCCGCCGGTGCACCAGGGCCAGATCGATCTGCGCCTGCTGGGCGCATAACACCGCCACATAACGCCAGCACACCACACCAGCGCGCGGCGCCAACGCATGGTGCCACGGCATCCCGCACAGCGCGCTGACAACACCAAGGGCTTCCCGCAGGAAGCCCTTTTGCATGGTGCCGGAGATGGCGGGAACGCGCCGCCTTGCGCGGTCTTGTGCGGGCGCGCTCAGACCACCTTGGCGCGCTCCAGCATGGCGTGCATCAGCACATTGCAGCCGGCGGTGATGTCGGCCGGCGTGGCGTCTTCGATCTCGTTGTGGCTGATGCCGTCCTTGCACGGGATGAAGACCATGCCCGCCGGGGCCAGCCGGGCCATGTAGACCGCATCGTGGCCCGCACCCGACACCGCCGGCATGTGCGAATAGCCCAGGGCCTTGGCGGCACGCGCCACCGCGTCCACGCAGTCCGCATGGAAGGGCTGGGCCGGGTAGTTGGAGACCAGGGTGATCTCGATGGGCAGGCCGGTGGCCTGGCTGATGCGCGCGGCCACGGCGCGGATGTCGGCATCCATGGCGTCGCAATCGGCGTCGCTGGCATTGCGCAGGTCGATGCTGAACTTGACCTGGCCCGGGATCACATTGCGGCTGTTGGGGTGCACCTGCACCATGCCCACCGTGCCACGGCCATGCGGCGGATGGCGGTGGGCACAGGCCACCACTTCCTGCATCAGCTGCGCGGCCACCTGCAGGGCATCCTTGCGCAAGGCCATGGGCGTGGGGCCGGCATGGGCTTCCATGCCGGTGACCACGCAGTCGTACCAGCGGATGCCCAGCACCCCGGTGACCACGCCGATGGTCTTGGCGTTGTCTTCCAGCACCGGGCCCTGTTCGATGTGCGCTTCGAAATAGGCGCCAATGGGGTGGTCGCCCGGCTCCTGGCTGCCCACATAGCCGATGCGCTCCAGCTCGCCGCCGACGGTCTTGCCTTCGGTGTCGGTGGCGGCATAGGCGTGCTCCAGCGTGAAGGCCTTGGCGAACACGCCCGAGCCCATCATCACCGGGACAAAGCGCGAGCCTTCCTCGTTGGTCCAGAAGGCCACTTCGATGGGGGCCTCGGTTTCGATGCCGTGGTCGTTGAGGGTGCGCACCACCTCCAGGCCCGCCAGCACGCCGTAGTTGCCGTCAAACTTGCCGCCCGTGGGCTGGGTGTCGATGTGGCTGCCGGTCATGATGGGCGGCAGGCTGTTGTTGCGCCCGGGCCGGCGCATGAAGCCGTTGCCGATCTTGTCAATGGTCACCGTCATGCCGGCCTCGCGCGCCCAGCGGGTCACCAGGTCGCGGCCCTGCTTGTCCAGGTCGGTCAGGGTCAGCCGGCACACGCCGCCCTTGGGCGTGGCACCGATCTGCGCCAGCTCCATCAGCGCGTCCCACAGCCGGGGGCCGTTGACGCGCAGCTGCGCGATGTCTTGCTTCTGCATCACTGGGGTGTCCATGGTGGTTCTCCTTGTCCCGCCGGCGTTCAGCGCAGCACGGGCGTGGGTTGCAGGGTGGCGGCGCGGCGCTGCACCGCATCGAAATTGGGACCGAAGGCCGGGCGCTTGATGTAGCGGCCCTTGCCTTGCACGGCGCGCAGATCGCCCTGGGCATAGGCCAGCACGCCCTGGCTGATGGTGTGGCTGGGCATGCCCTGCACGGTGCGCCCTTCGAAGATGTTGTAGTCGCCCTTGGAATGCTGGGTCTTGACGGACAGCGTGTGGCTGGCCTGGGGGTCCCACACCACCAGATCGGCGTCCGCCCCCACCCCCACCAGCCCCTTGCGCGGGTAGATGTTGAACAGCTTGGCGGTGTTGGCCGAGGTGATGGCCACGAACTCGCTGGGCGTCAGCCGCCCGGTGTTCACGCCCGCATCCCAGATCACGGCCAGGCGCTCTTCCACGCCGCCCGTGCCGTTGGGGATCTTGGCGAAGTTGTCCTTGCCCATGGCCTTCTGCGCTGCGCAGAAGGTGCAGTGGTCCGTGGCCGTGGTGTGCAGCTGGCCCGACTGCAGGCCTTGCCACAGTGCTTCCTGGTGGCCCTTGGCGCGGAAGGGCGGGCTCATCACATGGGCCGCCGCCTTGGCGAAATCCGGGTCGCGGTAAACGCTTTCGTCGATCACCAGGTGGCCGGCCAGCACCTCGCCGTACACGCGCTGGCCGCGGGCACGTGCCGCGGCAATGGCCTGCGCCGCCTCCATGCAGCTGACGTGCACCACATAGATGGGCACGCCCAGCACGCCGGCAATGGCGATGGCGCGGTTGGCGGCTTCGGCCTCCACCATGGGCGGACGCGCCAGCGGATGGCCTTCGGGCCCGGTGATGCCCATGCGCGCCACTTCCTGCTGCAGCAGGTAGACCAGCTCGCCGTTTTCGGCATGCACCGTGGGCATGGCGCCCAGCTCCAGCGCGCGCTTGAAGCTGTTCACCAGGGTTTCGTCGTCGCACATGATGGCGTTCTTGTAGGCCATGAAGTGCTTGAAGCTGTTGATGCCCTCCTCCCGCACCAGGGTGCCCATGTCGGCGTGGACCTGCTCGCTCCACCAGGTGACGGCGACGTGGAAGGAATAGTCGGCGGCCGATTTCTCGGCCCAGCCGCGCCATTTCCGGTAGGCATCCAGCAGCGGCTCCTGCGGATCGGGAATCACGAAATCGATGATGCTCGTGGTGCCCCCGGCCAGCGCCGCTGCCGTGCCGGTGTAGAAGTCATCGGCGGTGACCGTGCCCATGAAGGGCAGCTGCATGTGGGTGTGCGGGTCGATGCCGCCGGGCATCACGAACTGGCCCGACGCATCGATCACCTCCGCCCCCGCCGGCGCCAGTGCGGCGGCATCGGCCCCCACCGCCGCAATCACGCCGTCCACGCACAGTACATCGGCTTTTTCCTGCCGGTCTGCGTTCACCACCGTGCCGCCACGCACCAGCACCGATTTGTGTGATTCACCCATAACGCTCTGTCTCCTTTGGTTGGTCTGGCTGCGGACGGTCTCAGGCCTTGCTGAGTGCCGGCGCGCTCTTCGTCACATGGCTGGCCATGCCGATGCGGTACACCACGCCCGCAATCAGCAGGCCGATGAACCATGCGTAGTCATAGGCGTGCTTGAAGAAGGCTCCCACATCAGGGAAGGCCGCCGGAAACGCCGCATGCAGGAAGCCAGGCAGATTGGGGGCCACCCCCATGGCGAAAGCCGCCACAGCTACCCAGTTCCAGCCGTTGGAATAGCGGTACACCCCGTCTTCCTTGTACAGGTCTTCCACCACCAGGTGCTTTTTGCGGATCAGGAAATAGTCCGTCATCAGGATGCCCGCAATCGGCCCCAGCAGTGCCGAGTAGCCGATCAGCCAGGTGAAGATGTAGCCCTCGGTCGACTCCAGAATCTTCCAGGGCATCATCACGATGGCGATGGCCACGGTCATGTAGCCACCGACGCGGTAGCTGACCTTCTTGGGCGCCAGGGCCGAAAAGTCATAGGCAGGTCCCACCAGGTTGGCGGCCAGATTGACACTCACGGTGTCGATCAGCAGCACGATCAGCGCAATCAGCACCGCAGCCCCGGTCATGCGGCTGGCCACATCCACCGGGTCCCACAGGGCCTTGCCGTAGATCACCACCGTGCCCGAGGTGACCACCACCGCCAGCATGGCCAGCAGGCCCATGGGCACCGGCAGACCGATGGCCTGGCCCACCACCTGGTCCTTCTGCGATTTGGCAAAACGGGTGAAGTCCGGAATGTTCAGCGCCAGCGTGGCCCAGAAGCCCACCATGGCTGTCAGCGAAGGCCAGAAGGCCGACATGAACTGCCCTGCCTTGGGACCGCCGGGTGCGTACTGCGAAGGCTGCTCCATGATGGGGCCGAAGCCGCCGGCCTTCTGGTAGACCCAGCCCAGCAGCACAAAGCAGATCACGATCTTCAGCGGCGCCGTCCAGGTTTCCAGCTTGCGGATGGATTCAATGCCGTGCACCACAAAGTAGAACTGGATTCCCCAGAACACCAGGAAGCACACCAGTTGCCCCACATTGATGCCCAGGCCGGCGATCTTGGCGCCTTCCAGCGGATGGCCCAGCAGCACGCCCAGCAGGGTGTAGATCATCATGCCGCCAAACCAGGTCTGGATGCCGTACCAGCCGCAGGCCACCAGGGCACGCAGCAGGGCCGGCAACTTGGCGCCGTGGGTCCCGAAGGAGGCTCGCGCCAGCACCGCGAACGGAATGCCGTACTTGGCACCGGCATGGCCGATGAGCAGCATGGGCACCAGCACGATCAGATTGCCCAGAAACACCGTGGTCACCGCCTGCGACCACGACATGCCGTTGGTGATCAGGCTGGCGGCCAGGGTGTATGCGGGGATGCACATCACCATGCCGATCCACAGCGCTGCGAAGTGGTACCAGGTCCACGTTCGCTGGCTGGGGAGCGTGGGTGCGAGATCGTGGTTCCACAGGCTGCCTGTGGCATCACCGGAATGGGGGGCATTTGACATTGCGTAGCTCCTTCCAAAGGTAAGGGGAGAAATCACCAATCCATTGCAAATCCAGGTTCTGACCATTTCCGCCAAGCGCATTTCATGCCAGGTTGCGCCGGCTTGCACCGGTGCGCCAGACAACCGGCGTTTCTCCCCCTAGCCCACTGCCGTCACGACCTGGCGCATCGGGTTGTTGGGATGCGTTGTCCAGTTGGCGTATTCCCCGGTGACCGTCTTTCCGGTGCGCAGATCCACTTCGCCCGGCTGCAGGCTGCGCATGGAAATGCACTCCGGCACCGGACAGATGGAGACGCACAGATTGCAGCCCACGCACTCGGCCTCGTTCACCTCGAACTTGCGCACGCCGCCCTCTTTTTCGAAGGTGATGGCCTGGTGCGAGGTGTCTTCGCACACCACGTGGCAGCGCCCGCACTGGATGCAACTGTCCTGGTTGATGACGGCCTTGTCGATGTGGTTGAGGTTCAGGTCCTTCCAGTCCTTGACCGTGGGCACGGCCCGGCCCTGGAAGTCTTCGATGCGCGCAAAGCCGTGCTGGTCCATGTAGTTGGACAGGCCGTCGCACATGTCCTGCACGATCTTGAAGCCGTAGACCATGGCCGCCGTGCACACCTGCACATTGCCGCAGCCCAGCGCGATGTATTCGGCCGCATCCTTCCAGGTGGTGATGCCGCCGATGCCCGAGATGGGCAGGCCTGCCGTCTGCGGATCGCGTGCGATCTCGGCCACCATGTTCTGGGCGATGGGCTTGACGGCCGGACCGCAGTAGCCGCCGTGCGAACCCTGGCCGTCGGTGCTGGGGTGCATCACCAGGGTGTCCAGGTTCACGCCCATCAGCGAGTTGATGGTGTTGATCAGCGAGACGGCATCCGCCCCGCCCGCCTTGGCCGCCCGCGCGGGATAGCGCACATCGGTGATGTTGGGCGTGAGCTTCACGATCACCGGCAGCTTGCTGTAGTGCTTGCACCAGGCCGTCACCATCTGGATGTATTCCGGCACCTGGCCCACGGCGGCGCCCATGCCGCGCTCGCTCATGCCGTGGGGGCAGCCGAAGTTCAGCTCCAGCCCGTCGGCCCCGGTGTCTTCCACCATGGGCAGGATGCGTTTCCAGCTTTCTTCCTCGCAGGGCACCATCAGCGAGGCGATCAGCGCGCGGTCCGGCCAGGCTCTCTTCACGCGCGTCATCTCCTCCAGATTGGTGCGCAGCGGCCGGTCGGTGATCAGCTCGATGTTGTTGAGCCCCATCACGCGCCGGTCCTGCGCCAGCAGGGTGGAGTAACGCGGTCCGTTGACGTTGACCACATGCGGGTCTTCACCCAGCGTCTTCCACACCACGCCGCCCCAGCCGGCTTCGAAGGCGCGGGTGACGTTGATCTCCTTGTCCGTGGGCGGGGCCGATGCCAGCCAGAACGGGTTGGGGCTTGCAATGCCCAGAAAGCGGGTGCTGATGTCTGCCATATCCATGCTCCTTGAAAAGCGCGGGCACTGCCGCTTACACCCCGGCACCCACGGCGCTGGTCAGCGCCTGGTGCATGGCACGCGCGGCCACTTTGCCGTGCTCCACGGCTTCCACCGTCAGATCCTGACCGCCGGCACGGCAGTCGCCACCGGCCCACACGCGGGGCACGCTGGTCTGGCCTTCGGCATCGGTGTCGATGCGGCCGTCGCGCAGCGCGATCGCGCTGCCGGCATGGGTGCTGACATAGGTCTGGCCGATGGCCTTGAGCACCATGTCGGCGGGCACGTCGAACACCTCGTGGCCTACCTGCAGCTTGCCGTCCTGCAGCCGGGTGTAGGCCATGCGGATGCCCGTCACCTTGCCGTCCTGCACCAGCACCTGCTGGGGCGCGGCCCACAGCCGCAGGTTGACGCCATGGGTCTGCGCCCATTCCTGTTCCACCCCGGAGGCGGACAGCGCGTCCTTGCCCCGGCGGTAGAACATGGTGACTTCTTCAGCGCCCAGCAGCCGGGCCTGCACGGCGGCGTCCACCGCCGTCATGCCGCCGCCGATGACCACCACGCGCCGGCCCACCGGCACCGTGGCCTTGTCGCTGGCCTGGCGGATGTCGGCAATGAAGTCCACCGCGTTGCGCAGGCCTTCGGCCTGGGGTTCGGCAATGCCCAGCGCGTTCACACCGCCCAGGCCCATGCCCAGGAACACGGCGTCGTAGCTGGCCAGCAGCGAATCCAGGGTGAAGTCACGCCCCAGCCGCTGGTTGTTGTGCGGGGTGATGCCGCCCACCGACAGCAGCCAGTCGATTTCCTTCTGCGCAAAGTCGTTGGGGGTCTTGTAGCTGGCCAGGCCGTATTCGTTGAGCCCGCCGAGCTTGGGCCGGGCATCGAGCAGCACCACGTCGTGGCCTTGCAACGCCAGCTGGTGGGCGCAGGTCAGGCCGGCCGGGCCAGCCCCGACCACGGCCACCTTCTTGCCGGTGGCAGCAGCGCGCTGGAATAGCGGCGCGCCGCCCGCGGCCATGAAGGCATCGGTGGCATAGCGCTGCAGCGCACCGATTTCGACCGGCTTGTCTTCATTGGTGTTGCGCACGCAGGCTTCTTCGCACAGCTGCTCGGTGGGGCACACGCGGGAGCACATGCCGCCCAGCGGGTTGGCGGTCAGGATCTCCCGGGCGGCACCGCGCACATTGTCCTGAGCGATGCGGGCGATGAAGGCCGGTACATCGATGCTGGTGGGACAGGCCGTGGTGCACGGCGCGTCGTAGCAGTAGTAGCAGCGCTCGGCCTCGATCAGGGCCTGGGGGCGGTTCAGCGGGGGGTGGGCGTCGGAGAAATTGGCCGCGTACTCGGCCAGATTCAGTCGGCCGGCGGCAATGCCGCAGGCGCGGCTAGCGGGGCTGTCCATGGTGAACCTCCAAATTCAGGATTGAGGGCGTGAAGGGAACCCGGGCTCGCAGGGCGATGCCAGGCCATATCGAACAACGCAAGGGGGGACACAGGCGTATCGCCTGCGCCGCCCCGAATCCAACAACACAGTCTTCGGAGGTTTCATCGTGGTCCTCGTAGGTGCAATGTGGCGCCTCTTGCCGGGCGCACTGGGGTGGAGTTCAATGTACGCGGGTGAAAAAATTTACCAATCAGTAAAATCACCCAGAAAGTCGTGAGCAAGAAAGATGCCAGACAATCGCACCACAATGGCGCAACTTATCTCTACTTACCGCAGGCGCAATGGCGACTTTTTCTGACAACAGCTCCGTGAACAGCCCCATTAATAGTCCCGTCTCCCAGGCCCGCTCGGCCACCCGCAAGCCCACCGCCGCGCGGCTGCGCAAGGAGCAGCACATCCTGCAGATGGCGGAGCTGCACTTTGCGCAATACGGTTTCGAAGGCGCGTCGCTGGACCTGATGGCCCAGGACGCCGGCATCAGCCGCCACAACCTGCTGTACTACTTCGCCAGCAAGGAGGAGCTGTACCTGCGCGTGCTGGGCGATGTGCTGACGCAGTGGCTGGCCGGCATGTCCGATCTGCTGCGCGGCGATGACCCGGCCCAGGCCCTGCGCACCTATATCCGCGCCAAGCTGCAGTCCTCGCGCGAGCGGCCCCATGGCTCCAAGGTCTTCACCCGCGAGGTGATGGCCGGAGCGCCCCGTTTTGGCGATGCCATCTTGAGCCGGGTCGGCCCCGCGCTGGCGGCCGACACCCAGGCCTTCGAGCGCTGGGTGGCACAGGGCAAGATTGCTCGCGTGGATTTCACCCACCTGATGTTCATTCTCTGGTCCGTGACCCAGGCCTATGCCGACCAGCAGGCGCAGTTTGCGCTGCTGCTGGGCCAGGATGCGCTGACGGCCCAGGACTACGACACGGCGGCCGAGCTGATCTACCGCCTGGTGGTGCGCGGCCTGCAACCGGACGGCCCGGCCGAAGCCCCGCTGCTGGCGCCAGCACCAGCGCGCTAGGCACCCTGCTGGCGGCAGGCAGTACAGGTGGCGCAGACCAGGGCGCAAGGCGGCGCAGCATGGGCGCTGGCCCCGGCGTCTTGCCCTATGCTTGTGCGCTCTGATTGCTCCTGCACGGCGCCCTGCACCAGGGCCCGGACCCGATTGCTGCCCATGACCGATATCCGCCCCGCCCGCTTTCCCGACGATCTGGACGCCGTGGTCCGCATCTTCCGGGAATACGTGGCCAGCCCCACGGTGAGCCTGGACTTCCAGGATTTCGAGGCCGAGTTCGCCGCCCTGCCCGGCAAATACGCCGCCCCACAGGGTTGTGTGCTGCTGGCCTGGAAAGACGGCCAGCCCGTGGGCTGCGCGGCCCTGCGGCAGGTGGATGCACAAGTCTGCGAAATGAAGCGCGTCTACGTGCGCCCCACGGTGCGCGGCGAAAACCTGGGGCGCCGTCTGGTGGAAGGCATCCTGGACGTTGCGCGGCACAGGGGCTACACCCGCATCTGCCTGGATGTGCTGCCGGAGTTCCAGGCCGCGCAGCAGCTGTATGCGTCGCTGGGTTTCGAGGACGCGCCGCCGGTGAGTTTCAACCCCGTGCCGGGCACGCGCTACCTGGGGCTGGATCTTCGGGCCGTGCGCTCGCCCACAGACGCCCTATAGCCTCCTGTGCGGTGTATCGCTGCGTATCGCTGATATCGCACCTATGGCGCCTGCACGGCGCCTGAAGCGCAGCAACCAGCAAGTCGCCACTCGCCATTGCACCCGGAAAAAGAAAAAGCCTTCTAGACCGTGGATCTAGAAGGCTTGGTACCAATGGTTAGTTGGTAGGCGCGATTGGACTCGAACCAACGACCCCCACCATGTCAAGGTGGTGCTCTAACCAGCTGAGCTACGCGCCTGTGTTTGTTCGAGAAAGCGATTCTAGCATGGTTTTCAGCGCCTTCGCGCCGAACGCACGCCGGCCACCCCGGAAACAATGCCCAGCACCTTGTTCAGGCGACCGGAATCCGAGACTTCCACGGTGAACGTCATCCAGGCCACGCCCTTGACGGACTGGGTCTGCACGCCGATCACATTGGTCTTTTCACGGGCGAACACGTCGGAGATGTCGCGCAGCAGGCCCTGGCGGTCGGCGGCTTCCACCGCCACGTCCACCGGGTAGACCGCCGCCGTCGCGGCCGCCTTGGGCAAACCCCAGGCCACGTCGATCACCCGCTCTTCATAGCGCGCGGCCATCTCGCGGAAGTTGCTGCAGTCCGAGCGGTGCACGCTGACACCCTTGCCGCGCGTGACAAAGCCGCGGATATCGTCGGGCGGCGCCGGACGGCAGCACTTGGCCAGCTGGGTCATCAGCGAATCGATGCCCACCACCAGCACGCCGCCCTTCTGGGCTTCGCCACGGGGTTTGCGCACCAGCTGCTGGATGTCCTCTTCGGCGGCCACCGGTTCAGGCGGCGGGCGCAGCACGGCTTCGATGTTGCGCAGGGAGTACTCGTCCTTGCCCACCACTTCGAACATGGCCTCAGCCGACTTGAAGCCCAGCTGCACCGCGAGCTCGTCCAGCTTGATGGCGGTCTTGCCTTCGCGCTGCAGCAGCTTTTCCACGGCCTCGCGGCCCCGGGTCATGGTCTCGTGCATGGCCTGGGCATTGAACCAGGCACGCACCTTGGCCTTGGCACGGTTGCTGGTCAGATAGCCCAGCTCGGAGTTGAGCCAGTCACGCGACGGCCGGCCTTCCTTGACGGTGGTGATTTCCACCGTCTGGCCGCTTTGCAGCGGCGTGTTCAGCGGCACCATGGCACCGTCCACCCGCGCGCCGCGGCAGCGGTGGCCCAGGTTGGTGTGCACGGCGTAGGCAAAGTCCACCGGCGTGGCGTTCTGCGGCAGCTCGATCACGGCTGCATCCGGCGTCAGCACATAGATGCGGTCGTCGAACAGGTTGCGGTGTTCCGGGCCTTCGGACAGGTCCTTGCCCCAGGCCAGCAGCTGGCGCAGCACGGCGATCTTGGCGTCGTACTCGCTGGTGGCCGACACCCCGGCATAGCCCTTGGTGCCCGCTTCCTTGTACGCCCAGTGCGCGGCCACGCCGTGTTCGGCATGGTCGTGCATGGCCTGGGTGCGGATCTGGATCTCGATGGCCTTGCCCTGCTCGTCCCGCACCACGGTGTGCAGCGACTGGTAGCCATTGGGCTTGGGCTTGGCGATGTAGTCGTCGAACTCCGACTCGATGGGCGTGAAGTGCTCGTGCACCCAGGACAGTGCGGTGTAGCAGTCCTTGACGTTGGGCACCACCACGCGCAGCGCACGGATGTCGAACACCTGGGCAAAGTCCAGCGACTTGCCGCGCATCTTCTTGACGATGCTGTAGATGTGCTTGGGCCGCCCCTGCACGGTGGCGCTGATGCTGTAGGCACGCAGCTCGGATTCGAGCCGCGAGCGCAGCTGCTCCATGTAGATCTCGCGCTCGGCCCGCTTTTCGTCCAGGTTCTTGGCAATCTGGCGGTAGGTTTCCGGCTCCAGAAAGCGGAAGGACAGGTCTTCCAGCTCCCACTTGAGCTGCCAGATCCCCAGGCGGTTGGCCAGCGGCGCAAACACATGCAGCGCCTCGCGAGCCAGCGTGGGCGACACCGGGCGCTTGCTGGCGGCGTAGTAGCGCAGCGTCTGCAGGCGCGATGCCAGGCGCAGCAGCACCACGCGCACATCGCGGGAGAAGCCCAGCAGCATCTTGCGCACGGTCTCCGCCTGGGTGGCCGGATCGTCCACGCGCTGGCTGTTGCTTTCCGCATCGCGCGCCTGCTGCTGCACATGCATCAGCTTGGTGGTTTCCACCGCCAGGGTGGCGAAGTTGGCGCCGAAGGCCTTGGTCAGCACCTCCAGCGGCTTGTTCAGGTGCATGCTGGCGTAGACCAGATACACGGCCGCCTGCATGGTTTCCGAGCCACCGATGCCGTAGAGGATGGCGGCCACCGCATCGGCGTGGGCCAGCGTGTTCTCGCCGGTGGTCATGGTTTCGCCGGACAGCAGCGGCTCCGCAAACGAGCGGGCGCGCACCAGCGCATTGGCCTGGTCGGGCATGGCCTCCGAAGTGGCGGCGATCAGTGCCGGCGTCATGGGTACCGTGCCATGGGTTGGCGCACCGGCCTCCACCGTGGTGGGGGGCAAAGACGTCACACTTCTCATGGCCGCACTCCCCTGCCGGCCTGGCTGTTTGGTTGTTGTTCTTGCGTCATTCCTGGGCCAATACAAAGTCTCGCACGACCGCCACTTGGTCGGCTGAGACCAATGTGGGGGCGTGCCCCACATTTGCAAGCACCACACATTGTGCCCGTGGTCCACGCTCCTGCATGGCCTGGGCGGTGGCGGCCGTCAGCAAATCGGACTGTTCCCCCCGCAAAAGCAAAGTCTGTGCCGTGATCTGGTCGTAGAGCTGCCACATCAGGGTCTGGCCCTGCTCGGCTTCTTCCCGCGTCATGCCGCGCAGTGCCACGCCGATTGCCGGGTCGTAATGCAGGCCCAGGCCGCCGTCGGGCAAGGGGGTCAGCATGGGCTCGGTCAGGGCCCGCCATTCGGCATCGGTGTGCGGGCCGAACCCGGCCGAGATGACGCGCAGCGTGGCCGCAGCCTCCTCCACGCTGGCAAAGCGCACCGGCTGGCCCACATAGCTGCCGATGCGCTGCAGCGCCGCCCATTCCAGCGTGGGCCCCACGTCGTTGAGCACCAGGCGTCGGATGGGCACCGGCAGCGGCAGCTGGGCCTGGCCGGCCAGCGCCATGCCGATCAGCCCGCCCATGCTGGTGCCTATCCAGTCCAGGGTCTGCAGCGGGGCCTGCGCCTGCAGGTGCTGCAGCAGCATCAGCATGTCCAGCGCGTACTGCGGCACGGCGTAATGCAGGGGGTCGGCCAGCCATTCGCTGCGCCCGCGTCCGGCCACATCCGGGCAGATGACCCGCGCATGCGGCGCCAGCGCGCGTGCCAGCACATCGAAGTCCCGCCCCTGGCGCGTGAGGCCGTGGACGCAGACGATGACATGGGGGTGGACGGGGTTGCCGGTGGCGTTCCACTCCCAGTAGGCCATGCGGTGTTCGCTGCGCTCTGGTGCGTCCGCCGTGCGGACTGCAGGACCGGGACAGGTTACGTAGTTCAGCGTAGGTTCAATCATGCAGAGCAACTTTCCAGGCGCAGCCCATAATGGGCTTTTGACCATCGTAATGGATTCGGAGACCTCTATGCTCAAAGGCAAGACGGCACTGGTGACGGGTTCCACCAGTGGCATCGGTTTAGGCATTGCGCAAGCCCTGGCGCAGCAGGGTGCGAACGTGGTGCTCAACGGTTTCGGCGACACCGAAGGCCCGCTGGCCGCGGTGCGCGAAGCCGGCAAGGCCCATGGCGTACGGGCGGCCCACCACGGCGCCGACATGAGCAAGGCCGCCGACATCGAAACCATGATGGCGTTTGCCGCCTCGACATTCGGCCGGGTGGACATCCTGGTCAACAACGCCGGCATCCAGCATGTGGCGGCGGTGCAGGATTTCCCGGTGGACAAGTGGGACGCCATCATCGCCATCAACCTGACCAGCGCCTTTCACACCACGCGCCTGGCGCTGCCGGCCATGCAGCAGGCCAACTGGGGCCGCATCATCAATGTGGCCTCGGTGCACGGCCTGGTGGGCTCGGCCCAGAAGTCGGCCTATGTGGCGGCCAAGCACGGCATCGTCGGCCTGACCAAGGTCACGGCCCTGGAAAACGCCACCAGCGGCGTGACCTGCAACGCCATCTGCCCCGGCTGGGTGCTGACCCCGCTGGTGCAAAAGCAGGTGGACGCCAAGGCGGCTGCCCAGGGCATCTCCAACGAAGAGGCCACGCGGCAGCTGCTGGGCGAGAAAGAGCCGTCGCTGCAGTTCACCACCCCGGCCGAGCTGGGCGAGCTGGCGGTGTTCTTCTGCTCGGCCGCGGCCAACAATGTGCGCGGCGTGGCCTGGAACATGGACGGCGGCTGGGCGGCCCAGTAAGCCCCCCCCCCCGCTGCGGCGGGGCGGAAAGCCGAAACGGTTACCACGCCCTGCCCCCACAAAAAAGCCCCTGGCAGCTGCCCGGGGCTTTTTGCTTGGCCGAAGCTCGGCATGCCGGGTGCCCGGCACCGCCCCAAGGGGCGCCTGGGTTATTGCAGCTGCACCGCGCCCGAGACCTGCACTTCGACCTGGGTCTTGCCGGCCTCCACCGCCAGCGGGGCGCTTTCCGCGCCATCCGCCGCCATGGAGGACTTCATCATGGCCCCTGCCATATAGGGACGCATGCCGACTTCATTGCTGTTGACCGACACCTCACGCAAGGTGTAGCTGGCAAAGCCGAAGGCCTTGGCCAGGCTGGCCGCCTTGGCCTTGAACTGGTCGATGGCCTGCTGCTGCGCCTCGCCCTCGACCTTGGCGCGCCCTTCCTTGGACAGGCCGAAGGCCACCTGGCCTACCTGCATGCCCTGCACCTTGGCGGCGGTGCTGGTGATGCGGTCGAAGTCCTTGCCCTGCAGCACCAGCTGCGCACGCCCCTGCCAGCCCGCGATCTTGCCGTCCTTGCTGGTGGTGCGCGGGAAAACGTTGAAGCCGCTGGTGCGCACTTCCATGCCGCCTGGCTGCGCCTGGGGGCGCACCGTGGCCAGTGCCGCATCCACCACCTGCTGCAGGCGTTTTTGCACGGCGGCGGCATTGCTGCCCTCTTCCGTGGCGGACAGGGTCAGCACCAGCAGGTCCTGCGCCACCTCCACGCTGCCGGCGGCCGTCAGCTGTACTACGTTCTGCGGTGGGGCCATTACGGCGGTCTGGGCCTGTGCGGCGGTGGCCGCAGCACCCCATACGATGGCGGCAGCCGCCAGGGCCTGGGTGTGGCGGGGGATAAAAGGCATAGCATTCCTCCTTGACAGGTCAATGGGATGAAGACGAAATCGTCGGGAACAAGCGACCTTACCACCGCCTGGCGGAGGGGACTGCACTACGTCAATCAACACTTGCTCCGCAGGGCAACACTTGTAACACTTGGTCAAAGTACCGGGGTAATCCGGTTTTTCCGCCGCCAAGATGGTCAAAATTGGCTCTGTTACAAATTGGACTAGGGATATCCATGGCCTCTACGAACAACCGTACCGACAAGATCCTGGTGGTGGACGACGACGCCCGCATCCGCGATCTGCTCCGCCGATACCTGACGCAAGAAGGCTTTGAGATCATGATTGCCGAAGACGGCAAGGCATTGAACCGCATCTTGCTGCGCGAAACCGTGGATCTGATCGTGCTGGACCTGATGATGCCCGGCGAGGATGGACTGTCCATCTGCCGCCGCCTGCGCTCGGCCAACGACCGCACCCCCATCATCATGCTGACCGCCAAGGGCGAAGACGTGGACCGCATCGTCGGTCTGGAAGTCGGTGCTGACGATTACCTGGGCAAGCCGTTCAACCCGCGTGAACTGCTGGCCCGCATCCACGCCGTGCTGCGCCGCCGTCCCCCGGTGGAAGCTCCGGGCGCGCCGTCGGGCGAAAACGAAGTGGTCACCTTCGGCCCCTTCACCTTCGACCTGGGCACCCGCGTGCTGCAAAAGAATGGCGAAGAACTGGCGCTGACCACCGGCGAGTTCGCCATGCTCAAGGCCCTGGTGCGCCATCCGCGCCAGCCGCTGTCCCGTGAAAAGCTGGCCCTGCTGGCCCGCGGCCGCGAGTTCGAGCCGTTTGACCGCAGTCTGGACGTGCAGGTCTCGCGCCTGCGCAAGCTGATCGAAGAAGATGCCGCCGCTCCGCGCTACATTCAAACAGTCTGGGGCGTTGGTTACGTCTTCGTACCAGATGGTGCGAATTAAGCACCGTAAGATAGCGCTTCCCCTGACACCGCCTGCTCGCCACCATCCGACCGATGGTGGTGTGCTGCGCTGCGGTTCAATGGAAGTCTTCTGACCATGCGCGCTTTTACCGCCAGCCCACTTTCCTCTTCCGACTCTGCCGTGGCCGACGAACCGGAACCACAACGCCGCCCCCGTGCGGCGCATGCGCGTTCGCGCATGGGCCTGAACCTGTTCTGGCGCACCTTCTTCCTGCTGGCCCTGCTGCTGGTGGGCAGCATCCTGGCTTGGCTGCAGACGCTGCGTGCCTTCGAGTTCGAGCCGCGCACCTTGCACACGGCCCAGCAGATCGCCTCGCTGGTCAACCTGAGCCGCGCCGCCCTGGTGCACTCGGATGCGATCAACCGCGTCTCGCTGATCAAGACCATGGCCGACCAGGAAGGCGTGCGCATCCTGCCGCGCGAGCCGGGCGACAAGTTCGAGGAAATGGACCATACGCCGCTGGGCCAGCGCCTGACGGAAGAGCTGACGCAGCGCCTGGGCCCGGGCACCATCGTGGCGCGCAGCGTCAACGGCGAGCAGGGTCTGTGGGTGGGATTTTCCATCAACGGCGACCGCAACTGGCTGCTGATGGACCGCTCGCGCTTCAGCCCCGCTGGCGGCCGCACCTGGCTGGTGTGGCTGATCACCGCCGGCATTCTGTCGCTGGCCGGGGCCGCCGTGATTGCCCGCCTGATCAACCAGCCGCTCAAGCAGCTGAGCGACGCGGCCAACCGCGTGCGCGATGGCGACTTCGAGGCCAGCCAGCTCGACGAGCAGGCCGTGACCAGCGAAATCCGCGAGGTGAACATCGGTTTCAACCGCATGGCGCAGAAACTGGCCAAGCTGGAGCAGGAGCGCGCCGTGATGCTGGCCGGCATCTCGCACGACCTGCGCACCCCGCTGGCCCGCCTGCGCCTGGAAACCGAGATGAGCGTCAACGACGATGTGGCCCGGGGCCATATGGTGGCCGACATCGTGCAGCTGGATGCCACCATCGACAAGTTCCTGGACTACGCCCGCCCCGACCATGTGGCGCTGGCCACGGTCAATCTGCATGCGGTGGTGTCGTCCTGCGTCTACGCGGTGCAGGACCACCGCGAGCTGCAGATCAGCATGTCGGTGCCGGAAGATGTGTATGTGATGGCCGACGAGATCGAGCTGGCGCGCGTGATCTCCAACCTGCTGGAAAACGCCCGCCGCTACGGCAAGACGCCGGACACCGAGACCACGCATGTGGACATCAGCGTCAAGCAGCGCGAAGCCTGGGTGGTGGTGCGGCTGCGCGACCATGGCGCGGGTGTGCCGCCCGAACAGCTGGCCAGCCTGATCCAGCCTTTCTTCCGGGGTGACACGGCCCGCACCGCCGCCGCAGGCGCCGGCCTTGGCCTGTCGATCGTGGACAAGACGGTGCAGCGCATGGGCGGCGTGCTGTCGCTGACCAATGCGCCCGGTGGCGGTCTGGCGGCGCATGTGCAGCTGCAGCGCGCAGCCAGCGGTGCCGACAACGACACGCCCCAGCGCCTGCAGCGCCCGCAGGTCAAGCGCCAGTTGCCGCCGCGCCGCCGCAGCACCGACCGCCTGGACGAAGCGGAAGACCTGGGCGACGATTGACGCAGCGCCCTGCGCCCCTGCATGCAAAAAGCCGGCATCCGCCGGCTTTTTTTATGGGGTGGCCAGGCCTGCAGGGCCGGCCGGGGCTGGTGCTCAGTCCTTGCGGAACAGCAGCGCCGCGGCCCGTGCCTCCATGGACTGCAGCTGGCCCACCGGGCCCAGCTTTTCGGCCGTCTTGGCCTTGACGTTCACCTGGTCCAGCGTCACCCCCAAGGCCTGGGCAATGCGCTCGCGCATGGCGGGAATGTGCGGCGCCAGCTTGGGGGCCTGGGCCACGACGGTGCTGTCCACATTGCCGATCTCCCAGCCTTTTTCCCGCACGCGGCGGGCGGCCTCGGTCAGCAGCACCACCGAGTTGGCACCCCGGAACTCGGGGTCGGTGTCCGGGAAATGCCGGCCGATATCGCCCAGCGAGGCACCGCCCAGCAGGGCGTCGGTGATGGCGTGCAGCAGCACATCGGCGTCCGAGTGACCCAGCAGACCGGTGACGTGGGGAATCTCCACCCCGCCGATGATGAGCTTGCGGCCCGGCACCAGGGCATGGGTGTCCCAGCCTTCTCCAATACGAAAATTCATAGCTTGCTCCGCAGGCGCTTCAGGTGCGACCTGCCCATAGGGTTGACATCAGAAAAACGGGTTGCCGCTGGCGGACGGCGGGTTGCGGCGCCCCTGGAAGCGCTCCGCCGTGGTGGCCCGGCCGCGCTGCGACAGCACGGCGGCGGCCAGCGCAAAGTCGTCCGGGTAGGTGACCTTGAAATTCTGCGCCCCGCCGGGCACCAGCTTGGGGCGCAGGCCCATGGCTTCCATGGCGCTGGCCTCGTCGGTCACGGCCGCTCCGGCGCGCGAGATCGCATCCAGCAGCGGACCGATGCGGAACATCTGCGGCGTCTGCGCCAGCCACTTGTCGCTGCGGTCCACCGTGGCCGCCACGCGCACGCCGGTCGGGCCGGTGACGGCGGTCTTGAGCGTATCGGGCAGCTTGTGGGCCAGCAGGCCGCCCACGGCATCGTCCACGCAGGCATCGATCAGGTTGCGGATCTGCTGCGGCGTGATCAGGCAGCGCGCCGCATCGTGCACCAGCACCCAGTCATGCTGGGCCGCGCCCTGCGCCAGCAGCGCCTTCAGGCCGCCCCGCACGGTATCGGCCCGGTTGGGGCCGCCGCAGGGCACGACAAAGCAGCCGGTCACCGGGTGGTCGGCCAGGAACTGGTCGCCGGCCGCCACCGCCACCAGGGTGCCCGCCAGCCCGGCCGTGCCGGCAAACGCGGCCAGGGTGTGCAGGACCATGGGCTGGCCGGCCACCAGCTGGTACTGTTTGGGCAGCTCCGGCGTGGGGCTGCCCGGCGCAATCGCCCGCAGTCCCACCCCTGCGCAGGGCACCAGCCCCCAGAAACGGCCCTGGGGCGGATGGGGGACTGGGGAAGGAGCAAGCAGGTCGGTCATGGCAGGCATTCTAGAATCGGGATTTCCCCTTCGCAGACATCCTGGCGGCAAAAGGCCACGCCCATGGGGCCACCGTACCGCCACCACCTCTCCCATGCAGCTGCCCACCCTCCGCTCCGGTCACCGTTTCACCCTCCCCCGCCCCACGGGCAGCGCCGATGCGCTGCTGCTGTCGCGTCTGGCGCAGCGCGAGCGGGCGGCGGGCCGCATCACGGCCATCGTCACGGCCGATGCGGGCGACGCCCAGCGGCTGATCGACGAGCTGGCGTTCTTTGCCCCCGAGCTGCGCTGCGCCCTGTTTCCGGACTGGGAAACCCTGCCCTACGACACGTTTTCGCCGCACCAGGACCTGATCAGCGAGCGCCTGGCCACGCTGTGGCGCATCCGCAGCCGCGAACACGAGACCGGCGCCGACGTGGTGCTGGTGCCGGCCACCACCGCCCTGTACCGGCTGGCACCCCCGTCGTTTCTGGCGGGCTACACCTTCCATTTCAAGCAGGGCCAGAAGCTGGACGAAGCCAAGCTCAAGGCCCAGCTGACGCTGGCCGGCTACCAGCATGTCTCCCAGGTGGTGAGCCACGGCGAATATGCGGTGCGCGGCGGCCTGATCGATCTGTTTCCCATGGGCTCACCCGTGCCCTACCGGGTGGATCTGTTCGACAACGAGATCGACTCCATCCGCACCTTCGACCCCGACAGCCAGCGCAGCCTCTACCCCGTGCCCGAGGTGCGCCTGCTGCCCGGCCGCGAGTTCCCCATGGACGAGGATGCACGCGCCAAGTTCCGCTCCCGCTGGCGCGAGCTGCTGGAGGGCGACCCCACGCGCAGCCGCGTCTACAAGGACATGGGCAATGGCGTGGCGACGGCGGGCATCGAGTACTACCTGCCGCTGTTCTTTGACGCCACGGCCACCGTCTTCGACTACCTGGGCGACGACGCCACGCTGGTGCTGCACGGCGATCTGGAGCCGGCGTTCCAGCGTTTCTGGACCGACACCAAGGAGCGTTTCCGCCTGGTGCAGGGCGACCCCGAGCGCCCGGCCCTGCCGCCCGAAACCCTGTTCCTGACGGCCGACCAGTTCTACACCAGCGCCAAGCCCTACCCGCAGCTGGCCTTGCGCCCGGGGGTGGAGGATGTGGCCGACAGCGCCCTGTTCCAGCAGCTGCCGCCGCTGGCCGTGGTGCGCGGCGCCGAGGAGCCACTGGCCCGGCTGCAGGCCCATATCGCCCACGCGGCACGCCGCGTGCTGGTGCTGGCCGAAAGCGACGGCCGGCGCGAAAGCCTGCTGGACTTTCTGCGGGCCTCCAACGTCAACCCGCCGGCCTTCGATTCGCTGGCCGAGTTCCAGGCCGATGACGGCGAGCGGCTGGGCATTGCCACTTCCAACCTGGCCCAGGGCTTTGCCTGGACGGAGGAAGGCATCGACTTCGTCACCGAGACCGAGCTGTTCGAGACCAGCGGCGGCACGCGGCGGCGCAAGAAGCAGGAACAGGTCAGCGATGTCGATGCGCTGATCAAGGACCTGTCCGAGCTGAAGGTGGGCGACCCGGTGGTCCATGCCCAGCACGGCATCGGCCGCTACCACGGACTGGTCAACATGGACGTGGGCCAGAAGAACCCCGATGGATCGCCTGCGCTGCAGGAGTTTCTGCACCTGGAATACGCCAAGGATGCAGTGCTGTACGTGCCCGTCAGCCAGTTGCACCAGATCAGCCGCTACACCGGCGTGACACCCGAATCCGCACCGCTGCACAGCCTGGGCAGCGGCCAGTGGGAAAAGGCCAAGCGCAAGGCCGCCGAGCAGGTGCGCGACGCTGCGGCCGAGTTGCTGAACATCTACGCCCGCCGCGCCGCGCGCCAGGGCCACGCCTTCCGCTACAGCGCCCAGGATTACGAGCAGTTCGCCCAGGACTTCGGCTTTGAGGAGACGGCCGACCAGAAGGCCGCCATCCACGCCGTGGTGCACGACATGATCAGCCCCCAGCCCATGGACCGCCTGGTCTGCGGCGATGTGGGTTTCGGCAAGACCGAGGTCGCCCTGCGCGCGGCCTTTGTGGCCGCCATGGGCGGCAAGCAGGTGGCCTTTCTGGCCCCCACCACGCTGCTGGCCGAGCAGCACTACCAGACGCTGGTGGACCGCTTCTCCAAATGGCCGGTGAAGGTGGCGGAGATGAGCCGCTTCCGTTCCACCAAGGAGATCAATGCCGCGCTCAAGGGCATCGAGGACGGTTCCGTGGACATTGTGGTGGGCACGCACAAGCTGCTGTCCGAGAAGACCAAGTTCCAGAACCTGGGCCTACTGATCATCGACGAGGAGCACCGCTTCGGCGTGCGCCACAAGGAGGCCATGAAGGCCTTGCGCGCCGAGGTGGATGTGCTGACCCTGACCGCCACCCCCATTCCGCGCACCATGGGCATGGCGCTGGAAGGGCTGCGCGACCTGTCGGTGATTGCCACCGCCCCGCAACGCCGGCTGGCCATCAAGACCTTTGTGCGCTCCGAGAGCAACGGCGTGATCCGCGAGGCCGTGCTGCGCGAGCTCAAGCGCGGCGGCCAGGTGTATTTTCTGCACAACGAGGTGGAGACCATCGAGAACCGCCGCCAGAAGCTGGAGGAAATCCTGCCCGAGGCGCGCATTGCCGTGGCCCACGGCCAGATGCCCGAACGCGAACTGGAGCGCGTGATGCGCGACTTCGTGGCCCAGCGTTTCAACATCCTGTTGTGCTCGACCATCATCGAGACCGGCATCGACGTGCCCACGGCCAACACCATCGTCATCAGCCGCGCCGACAAGTTCGGCCTGGCCCAGCTGCACCAGCTGCGCGGGCGCGTGGGCCGCAGCCACCACCAGGCCTATGCCTATCTGATGGTGCCGGACATCGAGAGCCTGACCAAGCAGGCCGAGCAGCGGCTGGACGCCATCCAGCAGATGGAGGAGCTGGGCAGCGGCTTCTACCTGGCGATGCACGATCTGGAAATCCGCGGCGCCGGCGAGGTGCTGGGCGAGAACCAGAGCGGCAACATGATGGAGATCGGCTTCCAGCTCTACAACGAGATGCTGGCCGAAGCCGTGCGCAGCCTGAAGAATGGCAAGGAGCCCGATCTGCTGTCGCCGCTGTCGGCCTCCACCGACATCAATCTGCACGCCCCGGCGCTGCTGCCCAATGACTACTGCGGCGATGTGCACCTGCGCCTGTCGTTCTACAAGAAGCTGGCCACGGCCAGGACCAGCGACCAGATCGACAACCTGCTGGAAGAGATCGTGGACCGCTTCGGCAAGCTGCCGCCCCAGGCCCAGACGCTGATCGACACCCACCGCCTGCGCGTGCTCTCCGAGCCCTATGGCGTGCTCAAGGTCGATGCCGCGCCGGGCGTGATCAGCATCACCTTCAAGCCGAACCCGCCCATCGATCCGATGCAGATCATCCACCTGATCCAGAAGAACAAGCACATCAAGCTGGCGGGCAACGACAAGCTGCGCATCGAACGCGCGCTGGAAGACCCCAAGGCCCGCGCCCAGATGGTGCGCGATGTGCTGAAAAGTCTGGGACAACCGTTGCGCGCGGAAACACCCGCCACGGCCTGAAGCTGGTCATACTGCTCGCAGGAGGTAGTCCCCCATGCTGCAAGCCCTGCTGGAAGCGGCCTTTGCCCTGGTGGCACTGGGGGTGGCGCTGTCCATGCGCCCCTGGCGCCTGCTGGTCGACCGTACGCTGCCGGGGCGCTATGCCACGCCCCAGGACGTGCCGCGCATCGCCTCGCCGCTGTGGACGCCGCTGCTGGCCACCCTGGTGATCCTGCCCTGGCTGTGGGCCATGCCCACGCTGCACAAGATGCCGCTGCAGTTGCAGTGGTCCGGCGCCTGCCTGGTGGTGCTGGCCCTGGGCTGGCCGCTGGCCATGCCCACGCTGGCCCTGGTGGGGGTGATCGCCTGCCTGCTGTCGCCCGGGCTGGCCGGGCATGAGGCGCTGCGCCTCATCGTCTGGCACGGCATGCTGCCGGCCACGCTGGGCATGCTCTGGGGCGTGTTGCTGCGCCAGTGGCTGGGCACCAAGGTGTTTGTCTACCTGTTCGGGCGCTGCTTCATGGGCACCGTCTTCAGCCTGTTTGCGGCCAGCGTGCTGGCCAGCGCCACCGGCCAGCCGCTGCCGGGGGTCAACGAGGATCTGTCCCACATCGCCCACTGGCTGATGGCCTGGGGCGATGCCGTGGTCACCGGCATGATCTGCTCGGTCTGCGTGGCCTACCGCCCGGACTGGCTGGCCACCTGGTCGGACCGCCTGTACCTCTACGAGCAGGTGGCAGAGAAGCACGACAGCTCCACCTGAGCCGGCCTGCCGGCGCCCGCCATGCACGCGGTCGTTGAACCAACCGTGCATCCTCCCCTGCTCCGGCGCGGTGCGCAGCCGGTGGCCGGCCTCTTTCCGCTGGCCCCCTCTCGGGCTTTCCCCTCTTTCGCAGCCAAGGGCACGGCATTGAAATTGCTTGGCTGCAGCAGGCAACGGCCCATGCGATTCCGCCGTGACGCCATTCCACCGCCAGTCCACCGCTGTGCAGGCCCCGGCCTGTGCAGCGTCCATCCGAGCAAGGGGTTTCATGTCCGCACCGCACCTCCGCCATCTTCCGCGCCATTCCCTG
Organism: Comamonas sp. 17RB; assembly: GCF_030056555.1. NCBI lineage: Bacteria > Pseudomonadati > Pseudomonadota > Betaproteobacteria > Burkholderiales > Comamonadaceae > Comamonas > Comamonas sp. 17RB. The sequence goes on along the minus strand of NZ_JASHHY010000005.1, from coordinate 134,385 downwards.
GAACGTTCCCTGGTTCATGCCCCGCGCCTGCTCTGTCTGCTGGCCTTTGGCGCCGCCGTGTGGAGCGCCGCCAACCCCGCCGCCCTGGCCCAGGGCAGCTACCCCGAACGCCCCGTCAAGGTGATGGTGGCCCTGCCCGCCGGCGGCAGCGCGGACATGATTGCCCGCGTGGTCGGCCAGAAACTGGCGGCCGAGCTGGGCCAGCCGTTCATCGTCGAGAACAAGCCCGGGGCCTCTGGCCAGATCGGCACGCCCCAGGTAGCGCGCGCGCCGGCCGACGGCTACCAGCTGATGGTCTCGCCGGCCTCGTTTCTGACCACCAACAAGAGCATCTTCAAATCCCTGCCCTATGACCCGGAGGCCGACTTCGCCCCGGTGGCCCAGCTGGTCAACCAGCCCATGGTGCTGGTGGTCAAGGACAGGCAGAAGTTTCCCAGCGTCGCTGCCGTGGTGGCGGCTGCCAAGGCCGCACCCGGCAAGCTGACCTATGCCAGCTCGGGCGACGGCAGCCCCCAGCATCTGGCGGCGCTGATGTTCAGCACCCGCACCCATGCCGACATGCTGCACGTGCCCTACAAGGGCGGCGCACCGGCGATCAACGACACGCTGGCCGGCAATGTGGACATGCTGTTTGCGGTGCTACCCGAGGCCCTGCCCCACATCCAGTCCGGCAAGCTGCACGCCCTGGGGCTGATGAGCCCGCAACGCAGCAAGATGCTGGCCGGCACGCCCACCATGGCCGAGAGCGGCTTTGCCAACCTGAACCTGTCGGCCTGGGTGGGCCTGTTTGCCCCGGCCAGGACACCGCAGCCGGTGATTGCCCAGCTCAACCGCGCCGTGCACAAGGTGCTGCAGGGCGAGGTGGTGGCCAAGCTGGGGGACAGCGGCATGGAAGTGGCGCCCGGCACACCGGAGCAGCTGAAGCAGACCGTCCACCAGGACATCCTGCTGCATGCCGAGCTGGTGAAGGCCGCTGGCCTGGTGCCACAGTGAGCGCGGCCCGCCATGGCAGCGCCGGATACGCCGTGACACCGCAGATTCCCCGGCGTACGGGGATAATGCGGCCTGCGCAGCCGCGCCCGGCGCGGCCTGCTCCTCCTTCTACCCCCTCGACTTGAGCTGCCATGAGCGTTGCCACCGAATTTGCCCCCGGCCTGACGATCCAGAACATCACCGCCCCCCAGAAGCTCAGCGCCTACAAGCTGATCGCGTTCGACATGGATTCCACGCTGATCACCATCGAGTGCATCGACGAGATCGCCGACGCCACGGGCAAGAAGGCCGAGGTGGCCGCCATCACCGAAGCCACGATGCGCGGCGAGATCACCGACTTCAAGGACAGCCTGCGCCAGCGCGTGGGCAAGCTCGCCGGGGTCACCCAGGCCGACATGGCCCGCGTGCTGGCCGAGCGCCTGCAGCTGTCGCCCGGTGCGCACACCCTGGTCAAGGCCGCCCAGAATGCCGGCCTGAAGGTGCTGCTGGTCTCCGGCGGTTTCACCTACTTTGCCGAGCATGTGCGCGATCTGCTGCAGATCGACTTTGTGCGCGCCAATGTGCTGGAGATGGACAACGGCGTGTTGACCGGCGGCCTGGTGGACCAGCCCTGGGGCGATATCTGCGACGGCGCCGAAAAGCGCCGCACGCTGCTGGAAGTGGCCAGCCTGCTGGGCATCGACGCCGCCCAGTGCATCGCCGTGGGCGATGGCAGCAACGACATTCCGATGATGCAGGCGGCCGGTCTGTCCGTGGCCTACCACGCCAAGCCCCGCGTGCGCGCGGAAGCCAAGGTCTGCATCAACCAGGGCGGTCTGGACCGCCTGCTGGAAGTGCTGCAGTAAGCAGCCCTGCTGCGCGCACCACGGCGCGCACGGCCTCTGCGCCAACCCAGGACCAGCCCGAACGACTCGGAACGAGCGCTTACAGCGTGTCGGCCATCGGCTGCCAGCGCCCGTCGCCTGCCGCCTCGAACATGGGGATGTGACCCACCGCGCGCACGCGCTGGTCCCAGCCCGCACCCAGTTCGCCCACCACCGCACGCCAGGCATGGCCTTCGCTCAGCAGCACGGTCAGGCCCACCACCTCGGCGCCGGCGCGCTCCAGCAGGCGCACGGCCGACAGCGCACTGATGCCGGTGTTGATGACATCGTCCACCAGCACCACGCGCTTGCCGCGCACCCGCGCCACCAGGGCCGGGTCCAGGTAGACACGCTTGCCCTGCGTGCTGGTGGACGAGGTGGCGGCTTCGCTCAGCGCCTCGTCGTACCAGAACTTGCGCGAGTGGCCCAGGGCCACATAGTCAGCCAGCCCCAGGCCGCGCGCCACCAGGCGGGCGTAGTCCAGGCCCATGGTGGGCACGGCGGCAATCACCTCGGGCTGCAGGCTGGCAGCGGCGGCGGTCACCAGCGGGGCCAGCGCGTCTTCCACCGCGAACGGGGTCTGGTTGCTCATCAGCAGCGCAATCGCCTTGTCGCCGCCGGGCAGCACGCGCAGCGGCAGCTCCAGGGCGCTGCCGCCTTGCAGCGCCACGGTGTAGGTGCTGGAAAAAGTGGGGCCCGCCGGCGGCAGTGCGCTCGCCTGGGCGGCGGTGTACCAGCGGGCGGTATAGGGGGTCAACAGGTCTGTGTTCGACATACTCATGTTCATCATCATCCGTGGCGGTGCACCGCCGCCCGAGAGGCCGCAGCGTTCCCGGGCGATCGGCGGTGCCACCCGGCTTACTGCGGCATGGCGCCGATCACGCCCTGCACCAGAAAGTTCATCTTCAGCTTGTCGGCATCGGGCATGTCGCCGGCCTTGCTGCGTTCCTTGCCCGCCTGGTCGCGCAGCGGACCGTGGAACACCGGGCGCTTGCCCGAGACAATGTCCTTGCCGCGCTGCTCCACCGCAGCGCGCACCTTGGCGGGCAGGTTCTTGCTGAAGTGGTCGTAGTGGATGGCGCCGTCCTTCATGCCGATCCAGACGTTGCCGGGCTTCCAGGTTCCGGCCATCACATCGGCCACGACCTTGCTGTAGTAGATGCTCCAGTCCAGGCGGGCGGCGGCCATCTGGGCATCGCCGCCCCACTGGGCCATATCGGTGTCCCAACCAAAGCCCACCTTGCCGGCTTCCTTGGCCACCTGCAGGGGGGCCGCCGAGTCGGTGTTCTGCATCAGCACGTCCACGCCCTGGTTCAGCAGGGTCTTGGCGGCTTCGGCTTCCTTGGGCGGGTCGTACCAGGTGTTGACCCACAGGATGCGGGTCTGGATCTTGGGGTTCACCTCCTGGGCGCACAGGGTGAAGGCATTGATGTTGCGCACGATCTCCGGAATCGGATGCGGTGCGACCACCCCGATGGTCTGGGTCTTGGACAGGTGGCCGGCAATCGTGCCGTTCAGGCAGGCACCTTCGTAGGTGCGGATGTCGTAGATGCCCAGATTCGGGCCGGTCTTGTAGCCCGTGGCGTGTTCGAAAGCCACCTTGGGAAAGTCGCGGGACACGCGTTCCATGCCGTTCATGAAACCGAAAGCGCCGCCAAAGATGACCTTGGCGCCCTGGGCAGCCAGGTCACGGGTCACACGCTCGGCGTCGTTCTCGGCCACGTTCTCGACAAAGATGGTTTCGATCTTGTTGCCGAACTTTTTCTGCACCTCCTGGCGCGCCAGTTCGTGGGCATAGGACCAACCTGCGCCGCTGGCGGGGCCGATGTAGAGGAAGCCGACCTTCATCGGATCGGCCGCATGGGCCGTGGCCAGGGCGGTGGCGCAGCCCAGGGCAACAGCCAGGGGGGGGAGGAGATGGCGGGGAGAGCGCATGGCAGTGTTGTTCTTCGGAAAGGGGAAATGAACCGGAACCCGGCGGCCGTGGCGCATCCTGCGCGCCATGCCGGGCACCCCCTGCACTTGCAACTTGCGTGCCACGGACATTGGCGGGTCCGGCAGCCTCTGCATTCGACCAAACGCTCTTTTTTCGAGAGCATTCAGCACACTTACTGCAGGCCTTCCAACGTGTTCTTGTTCTCTGCTGCGGCAAGCGCAGCGCCACCTGTCTTCCCGTGCCTTGCACGGCACGCCCCCGGTTTATCCCTGCATTCACCCCGGTGGGGCGCCGCAGGGCCTTCAAGAGTTCCTACAATAGCTGCTGCAGCCCCATAACGTCACACAACCAGCGGCTGCCCTGGCGTCCTCCCCCGTTCGTTGCCAACGGCTGCACGGAGGATCGCTTGGAATCTCCTCCTCCACCCCTACATACATACCAGGTCGGCGCCGCCATGGCGTTGCGGCCTGGCGGGCCTGTCCGCCCTGTATGACAACCATGATTGGATACTTTCTGTGAAGACTTCGTACCGTGCCACTGCCTCCGTGATTGCCCTGGCAATCGCATCGCTGACCGTGCCTTCGCTGGCCCAGGCCAAGCGCATGGGCGGTGGTAAGACCGTGCGTCCCGCCTCCATCGGCTCGGCCCCCGCCAAGCCCGCCACACCCGCCGCCCCCACGGCTGCGGCCAAGCCTGCCACCCCGGCAGCCGCCACGCCTGCGGCCGCCACCGCCGCAACACCCGCTGCGGCTGCCGCACCGGCCCGCGCCGGCTCCGGCATGATGGGCACCATGGCAGGCGCCGCCGTGGGCGCCGTGGCAGGCACCATGGCCGGTAGCGCCATCGCCGGTGCCATGAGCGGCCCGTCGGCCGACAAGGATGCCGAAGCCAAGGCCAAGGCTGCTGCCGACGCCAAGGCCGCCGATGCCGAAGCCGCTGCCCTGCAAAAGCAGCTGGACGAAGCCAAGGCCAAGGCTGCCGCGGCCCACGCCGCCGCCAAGTAAAGCACTGCGCGCAAGCCGCCCTTCAGCCGTGCAGGCTGAAAGGGCCGGACACAACGCCCCGTTGGCTCACGCTGCGGGGCGTTGTGCATGGTGGGCTGCGCTGGGCGATGTGGTGCCGCCCCGGGCGGCGGGGTAGCAGAGTCACTCGGTCACACGCGGCGTGCCGATGCGCGCGACGCCGTGCGCAGCGGATCGAGCAGGCCGCGCAGGTTGTTGTGGTCCAGCTCGTGCATCAGCGCCAGCAACTGGCCCAGGCGCCCGGCAGGAAAGCCTTCGCGTGCAAACCAGGCCAGGTAGTTGCCGGGCAGATCGGCCAGCAACATGTCCTTGTGCTTGCCAAAAGGCATGCGCAGCTGCACCAGTGCCTGCAGGTCTTCAGGCTGCATAACAGGCCTTTTTCTTAATTTGCATAAAAACCACGTTTTTTATAACCGAAATTGAAATTCTGCTGTCCAGCCGCTCCAGGGCTGCACTAAACTTGCCTTCAGCCAACGTCGCATGCCCAGGGCCCAGACGCTGGAAACCTCTGCTGATTTTCACCTTTGCCAAGGAATTCACACCACCATGCTGAAGAAGACGCTTACCGCCGTGGCCATTGCCGCTCTGGCCCTGTCCGCCCATGCTGCTGACGTGCTCAAGGTTGCCGCCACCGCCGTGCCCCACGCCGAGATCCTGAATTTCGTGAAGCCCCAGCTCAAGGCCCAGGGCCTGGACCTGGAGGTCAAGGAGTTCAGCGACTACGTGCAGCCCAATGCCGCCGTGGAAGACAAGCAGCTGGACGCCAACTTCTTCCAGCACCAGCCCTACCTGGACAGCTACAACAAGGACCGCAAGAGCTCGCTGGTGCAGGTGCCCAACGGCAAGATCCACGTTGAGCCCTTCGGTGCCTATTCCACCAAGATCAAGAACATCAAGGACCTGAAGAACGGCGCCACCGTGGCCATTCCCAACGATCCTTCCAACGGCGGCCGCGCCCTGCTGCTGCTGGCCAAGCAAGGCCTGATCGAGCTCAAGGACCCCAAGAGCCTGACCTCCACCGCGCTGGACGTGGTCAAGAACCCCAAGAAGCTGAAGTTCAAGGAACTGGAAGCACCTCTGCTGCCCCGTGCCCTGGCCGATGTGGACCTGGCCCTGATCAACACCAACTACGCCATCGAAGCCAAGCTCAACCCCACCAAGGATGCGCTGTTCATCGAAGGTGCGGATTCGCCCTACACCAACATCGTGGCCGCCCGTGCGGACCGCGCCAACGATCCCAACATCGCCAAGCTGATCAAGGCCCTGCACTCGCCGGAAGTGAAGAAGTTCATCCAGGACAAGTACAAGGGTGCCGTGGTGCCCGCATTCTGAACGCAGCGGCCCCGCTGAACCGCTTGCAAGGCGCCGCTGGTCGGCGCCTTTTTTATGTATCTACACGTTTACATAGCGTATGGCAATGGGCTGCCACCGGCTGTCGCCCCCAGCCCACGTGGGCGGCGCGCCCCATGGCGCGGGGCCGCAAAGCCCGCTGTAATGCGGGATACGGCACAGCTTTGGTGCAGATCAAGCCCGTGGTCAGTAGGCGGAAATTCGGGTTTCGCCTGCCGGCATCTGCGGGCATGATGCTGCTTTCTGTGCGCATGACCCGGTTGCGCACCTGTGCCACCGGCATTTTTCAACCAGCACCTGCACGTTCATGAGCCAAGCTGAAGCTCCCGCCACCCCCTCCCTGGACAAAGCCATCAAGGATGGCCAGAACGAAGTCACCCACCCCAAGACCCTGGAGGTGTTTGCCAAACGGCATGGCGACGATCTGGGCAAGCACCACATCAACTTCCGCGGCGACATTGCCGAGAAGTTCGGCTACGACAAGATCTTCCCGACCTCCCAGCCCAAGTCGTCCGGCTATCTGGTCTACATCCAGGGCAAGAGCGGCAAGACCGGCCAGGAGGCCTTCTACCAGATCATGGCCAACCAATGGGGCCTGCTGGAAGTACTGGCCCGGCTGGACTGATCCCCGCCGGCGCGGCCTTCCCACCCACAGAAAAGGCGCTCCAGCGATGCTGGTGCGCCTTTTTTTGCGGGGTGCACACCAAGCGCGTGCCGGGCTTATGCCTAGCTCACGCCAGGCTGCGGTCCAGCCCCTGCCACACCCACCAGGCCAGCGACAGCATCATGGCGCCGGTCAGGCCGTCCAGGATACGCCAGGCCAGCGGCTGGGCAAACCAGTGCTTCAGGCGTCGGCCTGCGGCCGACAGGCCGGCAAACCACAGCGCACTGGCACTGGCCGCGCCGGCCACGAACACCCATTTCAGGTCGCCTTCCTGGCGCGCGCCGATGGAGCCCACCAGCAGCACCGTATCCAGATAGACATGGGGGTTGAACAAGGTGATCACGGCCAGCGTGCCCACCACGCGCCACAGGCTGCGCCCGCCTTCTCCTTCGCCCGGCTGCACGCTGTGCTGGGCAAAGACCATGCGCCACAGGGCAAACAGGCCATAGGCCAGCATGAACAGCACACCGCCCAGGCCCAGCCAGTAGGCCCAGTCCGGACGTTCAGCCAGCAGGCGGGCCATGCCGGCCACGCCCAGACCGATCAGCAGCGCGTCGCTGGCCACGCACCAGGCCACGCAGGCGCGCACATGCTGGCTGTGCACCGCCTGGCGCAGCACATAGAGGTTTTGTGCGCCGATGGAGACGATGAGGGACAGGCAGACCGTAAAGCCTGCCAGCCATGCAGCCAGAAAAGGGGTGTAGAGAGTGCTGTGCGCCATGTCCCTGATTGTCCAAGGCGTACTTAAATTAGTAAAATTAAACTATCTGAACGATCTTCAATTTTTCTAAATGCTCGACTACGCTGGACTCGAAGCCCTGGCCGCCGTGCTGCGTGAAGGCAGCTTTGACCGCGCGGCGCGCAAACTGCATGTCACTCCCTCCGCGATTTCGCAGCGCGTCAAGCAGCTCGAAGAGCGCGTGGGCCAGGTGCTGGTGCTGCGCGGCCAGCCCTGCACCGGCACCGATGCCGGCCGCCGCCTGGTGCTGCATGTGGAACAGGTGGCGCTGCTGGAAAACGAGCTGCGCCGCCACAACCCCGAACTGGTGCCCGAAGGCCAGGTGGCCCGCCCCACACTGAAGCTGGCGGTGAATGCCGATTCGCTCAACAGCTGGTTCATCGATGCGATGTCCGGCTTCACCAGCACCGGCAACGAGCTGCTGGACATCAGCATCGACGACCAGGACCACACGGCCAAACGCATCAAGGAAGGCGATGTGATGGCGGCGGTCACCGCCTCGTCCAGCCACATCACCGGCTGCAACACCTGGCCGCTGGGCCGCATGCGCTATGTGGCGGCCGCCAGCCCCGAATTCGTGGCGCGCTACTTTGCCGACGGCGTGAGCAAGGAGGCCATGGCCATCGCCCCGGTGCTGACCTATGACCGCAAGGACGGCATGCAGGACAAATGGCTGCAGCAGCAGGGCCTGGCCTCACGCACGGCCCCACCGCGCCACTGGCTGCCGTCAGCCCATGCCTTTGTGCGCGCCTGCGAAGCCAGCGTGGGCTGGGGCATGCACCCCACGGTGCTGATCCAGCGCTATCTGGATGCCGGCACGCTGGTGGAACTGCGCCCCGACACCGACATGGTGGTGGACCTGTACTGGGCCCATGCCCGCAACGCCCAGGCCGGGCTGGAGCGGCTGACCCAGTGCGTGATTGCCGCCGCACGCAACTGGCTGGACCCGCTGCCAGCGGCGGGCGAATAGGCCGCGATAGCGGCCTGTGGTCGGGTCTGTAGGCCGCCCGTGGTCAAGCTGTGGGCGGCCTGCGGTGCAACGCGCACTGCGTCCCGTCCGTGCTGCTCAGGGCTTGTCAGCGCCTTTCAAGGATTTTCAGGACTTTTCCGGCGGGATCTGCTCGGCCACATCGCGCTTCATTTCCAGCACATGGAAGTCCAGCAGCTGGGTGGCCAGCACCGTCTCCCACATGAAGCCGGCCAGCGCGGCCAGGAAGGTGCCGATGCCCAGTAAGAAGCTGATCACGGCAAACAGCTGCTCTTCCACGCCCCAGGCCTGGCCCATGAACAGGAAGATGATGGTCAGGCCGATCAGAAAGCCGCACAGCGTCAGCAAGCCGATGCTGACGTTAGAGATGCGCCCGCGCCGGCGCAGGTACTGCAGCTCGGTCAGGCCGCGCTGGATGAACAGCGCATCCTGGCTGGCACGCACCCGGTCTTCCACCACGCGGGCACGGTCGATGATGCGCGCCAGCCGCCCGGCCACGGCGCCGATCATGCCGGCCACCGCCGTCAGCAGGAACACGGGGGCCACGGCCAGCTGCACGCTGTGGGTGGCGGTGGCGACGTCAATCACTACGCTCATGGGAAAGCATTCAAAAGATGGGAACAGCGACATTGTGAGGGCTGTCCACCCTGTCCGGTGCCCTGCGCGACCGCAATCTCAGCTTTTGCCGTGCGCAATGCCGGCATGCGGGCGGCGCAGGCCCGTCCGGCACCGGCGGATGGCCGCTCCGCGCGCGGTTTGCGCTGGCACAAATGTGCCACCCCGGGCCTTTGACATGGCACAAACCGCAGGACGGCAGCGCAGGCGATAGTCCTGCCATCCCATTGATGTAGAAAGGCTTTTTTCCATGAAGATGCTGATTGACCTGTTCTCCACCGACTACGGCCTGATGAGCATTTCCGTGATTTTCATTGTGCTCATCATGGCGGTGTACTTCACCATGCTGTTTCTGAACAAGATCAAGCTGGACGCACCGAAATCCAAATAACAAGCAAGCTGGACTTCCGCGTTGTTGCACCTTGAGCCCGCCCTGCGCGGGCTTATTTTTTGGGAGGGGCAAGGCGCTGCTGCGCCCTCCCCCATCCCCATCGTGCCGCCCGGCCTTCAGCGGCGGGGCATCAGCGGGTAGGCCGGGTCGGTATAGCCCGGCGTGGACGGGTGGCCAGCCGGCACCAGATCGTCCACCATGCGTTCTTCTTCGGCGCTGATGTCCAGATCGACGGCCGGCAGATAGTCCGTCCACTGGGCCAGCGTGCGCGGGCCGGCAATCACCGCGCTCACCGCGCGGTGGCGCAGCACCCAGGCGGTGGCCCATTGCGCCAAGGTGACGCCACGCGACTCAGCATGGGCCTTCAGGCGCTGGGCGATCTCCAGCGATTCGGTGCGGAACTCTGTCTCCGTGATGCGCTTGTCACCGCGGCCGGCACGGCTGCCGGCATCGGGGGCCTGACCGGGCAGGTATTTGCCGGTCAGCACGCCGCGCGCCACCGGGCTGTAGGGCACCACGCCCAGGCCATGGAATTCGCAGGCGGGCAGGATCTCGACCTCGGGCATGCGGTTGAGCAGGTTGTAGTACGGCTGGCAGACCACCGGGCCGGCCATGTTCAGGCTGCGTGCGCCATGCACCAGCTCGCCGATGCGCCAGGCGCGGAAGTTGGACACCCCCCAGTAGCGCAGCTTGCCGGCACGCACTAGGTCGTCCAGCGCGCGCAGCGGCTCTTCCAGGTCCATGCCGTTGTAGTCGCGGTGCAGGTAGAGGATGTCCAGGTGGTCGGTCTGCAGGCGCTGCAGGCTGGACTCGACCTCCTGCACCATCCATTTGCGCGAGTAGTGGCCCTGGTTGGGCGCATCGCCCATCTTGTTGCCCAGCTTGCTGGCCAGCACCCAGTCATGGCGCTGACCGGCCAGCAGCGGTGCCAGCATGCGTTCGCTGGCGCCCTTGGTGTAGACATCGGCGGTGTCGATGAAGTTGACGCCGGCCGCCTTGGCATGGGCGACGATCTCGCCGGCCTCCTGCGCCCCGGTCTGGTCGCCGAACATCATGGCGCCCAGGCACAGGTTAGAGACTTGCAGATTGCTTTTTCCCAGTCGACGGTAGTGCATGGCGTGGCCTGTTGTGTGCAAAAGCCGCACTATGACGCATGCCGTAGGCGGTGTCATGCCCCGGAGGGGACAAGCATGCCACCCTCCCCTCCGTAGACAGTGGGAACGTGCAGTGGAGCACCCTCAAGCAGCTCCAGGGCTGCGGCGTGCCCCTGCCCCTGCCCCTGCCCCTGCCCCTGCCCCTGCCTGAGCCTGAGCCCGTCCCATGCAGGCACAAAAAAAACCTGCCATGCATGCGCATGGCAGGTTCTTGTTTTGGTGGTGCCCCGAACCGGAATCGAACCGGTACGCCCGATTAAAGGCGGCGGATTTTAAGTCCGATGTGTCTACCAATTTCACCATCGGGGCCACGCCAGCCAGGCTGTCGTGTGTCTGTTTCAGACAGCGGCCAAGCATACCGCAGCATGCACCGGCTGTTGCCCTTCTGCCAAGTCTGGGGCAGATAGAAAAAAGGGAAGCCTGAGCTTCCCTTTTTCAAAGACCTGGAGCGGGAAAACGGGTTCGAACCGTCGACCTATACCTTGGCAAGGTATCGCTCTACCAACTGAGCTATTCCCGCAAATTTTTTGGAGGCGCGAACCAGAGTCGAACTGGTCTAACCGGATTTGCAATCCGGGGCATAACCGCTTTGCTATCGCGCCATCGCAGGATGTTTGCACACCCTTGTCCAACCTGGAGCGGGAAAACGGGTTCGAACCGTCGACCTATACCTTGGCAAGGTATCGCTCTACCAACTGAGCTATTCCCGCATTCAGAAGACTTGCGCCTTCCGATGCGAACCTGTATTGCTACAGGTTCTGAAAACCTGGAGCGGGAAAACGGGTTCGAACCGTCGACCTATACCTTGGCAAGGTATCGCTCTACCAACTGAGCTATTCCCGCATTCGGAAGACTTGCGCCTTCCGATGCGAACCTGTATTGCTACAGGTTCTGAAACCTGGAGCGGGAAAACGGGTTCGAACCGTCGACCTATACCTTGGCAAGGTATCGCTCTACCAACTGAGCTATTCCCGCATTCGGAAGACTTATCGCCTTCCGATGCGAACCTGTATTGCTACAGGTTCTGAAAACCTGGAGCGGGAAAACGGGTTCGAACCGTCGACCTATACCTTGGCAAGGTATCGCTCTACCAACTGAGCTATTCCCGCGTTTCCGCCGAAGCCTTGCATTCTATAACGAAGCAACGCTGCGATGGGATGAATTGTAGCGTAATTTTTTGGCCGCTTTTTTCAAATGCGGCCAAAAAACTCAATGCTTCACCGCGCCCGAAGGATCTGCCGCCTTTTCGGCCTTGTCGGCCGCTGCTGCGGCAGCCGCCGCGGCTGCTGCCACTTCTTCGTCCGTCAGGGGCTCGGGCATGCGCTCCAGCGCCACCTTCAGCACCTGGTCGATCCACTTGACGGGGATGATTTCCAGGCCGCTCTTGACGTTGTCCGGGATCTCCTGCAGGTCCTTGACGTTCTCTTCGGGAATCAGCGCTGTCTTGATGCCGCCACGCAGGGCCGCCAGCAGTTTTTCCTTCAGACCGCCAATCGCCGTGACTTCACCACGCAGGGTGATTTCACCGGTCATGGCCACGTCGCTGCGCACGGGAATGCCGGTCAGCGCCGAGACAAAGGCCGTAGTCATGGCCGCACCCGCGCTGGGGCCGTCCTTGGGCGTGGCGCCGTCGGGCACGTGCACGTGGACGTCGCGCTTTTCAAACAGCTCGTCCTTGATGCCCAGCAGTCTGGCGCGGCTGCGCACCACGGTGCGTGCGGCTTCGACCGATTCCTTCATCACGTCGCCCAGCGAACCGGTGCGCAGGATGTTGCCCTTGCCGGGCATCACCACGGCCTCGATGGTCAGCAGATCGCCGCCCACTTCGGTCCATGCCAGGCCCACGACCTGGCCCACCTGGTTCTGCTGCTCGGCACGGCCATAGGTGTACTTGCGCACGCCCAGGTAGTCCGGCAGGTTGTCGGCAGTGACCACCACCATGGGTTCGAGCTTCTTGAGCTGGATGCCCTTGACCACCTTGCGGCAGATCTTGGACAGCTCGCGCTCCAGCGAGCGCACGCCGGCTTCACGGGTGTAGTAGCGCACGATGTCGCGCACCGCGGACTCTTCCACCTTCAGCTCGCCTTCGCGCACGCCGTTGTTGGTCAGCTGCTTGGGCAGCAGATAGCGGATGGCGATATTGGTCTTCTCGTCCTCGGTGTAACCCGACAGGCGGATCACTTCCATGCGGTCCAGCAGGGCCGAAGGGATGTTCATCGAGTTGGAGGTGGCCACGAACATCACGTCCGACAGGTCGAAGTCGACCTCGACGTAGTGGTCGCCGAAGGTGTGGTTCTGTTCGGGGTCCAGCACTTCCAGCAGCGCGCTGGAAGGGTCGCCACGGAAGTCCATGCCCAGCTTGTCGATCTCGTCCAGCAGGAACAGCGGATTGCGCGTACCCACCTTCTCCAGGCTCTGCAGCACCTTGCCCGGCATGGCGCCGATGTAGGTGCGGCGGTGGCCGCGGATCTCGGCTTCGTCACGCATGCCGCCCAGGGCCATGCGCACGTACTTGCGGCCCGTGGCCTTGGCGATCGACTGGCCCAGCGAGGTCTTGCCCACGCCAGGGGGGCCGACCAGGCACAGGATGGGTGCCTTGACCTTGTCCACGCGCTGCTGCACCGCGAGGTATTCCACGATGCGGTCCTTGACCTTTTCCAGACCGAAATGGTCGGCGTTCAGCACTTCCTCGGCGTTGGCCAGGTCGTGCTTGATCTTGGTCTTCTTGCTCCAGGGCAGACCGGTCAGCACGTCGATGTAGTTGCGCACCACGGTGGCTTCCGCCGACATGGGGGACATCAGCTTGAGCTTCTTCAGCTCGGCTTCGGCCTTCTTGCGCGCAGCCACCGGCATCTTGGCCAGCTTGATCTTCTTTTCGACCTCTTCCAGGTCGGCGCCGTCTTCGCCCTCGCCCAGTTCCTTCTGGATGGCCTTGACCTGTTCGTTCAGGTAGAAGTCGCGCTGGTTCTTCTCCATCTGGCGCTTGACGCGGCCGCGGATGCGCTTGTCCACATTCAGGATGTCGACTTCACGCTCGAGCTGTTCGAACAGGTTTTCCAGACGCTCTTTCACGTCTGACAGGTTCAGCACCTGCTGCTTGTTCTCCAGCTTCAGCGGCAGGTGCGCGGCAATGGTGTCGGCCAGACGGCCCGGCGAGTCGATGCCGGAGATCGAGCTCAGGATCTCCGAAGGGATCTTCTTGTTGAGCTTGACGTACTGGTCGAACTGCTGGGTCACCGCGCGGCGCAGGGCCTCCACTTCGCTGGACTGGACAGCGTCGTCCTGCACATCCAGCAGGCGGGGCTTGCTGGTGAAGTGCGTGTCGTGGTCGGTCACTTCGACCACCAGCGCACGCTGCTGGCCTTCCACCAGCACCTTCACGGTGCCGTCGGGCAGCTTGAGCATCTGCAGGATGGTGGACACGCAGCCCACCTCGAACATGTCGTCCACCGACGGTTCGTCCTTGGATGCGGCCTTCTGTGCCACCAGCATGATGCGGCGGTCGCCTTCCATGGCGAGTTCCAGCGCCTTGATGCTCTTGGCGCGGCCCACAAACAAGGGAATGACCATGTGGGGAAACACCACGACGTCCCGCAGCGGCAGCAGCGGCAGGTCGAGCGGTGTATCGGTCTCGGGAGTTGTTCCTGACATGGGATTCCTCAGTAATACCGCAGGCAGCACCTGCGGCAGATATCAGCTACACGGGCACCACCAGTGTGCCCCAGGCTGCACGGCTTGTGCAGCAATTGCAGACGGGCCGGCGCCCCTGGTGCGCACAGCCCCTGCCGTCAGGCATGTCGCCCGCTCAGGCGGTCTTGGCGGCTTCGCGGTACACCAGCAAAGGCGCCTTGCCGTCGTCGATGGTGGCTTCTTCCACCACCACCTTGGCGACGTTGTCCATGTTCGGCAATTCGAACATGGTGCCGATCAGCGCCTGTTCAAGGATGGAACGCAGACCACGGGCGCCGGTCTTGCGCACCAGCGCCTTGCGGGCGATGGCCTTGAGTGCGCCAGGACGGATTTCCAGCTCCACGCCTTCCATGCCCAGCAGCTTGCTGTACTGCTTGACCAGGGCGTTCTTGGGCTCGGTCAGGATTTCCACCAGCGCGTCTTCGCTCAGCTCGGCCAGAGCGGTCATCACGGGCATGCGGCCCACCAGTTCGGGGATCAGGCCGAACTTGATCAGATCCTCGGGCTCGATCTCCTGGAACACTTCGGACAGCGAACGCTGCTTCTTGCTCTTGACCGCGGCGCCAAAGCCGATGCCCGATGCTTCGGTGCGGTTTTCGATGACCTTTTCCAGGCCGGCAAATGCACCACCGCAGATGAACAGGATGTTGGTCGTGTCGATCTGCAGGAAGTCCTGGTTCGGATGCTTGCGACCACCCTGCGGGGGGACGCTGGCCATGGTGCCTTCGATCAGCTTCAGCAGCGCCTGCTGCACGCCCTCACCCGACACGTCGCGCGTGATGCTGGGGTTGTCGGACTTGCGCGAGATCTTGTCGATTTCGTCGATGTAGACGATGCCGCGCTGGGCACGCTCGATTTCGTAGTTGCAGCTTTGCAGCAGCTTCTGGACGATGTTTTCCACGTCCTCGCCCACGTAGCCGGCTTCGGTCAGCGTGGTGGCATCGGCCATGACGAAGGGCACGTCCAGCTGGCGCGCCAGGGTCTGGGCCAGCAGCGTCTTGCCCGAGCCTGTGGGGCCGACCAGCAAGATATTGCTCTTGGACAGCTCCACCTCATCCTTGCCCGCCTTGTCCTTGTGGCGCAGGCGCTTGTAGTGGTTGTAGACCGCCACGGCCAGTGTGCGCTTGGCCTGCTCCTGGCCAATCACGTAGTTGTCCAGGTTGGCCTTGATTTCTGCCGGCGTGGGCAGATCACCGCGCGCCTCGCGGGCGGTATTGCCCGGCAACTCATCACGGATGATTTCGTTGCACAGGTCGATGCACTCGTCGCAGATGAAGACGGACGGCCCAGCAATCAGCTTCTTCACCTCGTGCTGGCTTTTGCCGCAGAAGGTGCAGTAGAGGTTTTTCTCGCTGGAAGTGCCTTTTTTCTCGGCCATGGGGGCAGTGCCTTGTTACAAATATGGGAAAAAGGATGATACCAACAGGAAAAACGGCGCTCCCCGTGGGGGATAGCGCCGTTACCCGTTTTTCGCCGGTTCAGGCGCGTTTTTCAATCACCTGGTCCACCAGACCATAGTCCTTGGCTTCGGCAGCGCTCAGGAAATAGTCGCGTTCGGTGTCGCGCTGGATCTTTTCCAGCGGCTGGCCGGTGCGCTCGGCCAGGATGTTGTTCAGCTGTTCGCGGGTCTTGAGGATCTCACGAGCGTGGATCTCGATCTCCGTCGCCTGACCCTGCATGCCGCCCAGCGGCTGGTGGATCATGACCTTGGAGTTGGGCAAAGCATAACGCTTACCCTTAGCCCCTGCCGCCAGCAGGAAAGCACCCATGCTGGCTGCCATGCCGGTGCACAGCGTGGACACATCGGGCTTGATGAAGTTCATCGTGTCGAAGATGGCCATGCCGGCGCTGACCGAGCCGCCGGGCGAGTTGATGTAGAAGGAGATGTCCTTGTCAGGGTTCTCGCTTTCCAGGAACAGCAGCTGCGCCACCACCAGGTTGGCCGTCTGGTCGTTGACCGGGCCCACCAAGAAAATCACGCGCTCCTTCAGCAGGCGCGAATAGATGTCGTACGACCGCTCACCGCGGCCAGACTGTTCGATCACCATGGGGACCATGCCCAGACCCTGAATATCCAATGCGCTCATAGGTTCTCCTGTCAATTTCAGCAATGTAGCCTAGCCAAGAAATGAAATGGGGCTTGTGCCGCAAAGCACAAGCCCCGGTGTGTAAAGCCTAATGGGGGCGTTGCACCTGTGGCCCGCCCTCCGTCAGGTCAAGACCGCTCAGGCCTGACCCATCAGCTCTTCGAACGACACAGCCTTGTCGCTCACCTTGGCCTTGCTCAGCACGAACTCGGTCACATTATTCTCGATCACGACGGCTTCCACTTCGGCCAGACGTTGACGGTCGCCGAAGTACCAGCGCACGACGTCTTCGGGCTTCTCGTAGGAAGCAGCCAGCTCGTCCACGTGGGCCTTCAGTTGCTCGGGCGTGGCTTCCAGCTTGTTGGACTTGACCAGCTCGGCCACCACCAGACCCAGGCGCACGCGGCGCTCGGCTTGGGGCAGGAACACGTCTTCAGGGATTTCCGCCTTTTCAGCGTCCTTGATGCCGCGTTGTTGCAGTTCGGCGCGGGCGCCTTGCAGCAGACGGCCGACTTCGGCCTGCACGGAAGCCTTGGGCAGTTCCAGCTCGGCCACAGAGACCAGAGCGTCCATGGCGGCTTGCTTGTTGCGAGCCAGCACGCGGAACTTCACTTCGCGTTCCAGGTTCTTCTTGATGTCGGCGCGCAGGCCTTCGACGGTGCCGTCGGCAATGCCCAGGGACTTCACGAAGGTTTCGTTCACTTCGGGCAGGTTGGCGGCTTCAATCTTCTTGACGGTCACCAGGAAGTCGGCGGTCTTGCCGGCCACGTCCTTGCCGTGGTAGTCCTCAGGGAAAGCCAGGGGGAAAGTCTTGGACTCGCCAGCCTTCATGCCGCGCACGGCGTCTTCGAATTCCTTGAGCATCTGGCCTTCGCCGACCAGGAACTGGAAGTCTTCGGCCTTGCCGCCGGCAAAGGTTTCGCCGTCGATCTTGCCTTCGAAGTCCACGGTCACGCGGTCACCGTCCACAGCGGCTTCGGCAGCGGGACGCTGGGCGAAGGTGCGGCGTTGCTTGCGCAGGATGTCCACGGTCTTGTCGATGGCGACGTCGTCCACTTCAGCGGTCAGCTTGTCCACGGAAGCAGCAGCCAGGTCGCCCAGCTTCACTTCGGGGAACACTTCGAAGATGGCGTCGAACTGGGCTTCGCCTTCGGCAGCGCCTTCCTTCTCGGAAATGCGGGGCTGGCCGGCCACGCGCAGACCGGCTTCATCGACGGCCTTGGCGAAAGCTTCGCCGACCTTGTCGTTCAGCACTTCGTACTGCACGGAGTAGCCATAACGCTGGGCCACCACGTTCATGGGCACCTTGCCAGGACGGAAACCGTCCATCTTCACGGTGCGAGCAACCTTCTTCAGACGGGTCTCGACTTCGGACTGGATTGCGGCGAGCGGCACGCTCAGCGTGATCTTGCGCTCGAGCTTCTCAAGGGTTTCAACAGTAACGGCCATGGTTGTTCCTAAATCTCGGGGAAAGATGTGGACCGTGCCGGCTGCAGTACAGCCTGCACCGTATTCCGCAAAGTCTCACATGAAGAATGGTGCGCAAAGCCGGACTCGGCACACCAGAAAATTCAAATACTTAGCTGGTGTTCACGCCGGCTCGCGCGGGGCGAATCGGCGCTGACGGTCGCGCATTCAATCCAACATTATATCCAGCCGGGAACGGGCGAACCCTGTCCCCGCCCCGTACCACCCGCTTATCAGGGCTTGTCCTCAGTGCGGCGCAGCGCCCGGGCTGCCCTGCAAGGCCGGTAAAAAAGTGCAAAGCGCGGTTTACCCGGCCGTGCCGGCAGCAGGGTCAGGTGGCCTGACACCACCGCCACAGGCTGCCCATTCCACGGTCTGTTACGGGGGACCGGAGGGGCGCCGGCCCTGCTGCGCCCCACCCAACAGCGTCCGCCCCAGACGCACAGGCAAGAAAAAAGCCTGCCCCCAAGGGGGACAGGCTTTCAAGGCTTCGCCTGGATCAGGCGATGTGTTCGTGGTGCGCGGAGCCGGACTCGAACCGGCACGGTGTTGCCACCGTCAGGACCTAAACCTGGTGCGTCTACCAATTTCGCCACCCGCGCGGTCTCTCCAACTACAAAGCCGGCAGAAAGCTACCGGCTTTGCGTTAGGGGTCAACCCTGGATTTTAGCGTGGAATCGCAAGCCACCATGCATTTTTTGGCCTTCCCTGCGCCAAATTTATGCACCGTGTTCCACCTCGGGCTTACGCACGCGGAACCAGGCCGCGTACATGGCGGGCAGCGCCAGCAGGGTCAGCACCGTGGCCACCACCAGACCGCCCATGATGGCCACGGCCATAGGCCCCCAGAACACGCTGCGCGACAGCGGAATCATGGCCAGCACGGCGGCCGCCGCCGTCAGCACGATGGGGCGCAGGCGGCGCACCGCCGCTTCCACGATGGCATCCCAGGCAGGCACGCCCCGGGCGCGGTCCAGCTCGATCTGGTCGATCAGGATCACCGAGTTGCGCTGGATCATGCCCATCAGTGCAATCACGCCCAGCAGCGCCACAAAGCCGAAGGGCCGGTTCAGCAGCAGCAGCGCGGCGGCCACGCCGGCAATTCCCAGCGGGCCGGTCAGAAAGACCAGCATGGCGCGGCTGAAGCTGTGCAACTGCAGCATCAGCAGCGTGAAGGTGAGGAACAGCATCACCGGCACGCCGGCCGCGATCGAGGACGAGCCCTTGGAGCTTTCCTCCACCGCGCCGGCTACTTCGATGCGGTAGTCCAGCGCGCCCTGGCCGTGCCACTGCGCTTCCAGCTTGCGCAGCTCGGGCAGCAAGGCGTTGGTCACGGTGGCACCCTGCAGGCCTTCACGCACATCGCCCTGCACGGTGATGGCGTAGTTGCGCCCTTCCCGCCACAGCACGCCCGGCTCCCAGGCCATGGCGGGCTTGGCGATCTGGGTCAGCGGAATGGATTTGCCGCTGGCCGTGGGGAGGTAGGCGTTGGCCACATCGGAAATCGCGTCGCGCTCGTGTTCCGGCACGCGCAGCAGGATGTCGATCAGCTTGTCGCCTTCGCGGTACTGGCCCACGGTGGAGCCGCTGAACCAGATCTTGGCGGCCTGGGCAATCGACTGGCTGCTCACGCCCAGTGCGCGCGCCTTGTCCTGGTCCACTTCCAGGCGCATCACCTTCACGGATTCGTTCCAGTTGTCGTTCACGCCCCGCATGTCGGCGTTGGCGTGCATGACGTCCTTGACCGCATCGGCGTAGTGGCGCAGCTGGACCGGGTCGGTGCCGATCACGCGGAACTGCACCGGATACGGCACGGGCGGCCCGCTGGGCAGCAGCTTGACGCGGCCGCGCGCCTCGGGGAATTCCTGGGCCAGCAGCGCCGGAAATTCCTGCATCAGTCGGTCGCGCAGTTTCAGGTCCTTGGCCAGCACGATGAACTGCGAGACGTTGGTCTGCGGGAACACCTGGTCCAGCGGCAGGTAAAAGCGCGGCACGCCCGAGCCCACCCAGACGGTGACGCTTTCCACCCCTTGCAGCTGCATGAAGCGCTGCTCCATGCGCTTGACCACGGCCTCGTTGGCGGCATAGGCCGTGCCTTCGGGGAACCAGGCGTCCACCAGGATTTCCGGGCGGTTGGAGTCCGGGAAGAACTGCTGCTGCACCCTGGTCATGCCAACGATGCCCAGCGCAAACACCAGGGCCGTGGCGCCGATGGTCAGCCAGCGGTATTCCACGCACCAGTACACCGCCTTGCGGAAACGGTTGTAGAACGGGCTGTCGAACACCTCGTGCGGGTCGGCGGTGATGCCCGGGTGGTCTTCGTGCTTGGGCTCCTTCAGGAACAGCGTGCCCAGATAGGGCACGAAGTAGACCGATGCGAACCAGCTGAGCACCAGCGCCACCACCGTCACGGCAAAGATGGCGAAGGTGTATTCCCCCGTCATGGACTTGGCCATGCCGATGGGCAGAAAGCCGGCCGCCGTGATCAAGGTGCCGGTCAGCATGGGCTTGGCGGTGATTTCATAGGCAAAGGTGGCCGAGCGCAGCTTGTCGTAGCCCTCCTCCATCTTGCGCACCATCATCTCCACCGCAATGATGGCGTCGTCCACCAGCAGGCCCAGGGCAATGATCAGCGAGCCCAGCGAGATCTTGTGCAGCCCCACGCCCCAATACCACATGGCCAGGAAGGTGGCGGCCAACACCAGCGGAATCGTCACCCCCACCACCAGGCCGGGGCGCGGGTCGATGTACCAGCGCTTCCACCACACGGTGGCCTGGGCGCGCTTGTGCAGGCCCAGGCTGACAAAGCTCACGGCCAGCACCACCACCACGGCCTCGATCAGCACCTTGATGAATTCGTTCACCGAATCGGCCACGGCCTTGGGCTGGTCCTGCACATTCACCAGCTGCATGCCTGCCGGCAGCGCGGTGCCCAGGCGTTCGACCGCCGCGTGCAGGTTCTTGCCCAGGCGGATGATGTCCCCGCCCTTGGCCATGGAAATGCCCAGTGCGATGGTCTCCTGCCCCTGAAAGCGCACCTTGGTGCTGGGCGGGTCCACATAGCCGCGCGTGATTTCGGCGATGTCGCCCAGGCGCAGCTGCGCGCCGGAGGCGCCGCGGATGGGCATGGCGCGCAAGTCCTCCAGCGCCGTGAACTGGCCGCCCACGCGCACCTGGATTTGCTCGCTGGGCGTCTGCAGCACGCCCGTGCCTTCCACCGCGTTCTGCTGGCTGAGCTGGTTGAGCACCTGATTCATGTCCAGCCCCAGCTGGGCCAGGCGCTGCTGCGACAGCTGCACAAACAGCTTTTCGTCCTGCACGCCAAACAGTTCCACCTTGGCCACATCCCCCACGCGCAGCAGCTGCTGGCGCACGTCGTCGGCCACGGTCTTGAGCTCGGCATAACTGAAGCCATCGCCCTGCAGTGCATAGATCACGCCATACACATCGCCGAACTCGTCATTGAAGAACGGCCCTTGCACGCCCTGCGGCAAGGTGTATTTCATGTCGCCGATCTTCTTGCGCACCGTGTACCAGAGCTGGGGCACATCGGCGGGGCGGGAGTTGTCCTTGACCTGGAAGATGACCTGCGACTCTCCCGGCTTGGAATAGCTGCGGATCTTGTCGGCGTACGGCACTTCCTGCAGCGTGCGCTCGATCTTGTCGGTCACCTGCTCGGCCACCTGCTGGGCCGTGGCGCCGGGCCAGTAGGTGCGGATCACCATGGCGCGGAAGGTGAAGGGGGGATCCTCGTCCTGCCCCAGCTGGAAGTAGGCGATTCCCCCCAGCAGCAGGATGACGATCAGCAGGTAGCGCGTGAGCGGAATGTGCTCCAGCGCCCAGCGCGAGAGGTTGAAGCCGGCTTTCGGTTCTTGGCGTGCCATGGTCGGTCCCCGCCCTTATTGCGCTGCAGCCGGCTTGCCGTCTGCCTTGGCTGGTGTGGCCGCCGGGGCCGCTGTAGCCGGGGTGGCCGGCTGCTCTGCCGCCGGCTTGGGCGCGTATTTGTCCTGGTAGACCGTCACCTGCTGGCCTTCATTGAGCACATGCACGCCGGCGGCCACCACCTGCATGCCGGGTGTCAGGCCTTCGGCAATCACGGCGTCGTTGCCGTCGGCCGTGGCCACGGTCACCTTGCGGCTGGTCACCGCCTTGGTCTGCGGGTCGTAGACCCACACGGCCGACTGCCCGCCCAGCTCGCGCACCGCGGCCGTGGGCAGCTTGATCACGTCCAGCCCGGCGGGGCCCATGCCTTCGGGCAGCACATGCACGGTGGCACCCAGCGGCGGCACATTGCCTCCGGCCAGCGCCACCTTCACGGTGTAAGTGCGCGTCACCGGGTCGGCACTGGCCGCCACCTCCCGCACCTTGCCTTGCAGCAGGGCTTCACCATCCGCCCAGGGGCGCACCTGCACGGCCTGACCGATGCGCACCAGGCTGCGCTTGTCTTCGGGCACGGCAAACACCACATCGCGCTCGCCGTCCTGGGCGATGCGCACCACCGGGGTGCCGGCGGACACCACCTGGCCGGGCTCGGCGTCCACGGCCGTGACGATGCCGGCCACATCGGCCAGCAGGCGGGTGTAGCCGCTCTGGTTGGATTGGGAGCTGGCGTTGGCCTTGGCCTGGTCCAGCTGGGCCTGGGCGGATTTCAGCGTGGCGGAGCGGCGGTCCAGCTCGGCGCCGCTGATGAAGTTCTTGTCCTTCAGCGCCTGGTAGCGGGCAAAGTCGGCCGCGGCCAGATCACGCTGCGTGGTGGCGGCCGCCACCTGGGCCTGGGCGGCCTGCGCGGCCAGGGCGTAGTCGTTGCCGTCCAGCTGGGCCAGCACCTGGCCGGGCTGCACATGCTGGCCCACATCCACCTGGCGCTGCACCAGCTTGCCGGCCACACGGAAGCCCAGGCGCGATTCGATACGAGCGCGCACCTCACCGGAATATTCCAGCACCGCAGTGGCCTGCGAGCTGCCCACGGTGACCAGTTTGACCGCACGGACCGGCTCCTCGGCCGCCGGCTTGGGCGAACAGCCCATCAGCGACAGCGCCGCCACCACACCCACCAGCACGCCGGACACAGGCATGCGAACCACAGCAGAAGACTTCATGGGATTTCCCACCCGAAAAATTACTGACTAACCGGTTATTAATTACCCGGCATATTAACTGGTGGCAGGCGACAATGGCCAAGTGCCTACCTCCCCACCCGCTCCCACCTCGGCCGCACCGGTCAAGCATTACGAGAATTTTCCGGTCGCCTCCATCCTGTGCCCGCCTGCGCTGCGCCCGCCGATCGCCGCGCTGTACGGCTTTGCACGCACCGCCGATGACCTGGCCGATGAGGGCGATGCCAGCCCGGCCCAGCGCCTGGCCGATCTGACGGCCTACCGCCAGGAACTGCACGCCATGGCCGCCGGCGGCACACCCGACCCGCGCTGGGCGGCAATATTCGACCCGCTGCGCCATGCCACCGCGCAGCACGGTCTGCCCGTGGCGCTGATGGACGATCTGCTCAGCGCCTTTGTGCAGGATGTGGATGTGACGGCCCGCGCCGCCACCTATGCCGACCGCGACCAGTTGCTGGACTACTGCCGCCGTTCGGCCAACCCCGTGGGCCGGCTGCTGCTGCACCTGTATGGCGTGGACGATGCGCCCAGCCTGCAGCAAAGCGATGCCATCTGCAGCGCGCTGCAACTGATCAACTTCTGGCAGGACCTGAGCGTGGACCTGCCGCGCGGGCGCCACTACCTCACCGACGCCGACCTGGCGCGCTGGGGCGTGGCCCGCACCGAATTGCTGCAGCCGCACACCACAGCCGCCAGCCGCGCGCTGGTCATGGACTGCGCTGCCTGGGCCCGCCAGCTGATGGTGTCCGGTGTGCCGCTGGTCCACCGCCTGCCGGGGCGCATCGGCTGGGAGCTGCGCCTGGTGGTGCAAGGCGGGCTGCGCATCCTGGACAAGGTGGACGCCCTGCAGGGTGACAGCCTGCTGCAGCGCCCCACCGTGGGCAAGGCCGACCTGCCGCGCATGCTGTGGCGGGCGCTGGCGATGTAAGCCCGGCTGCGCACCCGCACCGGGCCCAAAGCCCCCGCACATCCCTCCCCCTGGCGCGGCCGGGCCCACGCCTGCGCCCGGCCATGCGTACCATGCCGGGACAAGGAGTTTTTTTCGTTATGCATGTCAGCGTGTTCGACCTGTTCAAGATCGGCATCGGCCCGTCCAGTTCCCACACCGTGGGGCCCATGGTGGCGGCCCAGCACTTTGTCCAGGCGCTGCCCGCCCGCGGCCAGTTGCAGCAGACCGCCGGCGTGACGGTGGAGCTGTTCGGTTCGCTGGCGGCCACCGGCATCGGCCACGCCACCGACACCGCTGTGCTGCTGGGTCTGGCCGGCCACAGCCCCGACAACGTGCCCCCCGAAGCCGCCCAGCAGTTGCTGCACCAGGTCCACGCCAGCGGCCAGCTGCCGCTGCTGGGATCGCACCCCACGCGCTTCACCACCCAGCGCCAGATGCTGCTGCGCCGCAAAAGCCTGCCGCGCCACCCGAATGCCATGCGCCTGGCCGCGCACGATGCGGCCGGTGTCTTGCTGCACGAAGCCACCTACTACTCGGTGGGCGGCGGCTTTGTGGAAGACGAAGCCGGCCTGCGCGTGGGCACCCCGCCCGGCCCGCCGCTGGCGCAGCCCGACGCCGCCGTGCCCTACACCTACCGCACTGCCAGCCAGCTGCTCAGCCTCTGCCAGGCGCACGGTCTGTCCATCGATGCGCTGGCCTGGGCCAATGAATGCGCCCAGCGCGAAGCGTCTGCCGTGACCGAGGGGCTGGACCGCATCTGGCAGGTGATGGACGGCGCCATCGTGCGCGGCTGCGCCACCAGCGGCCTGCTGCCCGGCCCGCTGCGCCTGCCCCGGCGCGCCGGCGCGCTGATGGTCCACCTCAAGACCCAGGCGGGCGAGCGGCCGCCGGATCCGCTGGCCGCCATGGACTGGGTCAATCTGTATGCCATGGCCGTCAATGAAGAAAACGCGGCCGGCGGCCGCGTGGTGACCGCCCCCACCAACGGTGCAGCCGGCGTGATACCGGCCGTGCTGCGCTACTACCAGCGCTTCATCCCCGGGGCCGATGCGGCTGGGGTGCGCCGCTTTCTGCTGGCGGCCGGTGCCATCGGCGCCATCTACAAGCTCAACGCCTCGCTGTCCGGCGCCGAAGTGGGCTGCCAGGGGGAAGTGGGTGTGGCCTGCTCCATGGCCGCGGCCGGCCTGGCCACGGTGCTGGGCGGCACGCCGGCCCAGGTGGAAAACGCGGCCGAGATCGGCATGGAGCACAACCTGGGCATGACCTGCGACCCGGTGGGCGGCCAGGTGCAGATTCCCTGCATCGAGCGCAATGCCATGGGCGCCGTGAAAGCCATCAACGCCGCACGCATTGCGCTGCTGGGCAATGGCACGCACTTTGTGTCGCTGGACCAGGTGATTCGCACCATGGTGCAGACCGGCGCCGACATGAAGACCAAGTACAAGGAAACGTCACGCGGCGGCCTGGCCGTCAACGTGGTCGAGTGCTGAAGCGGGACTGAAGACGGGCCGGGCCAGGCCCGTCCGTTCAGGGTGCGCGGTGCAGGCGTGGCGCGGCCAGCATGGCGCGCTCTTCTTCCACGAACTGCTGCAACTGCCGCAAGGCCGGTGTGGACGGCAGCTGCTCCAGCAGGGCCTGCAGCCGGGTGACATCGCCCACCGTGGGCGCCACCTTGATCTGCGCCACCGCGGCGTCCGTGTTGCCGGAGCGCACCAGCATCAGCACCTTGTTGGCCCATTCGTTTTTGTTGCGTGCCATATTTGCCATAGTGTTGGCCGTCGACTGCGGCCCCTGCAAAGAAAGCGCGGATTGTCCCTGCCCTGCAGGCTTTGCGGGGCGCTGGGGCTTCTTTTTTTGTACGACCGGCACTGCCTGAGCGCCGAAAGCCGCAAAAAAAGCCCCGCACAGGGCGGGGCTGGAGCAAAGCTGCGATAGCCCTTACACCAGGGCTGGGGCCTTGGCAGAGGACGGCACCGCGGCCCGCGGCTGGGGCTGGCTGCGCGGAGCTGCCACCGGCTGGCCGCCGCCACCACCGCCCAGACTGGCCGGGCCGCGCGGGCCGGCGGTATCTGCCGCTGGGCGTGCATAGCCTGCCGTGCCGCCTTGCAGCACGAACTTGGCGGCCATGCCGGCCAGTTGGCGCGCCTGCTCCTGCAGCGAGGAGGACGCGGCCGAAGTCTCTTCGACCAGGGCCGCGTTCTGCTGTGTCACATCGTCCAGATTGGCCACGGCCAGGTTGATCTGTTCCAGCCCGCGCGACTGTTCGCGGCTGGCTTCGGCGATCTCGCCCACGATGTCGGCCACGCGCTGGATGCCGCTGACGATGTCCTGCATGGTGGCGCCGGTGCGGTGCACCTGCTCGCTGCCCACACGCACCCGGTCCACCGAGGCGGTGATCAGCGCCTTCACTTCCTTGGCCGCTTCGGCGCTGCGCCCGGCCAGCGACCGCACTTCGCCGGCCACCACCGCAAAGCCCCGGCCCTGCTCGCCCGCACGGGCGGCTTCCACCGCGGCGTTCAGCGCCAGGATATTGGTCTGGAAGGCGATGCCGTCGATCACGGCAATGATGTCCTCGATCTTGCGCGAGGAGGTGTTGATGTCTTCCATGGTCTGTACCACCTGGCCCACCATGGCGCCGCCGCGCTGGGCCACGTCGGTGGCAGTGGAGGCCAGTTCGCTGGCGCGCACGGCGCTGTCGGCGTTGTGCTGCACGGTGCTGGACAGCTGTTCGGTGGCCGCCGCCGTCTGCTCCAGCGAGGCGGCCTGCTGCTCGGTGCGGCTGGACAGGTCCTGGGTACCGGCCGCCACCTGGGTGGAGGCGCCGGCAATGGCGTCGGCCCCGGTCCGTACCTGGGCAATGATCTGGTGCAGGTGGGCGCGCATGTCTTCCATGTGGCCCAGCAGGTCGGAGATTTCATCCTTGCCGCTGGCACACACCTGCTGCGACAGATCCCCCTTGGCGATGGACTGTGCCGAAGCCTGGGCCTGCTGGAAGCCCTGGCGCATGCGGCGCAGCAGCGAGATCGACAGCAGCGTGGCCGGCACGCCCCCCAGCACGATGGCGGCGATGAACACCAGAATGCCCAGGTGGTAGTGCTGCTCGGCCTCCTGGTAGGCGATGTCGGCCTTGCTCACCTGCAGGCCCTTGAAGGCGCCGACCAGGCCCACCAGCATTTCGCCCTGCTCGCGGCCGGTGGCCAGGAAGCGGGCCATCAGATCGGGCGAGAAATCCCCCGCACCCATGCTGCGCACATAGTCGTTCAGGTGGGCGGACCATTCCTGGTCAACCTTCACCACCTCGTCCAGCATGGCCAGGTCCTGGGGGTCATCGGTCAGCGCACGCAACTCCTTTTGCACCGTGGCGCCGCGCTCCAGGCTTTCGCGCACAGTGTCCAGGTGGGCGCTCACCGGGTGGTCGTGCAGGGCGGCCAGCGGACTGTCGGGTGCATGCTGGTAGGCCAGCAGCAGCTGCGCACGGCTTTGCAGCGCGCTTTCGGTCATGGCATCGGCCAGCAAGATGCGCTGCAGCGACTGGTCGTGCAGATTGCGCAGGCTGTCGCGCGCGGACAGCAATCCAAACCAACTCATGCCAATCACGGCAATCAATGAAACCCAATAAGCCACAAACACCAAGGTGTAGCGTTGGGTCAACTTCAATGCATTGAAGCTCCACATGCGGATCGTTCCCTGTATCAACTTGTTGCTATCAGGGCATCCTAGGAGGTCTGCCGCGCTTTCCCTAGGGCCTGCACACAGCATCTGCAGCCCGCTTGATGCACATCAAGCGACGAAAGCTTTGGCCGCCCAACGGCAATGCCATCCGGGCATGGGACAATGCCGCCCCTATGACACCGGAACAGTACGTCCAGCAAAAAGCCGCTTCCTCGGGAAGCAGCTTCTACTACGCCTTCATGTTTCTGCCGGCGCCGCGCCGCGCCGCCATCACGGCGTTCTATGGCTTTTGCCGCGAGGTGGACGATGTGGTGGACGAGGTGCACGATGCCGGTGTCGCTGCGACCAAGCTCGCCTGGTGGCGCAAGGAAGTGGCCCAGGCCTTTGCCAGCCAGCCCAGCCACCCCACCATGCAGGCGCTGATGCCGCATGTCCAGGAGTTCGGCATCGAGCCACGCCACCTGCTGGCCGTGATCGAAGGCTGCGAGATGGATCTGGAGCAGACCCGCTACCTGGACTACCCCGGCCTGCAGCGCTACTGCCATCTGGTGGCCGGCATCGTGGGCGAGGTCGCCGCACGCATCTTCGGCCAGACCAGCGACGCCACCACCCAGTACGCGCACAAGCTGGGCCTGGCCTTCCAGCTGACCAACATCATCCGTGACGTGGGCGAGGACGCGCTGCGCGGCCGCATCTACCTGCCCATCAGCGAGCTGCAGCAGTTCGATGTGAAGGCGCACGAGATCACCAAACGCGAGTATTCCGACCGCTTCACCGCGCTGATGCGCTTTCAGGCGGCCCGCGCCCACCAGCTGTACGACGAAGCCTTTGCGCTGCTGCCCGATGCCGACCGCCGTGCGCAGAAGCCCGGCCTGATGATGGCCAGCATCTACCGTACGCTGCTGCGCGAGATCGAGGCGGACAACTTCCAGGTGCTGCACCAGCGCATTGCGCTGACACCGCTGCGCAAGCTGTGGCTGGCCTGGAAGATGCAGGCCCTGGGCCGCATGTAAGCCGGTGGCCGCACCCGTGGCCGCTGCGCCCGCCCCCCTTTCCCTGCACACGGCGCCCCGGCGTATCGCCGTGGTCGGCGGTGGCTGGGCCGGCATGGCCGCCGCCGTATCCCTGGTGCAGCGCGGACACCAGGTGAGCCTGTGGGAGACCGCCCGTCACTGGGGCGGCCGGGCCCGCGCCCTGGTGGTCCAGGACCTGCAAGGCCGGCCGCTGACCGTGGACAACGGCCAGCACATCCTGATTGGGGCCTACACCGACAGCCTGGCGCTGATGCGCACCGTGGAGGTCGATGTGGAGCAGGCCCTGCTGCGCCTACCGCTGGACCTGCGCGATGCCCATGGCCACGGACTGCAACTGCCCGATCTGCCTCCGCCCTGGGACGCGGCCCTGGGCATTGCCCGCGCCCGAGGCTGGTCCTGGCGCGACAAATACGCCCTGCTGGCACGCGCTGCGCACTGGAAGCGCAGCCATTTCCGATGCAACGCCCATGCCACCGTGGCCGACCTGTGCCAGGGCCTGCCCCAGCGGCTGCTGCAGGACTTCATCGATCCGCTGTGCATTTCGGCGCTGAACCTGCCGGCGGCGCAGGCCAGCGGGGTGGTGTTTCTGCGCGTGCTGCACGACAGCCTGTTTGCCGGCCGGGGCGGCTCCAACCTGCTGCTGGCGCGCACCGACCTGGGCACGCTGTTCCCCACCACCGCCGCCCGGTGGCTGGAAGCGCACGGCGCCACCTTGCACCTGGGCCAGCGCGTGCACAGCCTGCAGCCCCGGGGGCACGACGCCCAAAGCGGCTGGCAGGTGGACGGGGAGGCGTTTGACGGCGTGCTGCTGGCCACCACCAGCGCCGAAGCCGCCCGCCTGGCGCTGACCGGTGCCTCCGCCCTGCACGACACCCGCAGCGCCTGCGAGCACTGGGCCGGCCTGGCCGACGCCCTGCCGCACACCGCCATTGCCACGGTCTATGCCCAGTGCCCGGCCGGCAGCGGCCTGCCGGCGCCCATGGTGGCGCTGCGCAGCGGGCCCGATGCTCCGGCACAGTTCGCCTTCGACCGGGGGCAACTGGGCGGGCCGGCCGGGCTGATGGCCCTGGTCATCAGTGCCAGCGATGCACTGCCGCTGGACCGCACCACGCTACAGGCCCAGACCCTGGCGCAAGCACGCCAGCAGCTGGGTCTGCCGGACCTGGAAGCGCTGCGCACCGTGGTGGAAAAACGCGCCACCTTTGCCTGCACGCCCGATGTGCAGCGCCCTGCGGCCCATGTCGCGCCGCGCCTGTGGGCCTGCGGCGACTACGTGGAAGGCCCCTACCCCGCCACGCTGGAAGGTGCGGTGCGCAGCGGATTGGAAGTGGCGCAGGCTTTCTGAACGGCGGAGCGGCTCGGCGGCGGCCGGTGCACTGCAGCACCGGGTATCTCCCGATCTGCCGGCACAGCGGATTGACAGCTTTCCGCGCCAAGATCGCTGGTGTGCGCCCGGATGCGGCGCTTTGCTGGAGACTGCCCCCATGGCCTTGCTGCCCACCTTGCCCGCCACCCCGTCCCTCACCCGCCGCCAGCTGCTGCAAAGCGGCAGCGCCCTGGGTCTGGCCGCCACCTTGCCCGGCCTGCATGCCCAGGCCAACTGGCCGACCAAGTCCATCCGCTTCGTGGTGCCGTTTGCGCCGGGCGGCAGCTCGGAAATCGTGGCCCGCTCCACCGCGGCCGAGCTGAGCAAGAGCCTGGGCCAGAGCGTGTATGTGGAAAACAAGCCCGGCGCCGCCGGCAACATTGCCATGCAGGAAGTGGCCCGCGCCGATGACCAGCACACCGTGGTGCTGGGCCACATCGGCACGCTGGCGGTGAACCCCTACATCTTCCCCAAGCTGCCCTACGACCCGAACAAGGATTTCCAGCCCGTCAGCCTGCTGGCCAAGGTGCCCAGCCTGTATGTGGTGCACCCGGATGTGCCGGCCAAGAACCTGAAGGAGTTCGTGGCCTATGTGCGCGCCAACCCGGGCAAGTTCAGCTATGGCTCGGCCGGCAACGGCAGCGCCGGCCATCTGGCGTTCGAATACCTGAAGATGACCGCCAATCTGTTCATGCTGCATGTGCCCTACAAGGGCACCGGCCCGATGATGACCGACCTGCTGTCCGGCCGGCTGGATGCGGCGTCGGTGGGTGCGTCGGCCCTGCTGCCCTTCATCAAGAGCGGCAAGGTGCGCTGCATTGCCACCGGCTCGACCAAGCGCCTGGCCCAGCTGCCCGATGTGCCCACCGTGGCCGAACAAGGCTTTCCCGGTTTCGAGATGACGCAGTGGTACGGCATGCTGGCACCGGCCAACCTGCAGGCCGGCCATGTGGAACGGCTGGCCGCCGAATGCAAAAAGGCCGTGCAGGCGCCCGATGCGCTGAAACGCCTGCAGGGCGATGCCGCCGATCCGATTGGCGGCTCCCCCGCCGAGTTTGCCCGCTTCATCGCCACCGAGCAGGCCCGCTGGAAACAGGTGCTGCTGCGCGCCCAGGTCAAGCCGGACTGACACGGAGACAGTGCTGGCGCTCTCCCATCCCGGCAGAAGCAGGGGGTGAGGGCGCCATGCAGGGAGACCGATGAATCAGAGGCGCCCGGCACCGGGCGGGGCATGCACGGGAAGTACGGCCAGCTGCGGAGGCGGCCGTTTCAGCGTCAGCGTTCCATCCACCACTGGATGACGATCTTGGCCAGGTAGCCGACAAAGCCCACGCCCAGGCCCAGAAAGATCACAAACGTGCCGAACTTGCCCGCCTTGGAGTCGCGCGCCAGTTTCCAGATGATGAACACCATGAAGGCGATGAAGGCCCCCACCCCGTAGGTGAGGAAAAAATGCGCCAGCTGCTCTTCCGTATAGCCAAAGATCACAACGTTCTTCTTCTACAAACCCCTGCTGCGGCCCTCCTCCTCGGCGGCTGACGGCCCGCGTGCTTCAAACGCGGAGGCGTCCACCAGAGCGCGGTAGGCATGCCAGCTGGCATGTCCCAGCATCGGCATGACCAGCACCAGTCCGATCAGCAGCGATCCCAGCCCCAACAGGGTAAACAACAAAATCAGACCCGCCCACCACGCCATGGCGACCGGGTTTTCCACCACCACCAGCCAGCTGGTCAGCACCGCCTGGAACACGCCGATGCGCCGGTCCAGCAGCAGCGGCATGGCCACCACGCTGGACGCGAAGATCGGCGCCGCCAGCACGCTGCCCAGGCCCAGCCACAGGGTGAACAAGCGACCGTCGGGCGCCAGCACCACCTGCTGCAGAAAGTCCATCGGCGTGGCAATGCGCACCGGCGAGAGCACCGTGATCAGCGAAGCCGACACCACCACCCAGCCCGTGGCCGCCAGCGCCAGCAGCAGGCCGAAACGCACCAGGCACCAGTAGCCTCCGGCCTGGCTGCCCCGCCCGCTTTGCCAGCGCGACCAGGTGCTGCGCACCGTCTGCCAGGACACGGTTTCCCCGCGCTCCAGCGCACGGCTGATGGCATACAGGCTGGTGGCGACCACCGGCCCCACGATCAGGAAACCGGACAGCGCCCCGGCCATCAACCAGAAGCGATTGTGCCCCAGCGCCAAAATGGCCAACCCGACCAAAGTCAAGAAAACGCCATGTGCCAGGCTGAGCCAGGGCGCGCGACAGATGTCTTTCCAGCCCAGCGCCAGCCATTCCAGCGGGGTGAGCATGCTGATGGAGCGCACCGTGGGCAGGTCCACGGTGGCAGTGGGTGTCAGGATACCGGGCATAGGCATTGTTCCTGTGGAGTGGCACACCACAGAGGCCGCCCGGACCCACGCACGGCGAGGAACGGGTGTTAGCTGCCCTGTTCCAGCAAGCGGCACAAGCTGTGCAGGCTGTCCACCGTGGCGTGGGGGGCCGGCCCCTGTGCAGGCCAGTCTACGCCCTTGCGATTGAGCCAGACCGCGTGCATACCCGCACCCAGGGCGCCCACGGCGTCCAGGTGGGCGTCGTCGCCCACGTGCAGCACCTGCTCGGGCGCCACGCCCGCCGCCTGCGCCGCCGCATGGAACATGCGCACGTCCGGCTTGGCAAAGCCGGTGCTGCCCACATTCAGGCTGGCCTGGAAATACCGGCCCAGGCCGATGGTGTGCACATTGGCGTTGCCGTTGGACACGGCAATCACCGGCCAGCGTGCGGACAGGAATTCCAGTGCCGGCAGCGCGTCGTCGTACAGGTCCACCTTCTGGCGGTGGGCAAAGAACAGATCGAAGGCCGGCTCCGCCAGCGCAGTGTCTTCGCCGGCCTGGCCCAGCGCCTGGCGGATGGATTCGCGGCGCAGACCGCTGAGGTCGTGGCGCAGGTCGGGGCGTTCGCGCTCCACCTGCAGGCGGATGGCACGCACCGCCTCGGTGGTGCCCAGCATGGCGGCCGTGCGCGGCGCATGCGTGGCCAACCATTCCAGCAGCACGGCTTCGGCGCGGGCAATGGCCGGCCACACGGGCCACAGGGTGTCGTCCAGATCCAGGGTGACGGCGCGAATGTGTCGAGAGTCCAGCATAGCTACTGAGCATACTGCAGCCACGCGGCCGGTGTGCGGGTGCCAACGGCCGCCCCTGCGGGGCGCCGGAGCGGTGTTCAGAAGGGTTCCAGGAGGCTTCCAGGCGTGCTGATGTGTCAGCATATGTCACAAGACCCGGCCTCCTGCCCGGCTGCATGGACAAGCTTGTCCGACAGGCCCTCAGGATTTGCCACAATCGGGGCCATGCCCTCACGCTTTGCACCTGAACCCACCTTGCCCGCAGGACAGCCCGAACGTCTGGCCGTGCTGCTGTGCAACCTCGGCACCCCCGACGCCCCGACCCCCTCGGCGGTGCAACGCTATCTGGCTGAATTTCTGTCCGACGACCGCGTGGTGGAAATTCCCAAGCCGGTCTGGAAGCTGATCCTGCACGGGGTCATTCTGCGCAAGCGCCCCAAGGAATCGGCCGCCAAGTACGCCACCGTCTGGGATGCGGAGCTGGGCTCGCCCCTGCTGCACTGGACGCGCCGCCAGGCCGAGATCCTGCAGGAGTGGATGCAGGGCGCCGGCTACGACGTGCTGGTGGGCTTTGCCATGCGCTATGGCAAGCCGTCCATTGCCAAGCAGCTCGATGCCCTCAAGGCCCAGGGCGCCACGCGCATCCTGATTCTGCCGCTGTACCCGCAGTACTCCGGCACCACGACGGCCAGCGTCTGCGACGCGGTGTACGACTGGGCCAAGACCCAGCGCCATATTCCCGAGCTGCGCTTTGTGCACCGCTACCACAACGACCCGGGCTATATCCAGGCCCTGGCCCAGCGCGTGGTGCAGCACTGGCAGGCCCACGGCATGGGCCGCCACCTGGTGATGAGCTTCCACGGCGTGCCCGAGCGCACCCGTGACCTGGGTGACCCCTACCAGTCCGAGTGCCTGGAAACCGCCCGCCTGCTGGCCGAGTGCCTGGGGCTGCCGCAGGAACGCTTCACCGTGACCTTCCAGTCCCGCTTCGGCAAGGCCAAGTGGCTGGAGCCCTATACCGAGCCATCGCTGGTGGCGCTGGCCCAGGCCGGCATCCAGGGCGTGGACGTGATCTGCCCCGGCTTCACCAGCGACTGCCTCGAGACGCTGGAAGAAATCGGCCAGGAAGCGCGCCATGCCTACCTGCAGGCCGGCGGCAAGCAGTTCCACTTCATTCCCTGCCTGAACGACACGCCGCACTGGATCGACGCGCTGCGCACGCTCACGCTGCGCCACACCGCCGGCTGGCCGGTGCAGCCCTACACGGCCCCCGTGCAGGAGCCCGCGGCGGCGCCTGCACCGGCCGCTGCCCCTGCGGCCGAGCACAGCGCTGCCACCGAGACCGCACAGGCGACGCCCACTGCGCCCACCGCGCCGGCGGCACCGTCGTCGGCCCAGCCTTCCACCGAGGGCTGATGCGATCCCGGGGCAGCCCGCCCCGTACCACCCGACCGCCCTGCCGCGCCCCCAGCCACAGCCCTTGCCCACCGGACAAGGGCTGTTTTGTTGGGTGCCCGCAAGGCCGCCCACCACCGCTTTCCCGCCTTGCGAATGCGCACTGCCACGGAATGGCGCCGCGCGCAGCACCGGGGTGGCATGTCCTCCTGCGGCGTAGCGGTGCCGCCTGCGCCGCCTGCAGGGCTGCGACGGGCCTGCCAGAATCGCGCCCGCAGCCATCGCCTGGTCCGTGCCCCCTGTGCACGCAAGCCGGCCATGGGCTGCCGGCACAGGACCAGGGCGGTACCTGTGCGAGCACTGTTCTGCGCCGCAGCGCGCAGGCCGCCGCCGCTGCGTGGCCTGTTCCCCACCAACCCGCCCCTGTGAACCTGCCCGGCCGTGCCCGGGAGCAGCTGCTTTTTGTGAGGGCCGCGCATGCGCCGCCCCCTGCACCACGCCCTTTCCCCACCTGTCCATTGGCGCCTGCCGCGGCTTTGCTGCGCGCGGGCAGCTGCGGCGGGCGGTGGAAACGCATTCATGCCACAACACAAGGACAACGACACCCCATGAACGCAGTCTCCCCTGCTGGCACCGGCCAGCCCACCGAAATCAACGGCTACAGCTGGAAGGCCCTGGCCGGCTCCGCCGTCGGCTATGCCATGGACGGCTTCGATCTGCTGATCCTGGGCTTCATGCTCAGCGCCATCTCGGCCGATCTGCAGCTGACGCCCGGTCAGGCCGGCTCGCTGGTCACCTGGACGCTGATCGGCGCCGTGGCCGGCGGCATCTTCTTTGGCGCGCTGTCCGACCGCTACGGCCGCATCCGCGTGCTGACCTGGACCATCATGCTGTTCGCCGTGTTCACCGGCCTGTGCGCCCTGGCCCAGGGCTACTGGGACCTGCTGATCTACCGCACCATCGCCGGCATCGGCCTGGGCGGCGAATTCGGCATCGGCATGGCATTGGCCGCCGAAGCCTGGCCGGCACGCCACCGTGCGCGCGTCTCGTCGTATGTGGCC
Organism: Comamonas sp. 17RB; assembly: GCF_030056555.1. NCBI lineage: Bacteria > Pseudomonadati > Pseudomonadota > Betaproteobacteria > Burkholderiales > Comamonadaceae > Comamonas > Comamonas sp. 17RB. The sequence continues at coordinate 98,719 of NZ_JASHHY010000005.1, read as the reverse complement.
CTGGGCTGGCAGGTGGGCGTGCTGGCCGCGGCCCTGCTGACCCCGCTGCTGCTGCCGGTGATCGGCTGGCGCGGCATGTTCCTGGTGGGGGTGATTCCGGCCATCGTGGCCTGGGTGATCCGCAACAAGCTGCACGAGCCCGAGGCCTTTGTGCGCAAGCCCGCTCCCGCCAAGGGCCAGCGGTTTGCCGCCTTCAAGCTCCTGGTCAAGGACAGGGCCACCACCAAGACCAGCCTGGGTGTGATCGTGCTCACTTCGGTCCAGAACTTCGGCTACTACGGCATCATGATCTGGATGCCCAGCTTTCTGTCCAAGCAGCTGGGCTTCAGCCTGACCAAGTCCGCCATGTGGACGGCCGTCACCATCGTCGGGATGATGGTCGGCATCTGGGTCTTCGGGCAGCTGGCCGACCGCATCGGCCGCAAACCCAGCTTCCTGCTCTTCCAGCTGGGCTCCGTCGTCATGGTGGTGCTGTACGCCCAGCTGTCCGACCCCACGGCCATGCTGTGGGCCGGCGCCGTGCTGGGCCTGTTCGTCAACGGCATGATGGGCGGCTATGGCGCGGTGATGAGCGAGGCCTATCCCACGGAAGCCCGCGCCACCGCGCAGAATGTGCTGTTCAACATCGGCCGTGCCGTGGGCGGTTTCGGTCCCGTGGTGGTGGGCGCGTTGGCCATGGGCTACGGCTTCCAGGTGGCGATTGCGCTGCTGGCGGCGCTGTATGTGATCGACATGGTGGCCACGGTGTGGCTGATCCCCGAGCTCAAGGGCCAGGCCCTGCAATGACCCGCTGAGGCACTGGGACGCTGCAGCGCCCCTCCCCCTGCCCGGCCATGCCACAGGGGAAGGTTGCCGCACCGTTGCACCACGCGGCCCGGGGCGCCTGCACCGCAAGTGCCCACTCCCGCCGCCCGCCTGATCCTGCGCAATGGCCCTGGCTGCATCTGCATCAAACACAGGGTGCGTTGAAGCCTGGGCCCAGGGATCGGACAATATCTGCCTCTTTCCACTCCCATCCGCAGCTGCCTGCGCGCGCTGCGGCGGATGCCATGAACCACAAACTGATCGCCCTGGCCCTGTCCCTGGGCAGCACCGGCTGGAGTCTGGCCGCCCAGCCCCTGCTGACACCGGCTGCGCTGCAGCCCCTGCTGAAAGACCCGCAAGTGCGCGTGATCGACATCCGCGAGCCCAAGGGCTTTGACGCCGCACACATTCCGGGCGCAGTGAACGCCCCCTACGGCAAATGGCGCGGCCCGGCCAGCAACCCGGGCGAGCTGCCCGAACAGGCCAAGCTGGTGGCGCTGGTGCAGTCGCTGGGCCTGACGCCCCAGACCCATGCCGTGGTGGTGTCCACCGGCAAGGACGCCACCGACTTCGGCGCCATGGCTCGGGTGTACTGGACGCTGAAGTCGCTGGGTCTGACCGAGCTGTCCATCGTCAACGGCGGCATGCAGGCCTGGGATGCAGCCAAGCTGCCCACGTCGACCACGGCCGTGCAGGTCGCCCCCAGCACGTATGCACCCACTTTCGATGCGCGCTGGCTGGCCACGCGCGATGATGTGCAGCAGCATGTGAAGCTGAGCAACGCCGTGCTGGTGGATTCGCGCCCCGATGCCTTCTACCAGGGCAAGACCCAGGCGCCCGCTGCCAAGCTGGCCGGCACCCTCCCCGGCGCCGTGCAGCTGGACTTCAACCAGTGGTTCGTGCCCGGTTCCTCCACCTTTGTGGAGACGGCTAAGGCCAAGCAAGTGGCTGCCCACATCCAGCATACTGAAGGCCAGGACGCCGTGGCCTTCTGCAACACCGGCCACTGGGCAGCCACCGACTGGTTCGGCCTGAGCGAAGTGGCCGGCCTGCCGAATGTGAAGCTGTACGCCGGATCGATGGTGGACTGGACGCAGTCGCCCGACATGCCTCCGATGCAGAACATGCCCGGCCGTGGCGAGCAGCTGCTGCGCGCCACCCAGCAGTGGTGGCAGAAAAAGCTGAACTGAGCCCGTACTTCCCGCTGAAGCCCGACGTGGCTTCAGCCCCTGCACTGCCGATTCCCAGAACCACACTCTATGAAACGACTCCCCCTGGCCGTTCTGATGGCCCTCTTCCTTGGCTGGCTGCTGTGGACCGTGTCCCTGCGCCAGGCCGCACTGTTTGCCGTGGGCATCGGCCTGGGCGCCGTGCTGGCCGGCAAGCGCTTCGGTTTCACCACCGGCTGGCGCATGCTGATCGAAGACAAGGACCCTTCCGGGGTCTTCGGCCAGCTGCTGCTGCTGGCCCTGGCCGCCGCCATGGCCATGCCGCTGCTGGGCCATTTTCCGGAGCTGACCGCCGCCCTGGGCCCGCCCAGCATCAGCCTGCTGGTGGGCGCTTTTGTGTTCGGCCTGTGCATGCAGATTGCCGACGGCTGCGGCAGCGGCACGCTGTACAAGGCCGGCATGGGCATTCCCATGAACACGGCCATCCTGCCGCTGTTTGCCATTGGCAGCTTTCTGGGCAGCCTGCACCTGGGCTGGTGGCTGGACCTGGGCCGCGCCGCGCCCGTGGGCCTGGTCACGGTCTGGGGCTGGGGTTCGGCCCTGGCCGCCACACTGGCCGGTCTGGCCCTGGTGGCAGCCGGTGTGAGCCTGTACTGCAAGCGCAGCAACTTGCAAGCAGGCATTGCGCCCAAGCCGCTGTTTGTGCGCAAGTGGGTGGTGGGCGCCGTGCTGCTGGCCCTGCTGGCCACGGCCAACCTGCTGATCGCCGGCCAGCCCTGGGGTGTGGTCTACGGCTTCGGCCTGTGGGCGGCCAAGGTGGCCAACGCCACGGGCGCGGTGGACCTGGCGCACAACTGGTTCTGGAGCCAGCCCGGCAATGCCGCGCGCCTGCAGGAAACGGTGCTGCTGGATGTGACCAGCATCACCAACATCGGCATTCTGGCCGGCGCACTGTGGGTCAGCGCGGGCAAGCCGGCATCTGCCAAGCCGCTGACCGGCACGCAGTGGGCCGTGGCCCTGACCGCCGGCCTGGTGCTGGGCTATAGCTCGCGCCTGGCCTTTGGCTGCAATGTGGGCGCCATGTTCTCCGGCATTTCCACCGGCTCCATCCACGGCTGGATCTGGGTGCCGCTGGCGTTTGCCGGCACCATCTTCGGGCTGCGCATCCGCCGCCGCTTCGGCTTCTAAGCAAGGGACTGCTCCATGACGCAAAAAACCATTCTGCGCACCGCTTTCTGGGTGGTCCTGCTGGGCTTCATCGCCTGGGACTACCAGCATTCCAAGCCCGTGGACCTGCGCTTCGAAGCGCCGCTGATCGCAGCCGGTTCCGGCCAGGCCGTGCAAGGCGGCCACTGCTCCATGCCGGACTGAAGACGCGCCCCGCTGCGGGCGTGCCGGCACACACCGCCCCCTCGGCTGCGAGGTGGGCGGTTTTTTTATGCCGGTGCCGCACACCCTATGCGCCGAGAGGATGCAAGCGCAGCGAGGCGCAGCGAGGCGCAGCGAGGCGCAGCGAGGCGCAGCGAGGCGCAGCGAGGCGCAAGGATTCGCACCGATCAGCACCCAACAGCGCCGATTCGCGCAAACTCGCCCCAATACTGACAACATCCTGACAAATACATAGCGCCCGCAAACTACAAAAATAGGAGCATTGATTCACGACACCACGAGGAATTCCAAGCCATCCCATATGAATTCCCTATCACGGGGTGTTTTTCAAGGGACAGATCAAATGTTTCATTTCGTGAATTGACTGACAGAATTTGCCGGCTCTATTGACGAACGGACTGGACAGATTTGCCAGCCAGCACCCGCCGCCACGCACCGGCCAGCCGTTCCCGCCCTCTCCCCCCTCAGGAATTCCGAATGAAACAAGTCAGCATCCGCGCCCGCCTGTGGCGTCTGGTGATCTCGCTTCTGGTTCTGGTTGCGACCTCTGCCCTGGCGTTGATGTGGCAGTTGCAGGTGGCCAACCAGCGCCTGTCCACCATCTACAACGACCGCGTGCTGCCCATGCAGCAGCTCAAGGTGTCGGCAGACAGCTACTCGGTCAAACTGATCGAAGTAGCCACCAAGGTCTATGTGCAGCAGATCCTGCCCGAACATGGCCAGCAGATGCTGGCCGAGCAGCGCCAGCGCACGGAAGCCATGTGGGCCGCCTACCTGGCCACGGACTTGCTGGACAGCGAGAAAGAGCTGATCCAGCGCATCGAGGGCCTGAAGGAAGCCGCCCAGCCGCGCCTCAAGGAGCTGGACTCCATCCTGACCAACTACGATATGGAGCGCATGAGTGCCTTCATCGAATACCGGCTGTTCCCCACCGTCACCCCGCTTGCCAAGGCGTTTGACGAGCTGATCGACATCCAGACCACCGAAGCCCAGGCCGCCTACGAACACGCCAACACCGACTACCAGCGTCTGCTGGCCGTCAGCGCCGCCGTGCTGCTGGCTGCGATCGCACTGGCTCTGTGGACCGGACGCCGCCTGATCCGCGCCATCATCGAGCCGCTGAACGAGGCGGTGCAGGTGGCGGAAACCGTGGCCCGGGGCGATCTGACGGCCCGCATCAGCCACCAGGGCAACGACGAAGTGGGCCGCCTGCTGTCTGCGCTGCGCACCATGAACAGCAACCTCTCCCAGGTGGTGGGCCGCATCCGTGCGGGCAGCGAATCGATTGCCACTGGCGCCTCGCAGATCACCATGGGCAACAACGATCTGTCGCAACGCACCGAGACCCAGGCCAGCAACCTGCAGCAGACGGCAGCGTCCATGGAGCAGCTCACCGCCACCGTGCGCCACAACACCGATGCCGCCGCCCAGGCTTCCCACCTGGCGGTGCGCGCCGCCGACACGGCCCGCCAGGGCGGCGATGCCATGCAGCAGGTCACCCGCACCATGCAGAGCATCTCGGCCAGCTCCAGCAAGATTGCCGACATCATCGGCGTGATCGATGGCATCGCCTTCCAGACCAACATCCTGGCATTGAACGCGGCCGTGGAAGCGGCCCGCGCCGGTGAGCAAGGCCGCGGCTTTGCGGTGGTGGCCGGCGAAGTGCGCTCCCTGGCCGGCCGCAGCGCCGAAGCCGCCAAGGAGATCAAGGCCCTGATCCAGCAAAGCGTGGACCAGGTCGGCAGCGGAGCCCGTCTGGTGGACAGCGCCGGCGGCACCATCCAGGACATCGTGGAACAGGTGCAGCAGGTCTCGGCGCTGATCAACGAGATCAACAGCGCCAGCCAGGAACAGGCGCGTGGCATCAGCCAGGTCAGCGATGCCGTGAACCAGCTGGACCAGGTGACGCAGCAGAATGCCGCACTGGTGGAAGAAAGCGCCGCTGCTGCCTCCAGCCTGAACCAGCAGGCCCACCAACTGACCGATGTGGTGGCCACGTTCACGCTGGACCAGAGCCAGAGTTCTGCCCCGGCCGTGGAGTTGCCGGGCTCGGCCCTGCAGGCCCCGGCACTGGCTCCGGCCGCCCTGGCACCCGCCGCCCCACGCGCCTTGCCGCGCCAGGAAGCAGCCACGGCCGAAGCCTGAACCCCGCGCGCTGGCAATGGCCAGCGCAGACCCCCAAAAAAGGGAGCGCCATGCGCTCCCTTTTTTATTGGGCCGTGTGCAATGAATGACGCCGTGGTGGCGCGGGTGCCCGGTTTCAGTCCAGCAGTCCTACTCTCTGCACTGGCACTGGCACTGGCACTGGCACTGGCATTGGCACCCTTCCCATCAGGTGCGCTGTGCCACGACACAGCACACACGGTCAGGACCAGGTTCTCAGCCAGGGTACCTGGCGCGGTGGCTTATGCCCCACCTATCCAGACATGAAAAAAGGGAGCGCCATGCGCTCCCTTTTGGTGGACTGCCGTGCCTCTAGACCGTGGGGGTGGCGGCATGGTGGGCCATGCGCCGTTCGGCCCAGTGCTTGAGCGCACGCGGCAGGATCAGCACCATCAGCACGATGACGATCAGCGTCAGCGACATGGGGCGCTGCAGGAAGATGCTGAAACTGCCTTCGCCAATGGCCACGGCGTTGCGCATCTGCGCTTCGGCCAGCGGGCCCAGGATCATGCCGACCACCACCGGGGCGGTGGGGAAGTCGAAGCGGCGCATCAGCACACCCAGCATGCCGATGCCGTAGAGCAGGAACAGGTCGAACGTGCTCTGGCGCATGCCGTAGGCACCCACGGTGGCAAAGATCAGAATGCCGGCGTACAGCTGCGGACGCGGCACGCGCAACAGCTTGACCCAGATCCCCACCATGGGCAGGTTCAGCACCAGCAGCATGATGTTGCCGATGTACAGCGAGGCAATCAGTGCCCACACCAGCGCGGCCGAACTGGTGAACAGCTGCGGGCCGGGGTTGATGCCGTAGTTCTGGAACGCGCCCAGCAGCACCGCCGTGGTGTTGCTGGTGGGAATGCCCAGGGTCAGCAGCGGGATCAGCGCGGCGGTCACCGTGGCGTTGTTGGCGGCTTCGGGACCGGCCACGCCTTCGATGGCGCCCTGCTTGCCGAACTCGTCCTTGTTCTCGCCCTTGGCCAGCTTCTTTTCCATCGCATAGCTCAGGAACGTGGGGATCTCGGTGCCACCGGCCGGCACGCAGCCGAAGGGCGTGCCGATGATGGTGCCGCGGATCCAGGCGGGCCAGGAACGCTTCCAGTCGCGCGCCGACATGTGCACCCGCGTCAGCTTGTTCTGCGAGTCCTCCACCTTGCCTTCATACAGGGCGGCGTACAGCACTTCGGCCACGGCAAACAGGCCCACGGCCACCAGCACGATGTCGATGCCGTCCAGCAGCTCCATGCGGCCGGCCGTGTAGCGTGCGGCGCCCGAGATCTGGTCCATGCCCACGCAGCCCAGCGCCAGCCCCAGGAACAGGGCGGTCATGCCGCGCAGACTGCTCTGGCCCAGCACGGCGCTCACAGTGGTGAAGGCCAGCACCATCAGCATGAAGTACTCGGGCGGGCCCAGCTTGACCGCAAAGTCGGCCACGGCCGGGGCGAACAGGGTCACCACCACAGTGGCGATCGTGCCGGCCACAAAGGAGCCGATGGCCGCCGTGGCGAGCGCCGCGCCGGCGCGACCGCTCTTGGCCATCTTGTTGCCTTCCATGGCCGTGACCATGCTGGCGGTCTCGCCCGGCGTGTTCAGCAAAATGGAGGTGGTGGAGCCGCCGTACATGGCGCCGTAGTAGATGCCGGAGAAGAAGATCATCGAAGCCGTGATCTCCACCTTGCCGGTGATGGGCAGCAGCATGGCCACAGCCACCGCCGGGCCGATACCGGGCAGCACGCCCACGGCCGTGCCCAGGGCGCAGCCCAGCAGGGCCCACAGCAGATTGATGGGAGTGACAGCCGTGGCAAAGCCCGACATCAGTGCATTGAAAAGTTCCATCACAGCCACCCTGTTTCCGTCAGTCCTGGCAGGTTGATGGCCAGGAATTGCGTAAAGGCCCAGAACACCGGCGCAGCAATCGCCAGGCCCACCAGCAGGTCCTTGAGCAGACCCTGGCCCGACAGGGTGTGGGCCTGCTTGGCCGCACGGCGCAGACCTTGCACGGCCAGCACATAGCACAGCGTGCAACTGAGGATGAAGCCCAGGTGCTCGATCAGCCCGGCATTCAACAGCATGCCGGCGGACACCCAGACAAAGGCACCGAGGTCGGCCTTGGCCTGCCCGCCCGGGTCGGCCGCATTGCGGTAGCCGCCGGTCCTGGCTTCCCAGATCAGCCACAGGCCGCATATGGCCAGCACCACGGCGCAGACCCAGGGAATGAAGCCCGGGCCGACACCGCCATAGCCGGCATCACCGGGCACATGGCTGGCGCCCCAGCCCATGCCGATGGCCAGCAGCACCACGGCGCCGCCGACCCGCGCCTGCCAGGCTGCGGAAGGGATGGCTCCGCCTTCGCTCGGCGGTTCGGCGGACGGGATCGCGCCGTCCGCAGGATTGGTTTGGTTCATGAGAGATTCCCTCCTTGCACAGGAGTGCGCCATGGCGGACCGCAACGGGCGGCCGCGCCAGGCAGGCCTGCGCGGGACACGCTGCGTGTCACCGCGCCCGGCCAAAGGTCCGGCAGGGTCTGCCGGACGGTTTCACCGGTCAGACCATGCCGGAGCGGGTCATGGTGTCGCGCAGGCTGGCGAATTCCTTGTCCACAAAGGCGGCAAAGGCGTCGCCCGCCAGCCAGGCCGGGGTCCAGCCGTTCTTTTCCATGGACTCGGCCCAGCTCTTGCTCTTCAGGGCCTTGTCCAGCTTGGCGATCAGCTCGTCACGCTGCGCCTTGCTGATGCCGGGCGCGCCGTAGATGCCGCGCCAGTTGCCGATGGACACGTCAATGCCCTGCTCCTTGAGCGTGGGCACGTCGATGCCCTTGAGGCGTTCGTCGGAGGTGACGCCCACCGGCTTCATCTTGCCGGTGGTGATGTACTCGGCAAACTCGCTGTAGCCGCTGCCGCCGATGGTCACATTGCCGCCCAGGATGGCCGAAATCGCCTCGCCGCCCCCACGGAAGGCCACGTAGTTGATCTTGGCCGGGTCCACGCCCACGGCACGGGCGATCATGGCGGCGGCAATGTGCTCGGTGGAGCCGCGCGAACCGCCGCCCCACTTGATGGAGCCGGGGTCCTTCTTGAGCTGCGCCACCACTTCGGCCATGCTCTTGAACGGCGAATTGGCGGGCAGCACGAACACGTTGTATTCGCTGGTCAGGCGGGCCAGCGGCGTGGCCTGGGACAGGTTCACCGGCGGCTTGCCGGTGATGATGCCGCCCAGCATCACCGCACCCATCACCATCAGCGCGTTGGCATCGCCCTTGCTGCCGTTGACGAACTGGGCCAGACCGATGGCGCCGGCGGCACCGCCCTTGTTGTCGTAGGTGACGGTGGAGGCCACGCCGGCATCGATCAGGGCCTTGCCCACGGCACGGCCGGTGGTGTCCCAGCCGCCGCCGGGGTTGGCCGGCAGCATCATCTTCATGGCGGTGGCGGCCTGGGCCGACAGTGGCAGGGCGCCTGCGGCGGCCAGTGCCATCATGGACTTGAGGAAGGTGTCGCGTCGCATGTCTGTGTCTCCTTTGTTGGTGTGAATCGCCCCGCTGACCGCATGCACGCAGGGGGCGCTGCATTGCATCATGCGCCGCCAGCCTGTCAAACCGCTGTCCGCCCGCCTCAGTGAAAACCCCAGCACCGCCACCCTGCCAGCCCGTCTGCGCGGTGCTATGTTCCTGCGCCATGCACATTCTCCTGGTCGAAGACGATCCCGCCATGCACACCACCTTGCAGCGCGCCCTGGCGCGGCGCGGCATGCAGGTGCACTGGGTGGGCGACGGCCTGCAGGCCCTGGCGCAGTGGACGGCCCAGCCACCCGACGCCGTGGTGCTGGACCTGAGCCTGCCCGGCATGGACGGCCTGGATGTGCTGGCCCAGGCGCGCCGGCAGGGACTGCGCACGCCCGTGCTGGTGCTCACCGCCCGGGGCACCGTGGGCGACCGGGTGCTGGGACTGAACGCCGGCGCCGACGACTACCTGGCCAAGCCCTTCGATCTGGACGAACTGGAAGCCCGGCTGCGCGCACTGCTGCGCCGCAGCGCCCCGGCGGCGGCCGATGGAGGCGACAGCCAGGTGGTGCAGCTGGGGCTGATGCGCTATGAGCGCGACAGCGGGGCCATCTACCACCTGGGCGAGCCGCTGGAGTTCACGCGGCGCGAACGCGCGCTGATGCACGCGCTGCTGGCCAGACCCGGCCAGGCCGTGGCCAAGGAGCGCCTGTATGACCTGGTGTTTCCCGGCGCTGCCGAGGTGCAGTACGAGGCCATCGAGGTGGTGGTCTACCGCCTGCGCAAGAAGCTGGCTGGCACCGGTGTGGACCTGGTCACGCTGCGCGGCCTGGGCTATCTGCTGAAAGTGGCGGCTGCGCCTGCAGCCTGATCCCATGCCCCTGCCCGCTTCCTCCTCCATCGCCCGCACCAGCACCACCTGGTCGCTGCGCCGCCAGTTGCTGGTGGGCATTCTGGTGCCGGTGCTGGCCTTCATCGGTTTCAACACCTACAGCCTGTACCGCGAATCGCTGCAAACCCTGCACACGGCCTACGACCGCACGCTGCTGGCCTCGGCCAAGAGCATCAGCGAACAGCTGGACGTGCATGGCTACGACCAGCAGGCCCAGTTGCGCGCCACCGTGCCCTATTCGGCGCTGGAGATTTTCGAGGCCGACAACCAGAGCCGCATGTACTACCGCGTCTCCAGCCTGGACGGCGCCCTGGTCTCCGGCTTCCCCGATCTGCCCATGTGGCGGGGCCGCATCCCGGCGCGCCCGCCCTACAGCGCGCTGGTGGATTTCTACGATGCCTCCTTTCGCGGCGAGCCGGTGCGCGTGGCCGTGCTGCTGCAGCCCGTGGCCAGCGCCACCGGGCGCAGCATGGCGGTGATCCAGGTGGCCGAAACCCTGCAGCTGCGCCAGACACTGGCGCTGCACCTGCTGCGCGACACGCTGTGGCGCCAGGCCCTGCTGGTGGCGCTGGTGGTGCTGACCGTGCTGGTGGTGGTGCAGCGCGTCACCCGGCCGGTGCGCCGCATCAGCGACGCCATCGAGCAGCGCCCGCAGGGCGACCTCAGCCCCTTGCAGCCGTCCGCCGTGCCGCGCGAGCTGCAGCCGCTGCTGAACGCCACCAACCAGGTCATGGACCGGCTGCGCCCACTGCTGGCCCACCAGAAGCGTTTTGTGCGCGATGCCTCCCACCAGCTGCGCACACCGCTGGCCGTGCTCAAGACCCAGGTGCAGTCCGCCCGGCGCGGCGACATGCCGCCGGAGCAGGCGCTGGCCGAAATCGAAGCCACGGTGGACCGCGCCACCCGTCTGGCCAACCAGATGCTGGCCCTGGCCAAGGTGGAACAGCTGCGCCAGCAGGCCGAAGCGCCCACGCCCCAGCCCTGGGAGCAGATCGTGCGCGATGTGGCGCTGGACCTGGCCCCGCTGGTGGCCGACAAGGGCCTGGACTTCGAGCTGCAGGCCGACCAGCCGGTGCAGGTGGCCGCCCCGGAGTGGATGCTGCGCGAGCTCACCCGCAACCTGCTGCACAACGCCATCCGCCACGCGCCGCCGGGCACGCCGCTGCAGGTGCGGCTCACCCACAGCGCCACCGATGCGCTGCTGTGCATTGCCGACAGCGGCCCCGGCATCAGCCCCGAGCTGGAACGCCGGCTGTTCCAGCCCTTTGCCGCGGGCGACCGGCACAGCGGCTCCGGCCTGGGCCTGGCCATCTGCCGCGAAATCGTGCTGGCGCTGCACGGCGAGCTGCGCCTGGTCAACCGCCTGCACCCCATGCGGGGGGACGTGGTCGGCATGGATGCCATGGCGCAGCTGCCGCTGCACCCGTCGGCCGGACGCTGATGCACTGCAGCACCAACGCGCCCTCCACCCAGGCAAAATAAGGGCTATGAGCGAACTGCTTTCGATGCGATTGGACAAATGGCTGTGGTGTGCACGGTTTTACAAGACCCGCAGCCTGGCCGTGGAAGAAATCGGCAAGGGCCGGGTGAGCCTGAACGGCGCCCATGCCAAGCCGGCGCGCGAAGTGCGGGTGGGGGACACCATTGCCCTGCGCCAGGGCCAGGTGCCACGCACCGTGGTGGTACGGGGCCTGAGCGGCATGCGCGGCCCAGCCCCCGTCGCCCAGCAGCTGTATGAGGAAACCGCCGACAGCCTGGTCCAGCGCCAGCAGCTGGCCGAACAGCGCCGCCTGGCCCCGGAGCCGGCCGACGCCATTGCCGGGCGGCACGACGGCAGGCCCACCAAGCGCGACCGCCGCAGCATCGACCAGGTGCGCAGCAGCTGGGGCGAGCGCTGGAGCGCCTCCGTGGACGATCTGAAGCGCTGATGCGCTGACCTGCCCCGCTCCGGACGAGGTCTCGGCAGGGCCTGATCTGCTCAGCTTTGCATAGCTGTCTGCACCGAACCGGCAGGCTCTGGCGGCAATTCCTGTGCCCCGGAAGGAGAAAGCGATTGGTGTTCCAATCGGCGCTCTCTCTTCGCTTGTGACAAGGGGCCTGGTGCCCCAGGTATTCCGTGAAATTCGCTATGCTGTGGGCGCGCCGGGTGCGCGCCATCGCCGCCGCCGCCCTGCTGGCCGCGGCCCTCCCTTCTTCCCTGCTGCAGGCCAAGACCCCGCTGCTGCCCGCCACGGCAGCAGCCATCAGCGGTGACTTTGCCGAATGTCCCAGCTTCTTTGCCAACGGCACGCCGCCGGCCGTGCAGCCCCTGCCGCGCCTGCGTGCCCTGTGCTATGACGCCTTTGCGGTGCTGCACAACGGCAGCACCAAGACGCCGATGTTCGTGGCCCAGCGCCTGAACCGTGCCCTGGTGGAAGACGCTGACGAAAAGCGCAGCAACCGCTTCTATGCCGATGCCCGCCTGCCCCGCGCCGAACGCGCCGAGCTGGAGGACTACAAGCGCTCCGGCTACTCCCGCGGCCACATGGCGCCGGCCGGCGACATGCCCACGCCCCAGGCTATGGCGCAGAGCTTTTCGCTGGCCAATATGGTGCCCCAGTCCATCGAGCAGAACGGCGGTCCCTGGGCACGCATCGAGCAGGACACGCGCCGCTATGCCCGCCGCGCCCAGGGCGATGTGTTCATCATCACTGGACCGGTCTACCAGGGTGAGGAACACTCGGTGGGCGCCAACCATGTGCGCGTGCCGTCCCACCTGTTCAAGCTGGTGTATGACGCCCAGACCCACCGCGCCTGGGCCCACTGGCAGGCCAATGCCGACCACGCCACGGTGACCCGCCCCATCAGCTACCAGGAACTGGTGCGCCGCACCGGCATTGAATTCCTGCCCGGCATCCAGGTCCGCTGAACCGCCCCTTCCTCCGCCCAGGGCCGAGCGGAGGGTGAGGGATGGCGCGCAGCACCACAGCGCGCCTTACGCTGCGGGCTTCGGCCTGGCGCTTTTCAGGCGCTTCTCAGGCACTTTTGACGGACACCCCGGCCGTGCTGAAACTGGCCATCTCGCGCAGCACGGCACAGGCGGCCACCAGCAGCGGCCAGGCCGTGGCCGCACCCGAGCCTTCGCCCAGGCGCATATGCCAGTCCAGCAGGGGCTCGGCCCCCAGCTCCAGCAGCATCAGCGTGTGGCCGCGCTCGCCCGAGCGGTGGGCATACACGCAGCGCTCCAGCACCGCCGGGCACAGCCGACTGGCCACCAGCACGGCGGCTGACGTAATGAAACCGTCCACCAGGATCACGCGGCGTTCGGCCGCGGCCTGCAGCACCGCCCCGACCATGGTGGCCACTTCCAGCCCGCCCATGGCCGCCAGCACGGCCAGCGGCTCGGTCACCCCGGCGTGCAGGTCCAGCACGGCGCGCAGTACTTCCACCTTGCGGCGCACGCCTTCGGCGTCCAGGCCGGTGCCCATGCCGCTGACGCTGGCCACATCGATATTGGCCAGCCGCGCCAGCAGCAGCGATGCGCAGGAGGTGTTGCCGATGCCCATTTCGCCCAGCAGCAGCGCATTGCCCGGGAGCTTTTTGACCAGCGCCATGCCGTTCTGGATGGCCAGGCGGCATTCGGCATCGGTCATGGCCGGACCGACCGAGCTGTCCTGCGTGCCATAGGCCACCTTGCGGCGCCACAGGCGGGGCTCGCCGGGCTTGGGCAGCTTGTCTTCCGGATCCTGTTCGCGGCGGGCAATGTCGCGCGCCACGCCGCAGTCCACGATGTTCAGATGGATGCCGTTGGTGCGCGAGAGCACGCTCACCGCCGCCCCTCCGGCCAGAAAGTTCTCCACCATCTGCCAGGTGACATCAGTGGGATAGGCCGAGACGCCCCGCGCGGCCAGACCGTGGTCGGCCGCGAAGATCACCATCTGCGGGTCCTGCAGCACCGGCTGGTCCTGGCCCAGGATGGTCGCCACGCGCAGCGCCAGGCGCTCCAGCACGCCCAGCGAGCCCACGGGCTTGGTCTTGTGGTCCAGCAACTGCTGCACATGCTGGGTGAAGGTGTCGTCCTGGATGGAGGGGATGGCGGGCAGAAAGTCGTACATGGCGAAGCGGTTCCTACGCGGGGCACGGGCTGCGTGCCACGCTCACAAAAGAAGCGCCCAAGTATCCTCCTGCGCCCGCACCGGCGGCTTTGCCATGGCACAAGACCATAAAAAAATCTCTTCCGCGCGGGCGGAAGAGATCGGGGGCCTATACAGGCTGCAGGCGCAGGGGCCGGACCGGGCGGCGGGCTCACGCCAGCGCCCGTTTCAGCCCCATGGGGCTGCCGTGGCTTACTGAGGCACAGGGACCTGCTGGGTGTACTCGGTGATGGTGCCACCATCTTGCACCGAGCCGCTGACCTGACCGCTGCGCACACGGCCCACGCAGGCCTGGCGGTCCAGATCGGTCTTGAACACTTCGCAACGCGCCAGGGCATTGCGCTGGAGCTGGTCTTCCGGTGTCCTGGTGTCCAGCTTGCCGCGGCGGGCCTCTTCGCGTGCTGCGCCCGCTTCGCGGGTGGCAGGGTCGCGGTCACCGGGGTGCTGCGCCTTGTCGCCGCGGTGGTGCGGACGGTGGTGCTTGCCCATGGGCGGTTTGTCAGGGGCCTTTTTCATCATCGCCGGCGGTGGCGGGGCATCGGCCGGGGCGGCGGTTTGTGCGCCGGCCCAGCCAGCCATGCTCAGCGCCAGCGCGCTCAGGCCCAGTTGGACGGGACGAATCCAGGTGCGTGTCATCAGCAACTCCTTTCCAGGGTGGGAACACAAGAGTCAAAGCTTGCTGGTGTTTTCCCGGACGGCTTATCGGCCCAGCCCGTCAACGCATGCAGGCCACCGCCTACAGTGCGGCAGGCCGCTGCCGCTCATTCCACCGTCTGGAACCAGCGCCCCACCCCGTCGGCCATGCGCGCAAACACGGTTTCCAGCGACGGTGCGGCCGTGCCCCACAGCGCCTGCAGCACGGACTGGTTCTCGAACAGGCCGTGCCAGTAGCAGCCCAGGACGACGCCGTCCGGGCTGTGCCACAGCAGGCCGGGCACGGCTTCGACCACCGTCTGTCCGGCCGCCTGCATGGCGGTGTGCGGTGCCGTCCGTCCATGGTGGATCTCATAGACCGATGCCGCCATGCCTTCCAGGGCCTGCCAGGGAGCGGGCAATGCCGGCAGTCGCACCTCGGTGCGCTGCACCGTTTTCTCCTGTGCGAACAAGGTGGTCACCGGCAACAGGCCCAGGCCGGCCGCATTGCCGTCCACGCCGTGCAGATCGATCAGGGCCTCGCCCAGCATCTGCAGGCCGCCGCAGATGCCCAGCACCCGCTTGCCCGCAGCGGCATGCGCCACCACGGCGGCATCCAGCCCCTGGCTGCGCATCCAGGCCAGGTCTGCTGCCGTGGCCTTGCTGCCAGGCAGGATGACCCAGTCGGCCCCGGCCAGCTGCGCCGGTGTGCGTGCCCAGACCACGCGCACGCCGGGCACCTGCAGCAGGGGTTGGAATTCGTCCAGGTTGCTGATGCGCGGATAAGCGACGATGGCGATGGTGGTGTGGACGGCCTGGCCGGCACCCGCGCTGCCGCGGTCGTCGAACACGCCATCCTCTTCCGGCAGACCGTGCTGGAACTGCATGGGAATGCAGGCCACGGTGGGCACGCCCGTCCTCTCCTGCAGCATCTGCGGCGCCGGCGCCAGCAAGGCGGCATCGCCGCGGAATTTGTTGAGCACAAAGCCCTGGATCAGGGCCTGCTCGTCTGCAGGCAACAGCGCCCAGGTGCCGTAGAGGTGGGCAAACGCGCCGCCCCGGTCGATGTCCGACACCAGCAGGCAGTGCGCACCGCAGTGCCGGGCCACGCGCATGTTCACCACATCGCTGCTGTGCAGATTGATCTCGGCGGGCGAGCCCGCGCCTTCGATCACCACCACATCGTTTTCGGCGCGCAGCGCATCCAGCGCCTGCGCAATCTGTGGCCAGACCCGCAGGCTGCGGCCGCGCCAGGGCAGCTGGGAAAGGGCCTCGTCCACCTGCCCCAGCAGCACCACCTGGCTGCGGGTATCGGCCTCGGGCTTGAGCAGCAGCGGGTTCATGCGCACATCGGGCACCACGCCGGCCGCCAGGGCCTGCAGGTACTGCGCCGTGCCGATCTCGCCCCACTTGCCGTCGGGCGTGGCCACCACGCGCGCGTTGTTGCTCATGTTCTGCGCCTTGAAGGGCGCCACCCGGTAGCCCTGTGCGCGGTACCAGGCGCACAGCGCCGTGGCCACCCAGCTCTTGCCGGCGCCGCTGCTGGTGCCCAGCACCATCACGCACAGCGCCGGGCGCTGGCCGGGCACGGGGCGCGGCAGTTGAATCGAGGCGGTCATGTTCTAGCTCTCCAGAAGGTTCCAGGCCTGCGCCAGCGCAGCCTGTGATGCCGGCGGCAGCACGCCCAGGCGCACATGGCCGGGCAGCCCGAAGCTGGCACAGTCGCGCAGCTTGACGCCGTGGGTCCGCAAGGCCGCGAGGCTGCGCGCCAGGTCCTGCGGCGGCAGCGGCAGGCGCGCGACCAGGTAATTGGCCTGGTGGCCCGGGATCACCTGCCAGCCCAGCTGTTCGCACAGCGCCAGCTGCTGCGCTTTCCAGGCACGCAGCGTCTCCAGGCTCCGCGCCAGCCATTGCTGTACCGGCGGGGTCACCCAGGCCTGCAGCATGGCCACCCCGTGCGCGCCTACGACCCACGACGGGGCCAGCAGGCGCAGGGCTTCCAGCTCCTGCGCCGCCGCATGCAGCGGCGCTATCGCATAGGCCGCGCGCACGCCGGTCATGCCCAGCGCCTTGTTCGGCGTCCACAGCTGCCAGACGGTGTCCAGATCGCGCTGCGGCGCGGTGCCTTCCAGCCACAGCGGGCGGTAGGCACAGTCCAGCATGCGCCATGTGGAGCCGCTGGCCGGCGGCTGCGCCCAGTCGGGCCAGACCTCGTCCAGCACCCCCAGCGGGCTGGAGGGCTCGCAGGCCCAGTGCAGACCCTGCGGCCCGGGGACGGAGCGGGATTGCGCCGCCAGCCCCCAGACCTGTGCGGCCTGCAGGTAGTCGCCGTAGTGGTGCGGGGGCAGCGTTGCACGGCGTGCTCCGCTGCGCACGGCGTGCTGAGTGAAGCGGTGGATCAGTTCGCTGCTGCTGCCGCCCACCAGCACGCGCGCCAGCGCCACGCCATGGAAGGCGGCCAGCTGCGCGCGCAGATCGGTGTAGAGCGGATCGGGGTACTGCGCCACATGCGCGGACTGCAGTGCCGCCACTGCCGCGGGGCAAGGCCCGCAGGCGTTGCGGTTGGTGGAAAAATCATGGGCGGGCACGCCCAGCGCATCGGTGCCGCCGTGGGAAAAATTAGCCATGGAAAGCTGCCCTCCACAGCCAGAAGCCCAGGCAGGCCAGCGCTGCCAGCGCCATTCCCACCTGCAGGGTCACCACCCGGGAGGCCAGAGCCACGGCACGCTGCACATCCTGGGCCTGCGGCGCCCTGCCCGCCGGGTTGAGCTGGTAGACCCCTGGCTTGGACAGGTGCACGCCCAGGGCCTGTGCCATGCACCCCATGGGCCAGCCACCGTTGGGCGACGGCGTCACCGCCGCATCGCGGCGCAGGGCGGTCCATGACACGCCACCAGCCAGCAGCGCCAGCCAGGCGGCGGTGATGCGTGCCGGAATCCAGTTCAGCACATCGTCCACGCGCGCCGCCCACTTGCCCGCCCATTGCCAGTGGCGGCGCTGGTCGCCCGTGCCACGCCAGCCGGGGTAGCCCCACATGGCGTCGGCCGTGTTGGCAAAGCGGTAGATGGCCGCCCCCGGCAGGCCCGCCACCAGAAACCAGAACAACGGGGCGATCACCGAATCGTTCAGGTTTTCGGCCAAGGTTTCGATGACGCTTTCGCGCACGGTGGCGGCGTCCAGCTGCGCGGTATCGCGGCTCACCAGCCAGGTCAGGCGTTCGCGCCCTGCCGGCAGGGACTGCTGCAGGGCGGCTTCCACCGCCAGCACCTCGTCCTTGAGCATGCGCCAGGACAGCAGCGGCTTGAGCAGCACGCCGGCCAGCGCGCCCGCCAGCCACCAGGGCTGGGGCGGCAGCAACAGCTGCAGCACGGCATAGACCGAGCCCACCAGGGCGGCCTGCGCACACCAGGCCAGCATGCCGGCGGCAAACCGCACCCCGCCCCGGGACACCGGCGCGCGGGGCGCGATCCGCCGGCCGGTGGCGCCCAGCAGGCGGCCCATCCAGACCACGGGGTGCAGCCACACGGGCGGCTCGCCCCACAGCCGGTCCAGCGCCAGGGCCACCAGCACGGCCAGGGCGGCGCCCATCAGGTCCTGGGCCCACAGCTGGGGCGCACCGCCGCTGGCGGTGCACAGCTTCCACAGCCAGGCCAGTGGGCTCACGGCCGTGGCCAGCAGCTCGATCAGCGGTATCGCAGTCATTCAGTCACAGATCACCCGCCCCCGCCCGCCAGGGCCGGGGCACAACAAAAAAACAGACATCCCAGCTCAGGGCTGGGCGCCGTCGGGCGCGGCCTTGGAGGTGGCACCCGATGGTGCGGCGCCCGACGGTGCAGGCGCTGGCGGCGTGGCCGCCACCGGCGGTGGGCGCGAGGCATCCCACAGGTCGTCCATCAGCATGTCTTCCAGCGGTGCGCGGCAGGCCCACTTTTCCTGCTGCAGCATGGGCTCGGCGTAATAGGCATCCACCGGCCCCAGGCACAGCACGCCCAGCGGGTGGGCGCCTTCGGGCATCTGCAGCAGCCGGGCCAGTTCCTGGGGGTCGAAGATCGACACCCAGCCCAGGCCCAGGCCTTCGGCCCGCGCGGCCAGCCACATGTTCTGGATGGCGCAGGCGGTGCTGGCAATGTCCATCTCCGGCAAGGTGCGGCGGCCGAAGATGTGCGCCTCGCGGCCCGGCGGCATGGCCACGACCAGCACCTCGGCCGCATCCAGCACGCCCTGCACCTTCAGTTTCATGAAGTCTTCTTCGCGCACGCCCAGGGCCTGGGCGGTGCGCAGACGTTCCTGTTCCACCAGCGCATGGATGCCCTGGCGCAGCGCCGGGCTGCGCACGCGCAGAAAGCGCCACGGCTGCATGAAGCCCACGCTGGGCGCATGGTGCGCGGCACGCAGCAGGCGCAGCAGCACGTCTTCGGCCACCGTGCCGCCGGCAAAGTGGCGCATGTCCCGGCGCTCATAGATGGCGCGGTAGACGGCGGCACGCTCGGCCTCGGTGAACGGAGTGGCCGCAATGGTGGGGGTGGTGGGTGCGTCAGACATAGGGGGATTGTGGGCCTTTGGCGCAGGGACTTCCAGCGGCAGCGGTGCATGACCCGGGCAGCACGAAAAATGCTGCACTGCGGCCGTGCGCTGCGCCGCTGGCGGCGTTCAGTCCTCGATGCCGCGCTGTGCCGGCACGCCCGCCTGGAAGGCGTGCTTGATCAGCTTCATCTCGGTCACGGTGTCGGCGAGGTCGATGATTTCCTGGGGGCAGCGGCGGCCGGTCAGGCAGACATGCACGTCCTTGGGGCGGTTGCGCAGGGTCTCCAGCACATCTTCCAGCGGCAACCAGCCGTAGATCAGCGGGTAGGTGATTTCGTCCAGCACCACGAGGAAGAACTCGCCCGAGAGGATGTCGGCCTTGGCCTTTTCCCAGCCATCGCGCGCCAGCTGGCCCGATTGCTCCAGGTCCTTGCTCTTCCAGCTGAAGCCGTCTCCCAGGCCCACCACGGGCAGGTCCACGCGGTCGGCCAGGCGGTGTTCGCCAAAGCGGGCGGTCGGCACCTTCATGAACTGGTAGACCTTGACGGCCTTGCCGCGGCCGGTGGCGCGGAAGGCCAGGCCGAAGGCGGCCGTGCTTTTGCCCTTGCCGTCACCGGTGTTGACGATGACCAGGCCGCGGCGTTCGCCCTCGGGCTTTTCGTAAGGCTTTTCGGAAGGAGGTGTTTCGATTTGCATAAGGCGAGAGTGGACCTTCAAGGTCCGGGAGATTCCAAAAAAAGGGGGCCACCGCGGTGGCCCACGAGCAGGCAGCCGGCACCAGCGGGCCGGTCAGCCGAGTCAGGCAGCCTGGTACATGCGGCGCTCCACCAGGGCGCTGCCCTGCAAGCGCTGCCAGGCCTTGGCGATGGCCAGCACGCCCAGGTCGATCAGGGGCTCCAGCAGCACCACCGTCATATAGGCGCCGCCAAAGCGGCCGATGTCCGCCAGATTGGCGGCGCCGGCGCCCTGGCCATAGATGGCCCAGAAGCCCACCCACAGCACGATGCCGCCCTGGTAGGCCACCGACAGCTTGAAGGTCTGGGCGTAACTCAGATCCACATAGGCCATGTCGGCGGGGATCACCCGGCGCGCCAGCGCGGCCGTGGCGAACAGCGGCACCAGCAAGGTGGTCACGTTCATGCCGTACTGCGGCAGATCCTGGGGCGCAAAGAACAGGCTCTGCACCAGCAGGCCGGCGGCCAGCCCGATCGCCGCCGGTGCGACGCCGAAGATCAGCAGCAAGGTGGTGCCCAGAATCAGGTGCACCTCCGACACGCCCACGGGGTGGTGCGGAAACACCTCGAAGAAGGCGAACACCAGCGCAGCGGCCACGGCCGAGCGCAGCAGCAGCGCCGACGGGCCGTTGTGCCGCAGCATGTCCCATGCCAGTTTGGCGGTGTAGGCCAGCGCGGCCGTGCCCGTGACGTAACTCAGCAGTATCTTGCTTCCATCCACCAGTCCCGGTTCGATATGCATGGCAGGTCTCCTTCCAAGGGGCATTGCGGGCAATGCAGGTTAAAAAATCGGTGCGTCCATCAGCGCGGCAGCGCCATCCACAGGTCTTCCACCTGGCAGATGCGGATGCGGTGGTCGAACACGGCTTCCAGTGCCGCGTGGGTCTCGGGGGCCTGGCAGGCGCCGTGGTGCACCACCTGCCCTGCCTCCATCACCACCATTTCATCGGCCAGCAAGGCAAACGACAGCTCGTGCAGCACGCTGACCACCGTGGTGCCCTGCGCCACCAGGGCGCGCACGGCGTGCATCCAGTCGGTCTGGTGCGGCGGGTCCAGATTGGCCAGCGGCTCATCCATCAGCAGCACGCTGGCCTGCACGGCCATGGCCCGGGCCAGCAGCACCCGCTGGCGCTCGCCGCCCGAGAGTTCGGCCACCGGACGGTGGCGCCATTCCCAGGCCTGGGTCTGGCGCAGGCAGCGCTCCACGATCGCGTGGTCCGCGCTGTTGGGCGCGGCCAGCCAGGACTGGTGCGGCAGGCGGCCCAGCAGGGCCACGTCCAGCACGGTCAGGTCTTCGGTGACCACCTCGCCCTGGCCCAGCCAGGCCAGGGTCTGGGCGCGCTGCCGGCGCGGCCAGCTGTGCAGCGGCCGGCCCTGCAGCGCCACCTGGCCCTGCAGGCTGTGCGCGGGCCACAGGCCGCTGAGCACCTTCAGCAGGCTGGACTTGCCGGCGCCGTTGGGGCCGACGATGCTGGTCCAGCGCCCCTGGGTGAAGTCCACGGACAGGTCCCGCAGAATGGGTTGGGCGTGCACGCTGGCGTGGATCCGGTGCGCACTGAGGGCCAGGTTCGGCGACTGGAACGGCATCACATTGCCCCCCCTGCCCGCGTGCTGCGGTGCATGCGCCACAGCAGATAGCTGCCGCCCAGGGCCGCGGTGAGCACGCCCACGGGCAGCTCCTGCGGCGCCACCAGCCAGCGCGCCAGGATGTCGGCCGCCAGCAGCAGCACGCCCCCCATGGCGGCGGCCAGCAAGGTGCTGCGGCCATGGCCCACGCGCACCAGGCTGCGCACCAGGTGCGGGGCCGCCAGGCCCACAAAGGCAATCAGACCGGTCTGGGCCACCGAGGTCCCGGTGGCCAGGGCCAGCACGGCGACCAGGCCATAGCGCAGCTGCGCCAGCGGCAGGCCCAGGCTGGCGGCCGTGGCCTCGCCCAGGGTCAACCCATCCAGCACGCGGGCGCAGGCCCAGGTGGCCAGGCCGCACACCAGCAGCACCGCGGCCATCAGCACACAGCCCTCCCAGCCCACAAAGGCGGAGGTCCCCAGGGTGAAGGCCTGCATGGCCTGCAGGATGTCGGGGTGGCGCAGCTCCAGCAGATCGCGCACGGCGCCCAGCACCACGCCCACGATCACGCCGGCCAGCAGCAGGCGCAGCGTGTTCTGCACATTGCGCGCCAGCACCACGGTCAGCGCCACGGCGCAGGCGGCGCCGACAAAGGCCATGCCGGTCATGCCCAGGCGGTACAGCAGGTTCAGGCTGGTCACCGACGAGCCCATCAGCACCAGACCCACGGCGCTGCCCAGCGAAGCACCGGAGGCGCTGCCCAACAGGTAGGGGTCGGCCAGCGGATTGCGGAACAGCCCTTGCGCCACCGCGCCGGCCAGGCCCAGCAATGCGCCGGCCAGCCACGCCCCCAGGGAGCGCGGCAGGCGGATGTCCACCACGATCTGCCACGACACGGGGTCGTCCCGCATGCGCAGCACGCTTTCCCAGCCGGTGCTGCCCACGCTGGCGCCCCCCATCAGCAGGACGACGGTCAGCGCCAGCAGCACCAGGGCCAGCACGGTGCTGCGGCGCTGGCCCGGGGCATGGGCGTGCCGGTGCGCGGAAGAAGACGGCAGAGGCTGCACCATCAGCGGTTCACCCCCGAGGGCGGCGCTTTGGGCGCCTTGTCGATCAGGCAGCGCACAATCAGCTGCGCCGCTTCGGCCATGCGCGGGCCGGGGCGCACGATGACATTGGATTCCTGTTCGCTGAACGTGCACACCTGGTTGCCGCGCACGGCCTTGAGGCTGTTCCAGCCGGGGTAGCTGGTGGCCACCTGCATGCTGCGGTTGCCCAGCATGATCACATCGGGCTGGGCGCGCAGCAGGAATTCGGGGCTCAGGCGCGGGAACGGCCCCAGATCGGCCGGCACGACATTGCGCACGCCCAGCTGGGTCAGCGTTTCACCGATGAAGGACTGGGGTCCTGCCGCATACGGGCCGCGGCTCACCTCAAAGTACACACGCACCTGCTTGGCGCTGTCCGGCATCTGCCGGGCGATATCGGCCACGCCGGTCTGCAGTTCGCGCCAGACCCGGTCGGCCCCCTGGGCCTGGGGCACGCCCAGCAGCCGGCCGAGCTTGTCCAGCACCTTGTGCACGCCGGCCTGCGATTTCACTTCCAGCGCGGCGACCTTGATGCCCAGCGACTCCAGACGCTCTGCCACCTTGGAAGCATTGGACAGCAGCACCAGGTCGGGCTTGAGGGCGACAATGGATTCCACGCTGGGGTCCAGCCCGCCGCCCACCACGGGCAGCTTCTGCACCGCGGCCGGCCAGTCCGAGTAGCGGTCCACGCCCACCAGCCGGTCGCACAGGCCCAGCGCGCAGGTGCTTTCGGTCAGCGAGGGCAGCAGGCTGACGATGCGCTGCGGCGGCTTGGCCAGCTGCACGGTCTTGCCCCGGTCGTCGGTGATGGGCTGTGGCGCCAGGCGCGCACTTTCCGCCAGCGGCGGCGGCACGGCGGCGGCCTGCACGGGCATGGACGGCAGCGCCGCCCACAGGACCAGGCAGGCGATGGCCGCAGCACGGTGACGCAGCCCCTGGGCCACAGTACGCGGCAGTGCCATGGAAGAAGCCATCCCGGTCATTTCAGCTGCAGCGGCAAACCCGCTGCCATCAAGGTCACACGGCTGCATGCGGCGGCCACGTCCTGGTTCAACACCCCGAGCGCATCGACAAAGGCGCGCACCTCGCGCCCCATGGGGATCACGCCCAGACCGATTTCGTTGCCCACCAGCACCACCGGGCCGGGGCAGTGCACCAGCACCTGCAGCAACCGGCTGCGCTGTGCGCCCCAGTCCGGCGATGGCTCCGCGGACGTGGAGAACGTGGAGGAAGCGGCGGCCTCCATCGGCATCATCCAGTTGGTCAGCCACATGGTCAGGCAGTCCACCACCACCAGCGTTTGGGGGTTGCTGTGGGCCTGCAGGGCCTGGGCCAGCTGCAGCGGCGCTTCCACCGTCTGCATGCCCGGCACGCGCGCAGCCCGGTCCACCTGGTGGCGGGCAATGCGGGCGCGCATCTCGTCGTCCCAGGCCTGGCCGGTGGCCAGGTAGGTGGCGCTGCGCCCGGGGGCGGCATCCAGCCAGTCACGCGCAGCCTGTTCTGCACGGCGGGTCTTGCCGCTTTTCTGGCCGCCCAGGATGAGTTCCTGCCAGGCCACGGGGGAAGAAAGGGAATCGCTCATGGTGGCGTGGATTATGAAAGCTCTGCCGGCCCGCCCCAGCACACCGGCTCGGCCCCCAGCAAGGCGGCCACCGCACGCGGGTGCGAAGGGAACCAGGCGTGGAAGTAGCTGGCGTGCACGCTGCCCTGGCGGTAGACCGCCTCGCCCTTGCCGGGCTCCACCGGCTGGCGTGCACGGCTGGTACGCCCGACCTCCGGCGCACTGCAGTCAAAGCGCGAGTAGTGGAAGGTGTGGCCGCGCAGCACGCTGCCTTGCAGCTGGCATTGCTGCATGCCCAGACCGGCGAGCCGGGTCTGCATCTGCGCCGTGCCCGGCAGGATGTCCCACAGCGGCTGGGACTGGCCTTGCGCATCGGTGATCTGCTGGCCCAGGGCCAGCATGCCGCCGCACTCGGCCCACACCGCCTTGCCCGCCGCCACGTGGGCACGCAAATCGGCCTGTAGCCCGGTGTTGGCCGCCAGCTTGCCGGCATGCAGTTCCGGATAGCCGCCGGGCAGCCACAGGGCATCGCAGGGCGGCAGGCCTTCGCCAGCCAGGGGCGAGAAAAATGCCAGATTGGCCCCTATGGCCTGCAGGCAGTCCAGGTTGGCCGGGTAGATGAAGCTGAAGGCCGCATCGCTGGCCACGGCCACCGTGCGCCCCTGCAGCCAGGGCTGCAGCGCCTGCTGTCCGGCCGGCGGTTGGGCCGCTGCTGCTGCGGGGAATTCCACGCTCCAGCGCTGCCAGGCGGCCCAGTCCATCTGGCCCAGCGGGGTGTCGGCCAGCTGGTCGGCGGCGGCGTTCAGCCGTGCCATGGCATCGGGCAGCTCGTGCGCGGCCACCAGGCCCAGGTGGCGCTCCGGCAGCAGCTGTGCATCCCTGCCCTGGCCGATGCGCGCCAGCGCGCCCAGCCACAGATCGGGTTCACGCAGGCTGGTCTGCAGCATCTGCGCATGCATGCCGGTGGCCACGCGGTTGGCCAGCACCCCGGCCCACGGCACCTCCGGCTGGTACTGCCGCATGCCCAGCACCAGGGCGCCAAACGAGCCGGCCATCGCGCCCGCATCCACCACCAGCAGCACGGGCACGCCCAGTTGCTGGGCCAGATCGGCGGCAGTCGGGCTGCCGTCAAACAGGCCCATCACCCCTTCGATCAGGATGACATCGGCCTCACCGGCGGCGGCATGCAGGCGGGCCCGGACCTCGTCCATGCCCACCATCCAGCCGTCCAGGTTGTGCACCGGTGCACCGCTGGCCAGTTGGTGCCAGTAGGGGTCCAGAAAATCCGGGCCGCACTTGAACACGCGCACCGTGCGCCCCTGGCGGGTGTGCCAGCGCGCCAGCGCGGCGGTCACGGTGGTCTTGCCCTGGCCCGATGCCGGGGCCGCCACCAACACGGCCACGCAGCGGCGCGCAGCTTGGGCGGAAGTATCAGTCAACATGCATGCTTTCCGGCGGCCCCGGCGGTCAACGGGGCAGCCATTTCAGGCCCACCCAGAAGGTGCGGCCCGGCGTGGCGTAATCCTGGGCCAAGGTATAGGCCCGGTCCATCAGGTTGTCGATGCGTGCGGTCAGGGTCAGGTCCCTGGCCACCTGCGTGGAGGCCGACAGGTTGAACAGGGTGTAGCCACCCAGGCTCATGACCTGCTCGTCCTTGGCGTTGTAGCGGCGGCTGGCCGCCTGCATTTCCCCGCCCAGTGTCCACCCGTGCACGGCGGCATCCACCCCCAGGGTGGCAAAGCGGCGCGAGCGGCGCTCCAGCAGCTTGCCGGTGGCCTCGTTCGTGGGGTTCTGGAAATCCACGGAGCCATACCACTTGAGCCGGCCGGTGCGGTAGGCACCGGTCAGGGTGATGCCCTGCAGCTGCGCACGCTCCACGTTCACATAGCAGGACGTCTTGCCGCAGCTGCCCAGGCCTTTTTCATAGGACACCAGGTTCTGCAGCTTGTTGCGGTACAGCGTCACCCCCAGGTGGTTGCCCTGGTCGGCCCAGCGCAGACCGATTTCCTTGTTCAGGCTTTCTTCGGGTGCCAGGGCCGGATCGCCATAGTCCGAAAAGCGCTGGTACAGGCTGGGCACGCGAAAGCCGGTCGAGGTGGAGGCGGTGGCGCGCAACTGGGGCGCAAATGCCCAGGCGTAGCCGATGCCGCCGGTGTTCTTGCGGCCGAAGTCGCTGTCCTCGTCGCTGCGGGCATTCAGCTGCACGCTGTGGGTACCGAACTTGGCGCCGTAGCCGATGGCCACGCCGGTCTGGTCGCGGTCCCTGTGGCTGGTATTTTTCAGGCCGGTGTTTTCCAGCGTGTCTTCGCGCCGCTCCAGCGCCAGGCTCAAGGTGCCCGGGCCCAGCAGCCACTCGTTCTGCAGCAGCATGGTGCGCAGCCGGGTTTCGGCTTCGTAGGTGCTGGTGCCCGAGGTCTCGTAGCGGTTGGTGGATTCGCTGACGGACAGGCGCGTGCGAAAGCGCTCCGTCCACTGGGCGGTCCAGCTCAGGCCATAGGCATCCAGCGCGCGCAGGCCGCGGTCGTCCTTGACCGATTTGCTGGCGTCATACCCGGCATTGGTGCGGCTGGTCAGGGCCGTCAGCTCCAGGCGCTGGTCGGCGTTCAGTTGCAGCCCCACGCGGGCGTTGGCCGATTTGCGTGTGTAGCCATCGCGGTCTTCGTTGTGCACACCGCGGTTCTTGGAGTCGAAGCCATGGCTTTCGGCATAGGACAGGCCCAGCGCGTAATCCACCATGCCCTGGGCGCCGCTGATGCCAGCCTCGGCCTTGCGGCTGCCGTACTCGCCGGCCCCCAGGCCCACAAAGGGCTGCACGCCGGCGGTTCCGCGCTTGGTGAACACCTGCACCACGCCCGCCAGCGCGTCCGAGCCATAGACCGCACCTGCCGGGCCGCGCAGCACTTCGATGCGCTCGATCAGGTCCACCGGCAGGGATTCCCACTGCGCACCGCCGGAGCCGTTCTGCACATCGACACGGATGCCGTCGATATAGACCGCCGTGTGCTGCTTGCTGGCGCCGCGCAGGTAGAGACCGGTTTCGGTGCCGGGGCCGCCGTTGCGGGTGATCTGCACGCCGGGCAGCTTGGCCATCACGTCTTCCAGCGACCGGCCGGCCTGCTGGTCCAGCTGGTCGCGGTCGATGACCGTCATGTCCGCAATCACGTCCGACAGGCGCTGCTCGCTGCGCGTGGCGGACACCACGGTCTCCTCCAGCGTGGCGCGTGCAGAGGGGCTCTCCTGGGCCTGGGCAGCGGCCGCCACCGCGCACAACATGGCTGCCGACACGGCAGACCACGGCAAGGCGGGCGCCACGGCACCGGCCTTCAAAACATTCGAAAACATGAGAAAAAAACACCTAGTCGCCCGTACCAGCCTCCCCGCCAGTGATGGGCAAAACCATGCCCGCTCGAGCGGGCACACCAGTGTTGGCCGGTATCCGGGCTGGTCCTCCACACCATCGCCTTCCCAGACGCTTGTTCAAGGCATCCAGTGGCGGTATCAGATGGCGGGGGTGCATGGCATGCACCAGGGACTCACCGTTGCGGGGGCAGCGCAGGCTGGGCGGGTTCTGAAAAAAACGAGGCCGTCCTGCTTCCCGTTGAACTGCTGCGCGTGAACCGCGCTGCGAGCACCAACAGCCGCGATTTTAGTTTCAGTCGTGCCGTTCGTAGAAAAACTGCTGTGCACCGGTGTTTTCCAGCGTCATATGCAGGCTGATTCGGCCTTATTTCACCTGCTTACATTTAGGCACGCCTACAATTGCTACCCTCTATGTCCATGACCTCGCAGCCTTCCATGATCGAGCCGCTGGCAGAGCGTGTTGATCGCCTGCTGCTGCGCCACGCCGAGCTTCAGCGCACCAATGCCCTGCTGGCCGAGCAGGTGGCCGCGCTCACACAGGAGCGCGATTCCCTGCGCTCGCGCCTGCAGGCGGCACGTGCACGGGTGGACGCACTGATTGAGCGCCTGCCCGCCAACCAAGAGGCACCATGAGCCAGATCGAAGCGCGCATCCTCCAGCAAGACTATGTGTTGACCTGCCCCGAGGGCCAGGAAGACATGCTGCTGGCCGCCGTGCAGCGGGTGGATGCGGACATGGAACGCATCCGCAACACCGGCAAGGTGCGCGCCCGCGAACGCGTGGGGGTGCTGGCCGCCGTCAATCTGGCGTTCGAGAGTGCATCGCTGTACACCCGCGTGCAGGAACTGGAGCAAGAGCTGGAGCTGACGCTGGAAAACGGCTTGGCACCCGCGGCCCCTGCAGCCGACGCACTGCCCGCTGCTCCGCTGGAAGACACACCGCGGGACGACACCCTGCAGCAAGCGCAGCAGGCACAGGAAGAAGCCCAGGTACTGGCCGCGCAGCTGCATGAGCTGCTGGTGCTGCGCGAGCACGAGCTGCAGCAGGCTCAGGCGCTGATCGAACGCCTGGAAGCGGCGCTGGAAGTCGACAGCAAGCTGCTGTAGAGGCCTTGCGGCAGCGCCGAAAAGCTGCTGCCGCGCAAATCCCCCTTTTCTCCATCCGGTCCACCACAAGCCGCCGGGCACGCGCTAAAATAAAGGCGTCTGCAAATCTGCCGTGCTTTATATTGCCTTGAACCAATGCTCCCTGAGCACGGGCTTGGTACATTGCCAGGCAAGCGTGATCGTCTCGCGTTAGACGAACCCAACGTCTGGTTGCCCTCGCCCACCTGAACCCCCGGTTCAGGATGACGGCGCGGTGGTTTTTGCAGACACCCCCCACCCTCATCCCGGCGGCCAAGGCCGCTACACCGGCCGGTCTTCTCCCGGCACTCCGCCCCCCAGACTTCCTGCTTCCAGGCCTGCCGCCTGGGCGCGCAGCATGGCCTGGAAGGTAGCCGCCTCGACCCCCGGGGCACACAGAAATCCCTGGTAGAAGCCGCAGCCCATGCGCATCAGCGTTTCACGCTGCGCGGCGGTTTCCACGCCCTCGGCGACGATCTCCACATCGAGCGCGCGGCCCAGGCCGATGACCGCCTCCACAATGGCCTTGTCGCTCATGTCCTGCGGCAGACCACGCACAAAGGACTGGTCGACCTTGAGCTTGGAAATTGGCATGCGCTTGAGGTAGGCCAGGTTGGAATAACCGGTACCGAAGTCGTCGATCACCAGCTGCACACCCAGGTCCGCGAGCTGTTCGATGCAGTGCACGATGACCGGCTCCTTCTGCAGCAGGGCAGACTCGGTGAGTTCCAGCTCCAGCCAGCATGCCGGCAGGCCATAGGCACTGAGCAGCGAGGCCACGCGCGCCGCATAGTCGGGCTGGTGCAGCTCCAGCGAAGAGACGTTGACCGACACCTTCACGCCCAGGCCCTGCTTGACCCAGCGCACTGCTTCCTTGACCGCCTGCTCCAGCACCCAGGCGCCGAGCTTGACGATGTAGCCGGACTCCTCGGCCAGCGGAATGAACACCCCGGGCGAGACCACGCCCAGGCGTGCATCCGTCCAGCGCAGCAGCGCCTCGCAACCGACGATGCTACCGGTGTGCATTTCGACCTGGGGCTGGTAGACCACGCGCAGGGCATCACGGTCCAGCGCCTGCCGCAGCGCGTGCTCCATCTGCACCCGGCCCAGCAGCCCGTTGGACATGGCCGGCTCGTAGAAGCCGAAGCTACCCTTGCCACTGGCCTTGACCCGGTACATGGCGGTGTCGGCCTGCTTGATCAGTTCGTTGAGCGTGCGCCCGTGCTCAGGGTACTGGGCCATGCCAATGCTGCATTGCACCGAAAAGCCCAGACCGTCCAGCACGAACGGCTCGCGCATTGCATCCTGGATGCGCCGGGCAATCCGCTCGGAATGCTGCTTCTGGCACGCATGCAGGTAAAGGACGAATTCGTCTCCACCCAGGCGGCACAGCACATCCAGCGGCCGCAGACAGGACTGCAGGCGCTGCGCCACCAGCTGCAGCACCCGGTCGCCGAACTGGTGACCCAGGGAGTCGTTGATGATCTTGAAGCGGTCCAGGTCCAGGAACAGGATGGCGAACTCGGCCTGCGTATCCTGGGTGATGGCCTGCTCCACATGCTGGCCGAGCATCAGGCGGTTGGGCAGGCCGGTCAGCGCATCGCTGAAGGCCAGTTGTTCGATCTTCTGCTGCGCCGCCTGCTGCTGGGTCAGGTCCCGGATGAAGCCCACACTTTGCTGCACCTGCCCGCGCTCGTCGCGCGAGACCACCCAGGACAGGCGCACGGCACACAGGCTGCCGTCCACGCGCTGCAGCTGGCGGTTACCTTCCCAGTGGCCGACCTCTTTCCACGCCTGCGCCACCGCGTCCAGCCATTCCGGCTCGGTCTGCGCAAACAGCGCACTGGCCTGCGCACCGGGGGACAGGGGGGCACCCAGCATGCCGTCGCAGGCCGGGTTGGTCTGGAGGACGGCACCCTGCGCATCGGCAATGAAGATGGCGTCCAGGCTGCTCTCGAACACCTGCGCGGCCACCCGCAGGCCGCTTTGGACTTCCATCTCCCTGGAGATGTCGCGGAACGAAAAAATGCGCCCCACAGCCATGCCGTGGCGCAGCAGCGGAACCGAGCGGCGTTCCACCACGCGCCGGTCCGCCAGATTCAGGATATCGGCGGTGTGCACCAGGGGGTCCTGGCCCAGCGCCTGCAGTTGCTGGTCGTACTGTGCAGGCGACAGCACCTGGTCCCGCATCCAGGCCATGATGGCCGCATCATTGCGCTGCAGCAGCAGCGCAGCCGGCATG
Source organism: Comamonas sp. 17RB (assembly GCF_030056555.1). Classification (NCBI taxonomy): domain Bacteria; kingdom Pseudomonadati; phylum Pseudomonadota; class Betaproteobacteria; order Burkholderiales; family Comamonadaceae; genus Comamonas; species Comamonas sp. 17RB. Next base: position 67,838 of record NZ_JASHHY010000005.1, on the reverse strand, counting down.
ACCCAGATATCGGCCAGCTTCTGGTTGAAGGCGCGGATCGCACCATCGGCCGAGCACACCAGCACGCCATCGGCGGCCGAGTCCAGGGTGGCGCGCAGCTCGGCCAGCAGGCTCTCCAGCTCGCGCTCGTTGTGTTCCTGCTCGCTGCGGTCCAGCAAGGTCCACAGCAGCCAGTTCCCGCCCTCGGGGTCTTCGACTTCACGGATGCGCTGCTCTACCGGGATGGCCCGGCCGCTGGCATGCAGTACCTGGGTGTGGGTGACCTGCCCCCAGCTGACTTCCGCGGCATCGTTCCAGCGGTACATGTCCTGCGGCGCCGCCGCCAGATCGCGCACGTGGCAGCCTTGCAGGCGCGAGCCCGTCAGGCCCACCAGACGCTGCGCCGCCGAATTGGAATACGCCACGGTCAGGCTGTGGGGGTCCACCAACCACACCGCCTCCGTCATCCACTCAAACGCCTGGCACCATGCCTGCAAATGGGTGGACTGGTTCATGCTTCCCCTCCCACGGCAGACATCAGCGGCACGGCGCGCTCGAAGAAGTAGCACACGCGCTGGCGCGGCGACAGATAGTCCAACACCTCGCGCGGCAGCTGCGCAGGGCGCAGGCTGCGCTTGATGACCACGCCGCGCAGCTCCGACAGCTCCACAGGCTCGGCCTTGGCCCGGTCCACGTCCGGGTTGTAGAGCAGCACCGCAGGTTTCAGCGGCTGGTCGCTGCGCACGGAGGCCACCAGGCCATACCGTTCATCGCTCAGCTGCACCACCGAGCCCGGAGGGTAGACCCCCATCACGCGCACAAAGAGTTCGACCAGCTCGCGCGTGAAGCCGCCGCGGCGGCGGCCGAACAGGTCCGACAGCGCTTCGTGCGGGGTCAGGGCCACCGCATGCGCCAGCGGATTGCACAGCTTGTCGTAGCAGTTGGTCAGCGCCAGGATCTGGCCTTCGATGGACAGGTCTTCCTCCACCAGGTGCAGCGGAAAGCCCGTGCCGTCCGTCGCCTCGTGGTGCTGCGCAATCGCCGTCAGAGCCGTGGGCGACAGGCCCATGCGCTGGCCGTAGGCCACAGAAGCCCCCACATGGTCTTCGTACGCGGCTTTTTGCTCCGGCGTGAAGCTGGGCAGCAATTCGGTGCAGCGGGGGTCGATGTCTCTTTTGCCCACATCGTGCAGCAAGGCGGCCAGGCCCAGGTCCATCAGCCGCGCCGAATTGAGCCCATGGGACTTGCCCAGTAGCAGCGAAAGCACGGTGACATTGATGGGGTGGGCGCCCTGCTGTTCGCCCACGCTCTCGGACAGCAGCCGGATGGCCGTCTGCGAGGCATCCAGCAGCTCCGCGATATACCCGGCCACCAGGCTGGAGCTGGCGCGCATGGCGTCCTGCGGGTCGTTGACCAGCCGTGACACGACTTCGCGGTAGCTGTGGGTGGCGGCAGAAAAGCGCTGGTCGCAGGTCTTGAGTGCGGCCACTTCGCTCGACGCCATAGCCGGCACATCGCGTGCCGCCAGCGTCGGGATGTGCAGCCCCGACGAGCCGATGGTGGCAGGCCGTGCCGGCTGTGGCGGCGTGCCATCAGCTGCGGGCGCCTCCCCCTCTTCATTTGTAAGTGGAGGTAAAAAAGTCAAAACACTGGGATCAGATTTTGCAGGAATGCAACGAATCTCGTCCAAACCCAGCGATTGCAGCACGTCAATCTGTTCCTGGCTGTTCACTCGAAAGCTGCTCACTGGAAATGGATGGCGCAACCAGCCAATGTCCAATTGGACATACATACCTATGCAGATGTCCCGAACGTCAATTAAAAGGGAGTGCGTCACGTTGTTTGGGCTGCAGCACGCCAGCAAGCCAGTCGATCCAAACCGCCCATTATGACGACTGCATGCGACAAATAAGTACTTACATAAAGGGGTTGCGCAAGCGGCGCCGCTGTGCATTAAAAAGCTACAGCGTATTGTGCCGCGTTACCGCTCCATGTCAGCCCTAGCGGCACCACTGTGATGGCACATGCACCATGTCCATCCACAGGGCCCACAGCGAGACACCGGCCAGCAGCGCGCCGGCGGTGCGCAGCCCCCAGGCTTCGCGCCACTGCTGCAGGCGGCTGATGCGCTGCCACAGCCACGGGCCCAGGGCCAGCCACAGGCCCCCGCCCACACCGAACGCCACCATGGATGCAGCGCCCTGCCACACGCCGCCAGCCAGGGCCGCCACCATGACGGCGGAGTACAGCAGGCCACACGGCAGAAAAGCCCACAGGCTGCCGGCCACCCAGGTTCCCCCCGGCCCGCGCACACCGTGCTGCACCTTGCTCCACAGCTTGCGCCCGCCGGACTCCACCCATTGGGGCTGGCGGGCCTGAAGCAGCAGCATCAGGCCCCACGCCAATGCCGCCAGGTGCAGCAGCACCCACAGCGGATGCAGGGCGGAGGTGCGGTCGGAGAACCAGGCCACCGTCTCCATGGCATAGGCCGCCACGCCGCCCAGCGCGGCATAGCCCATCAGGCGACCAGCGTGAAAGCCCAGCCAGCGCCCAGCATTGGCCGCCTCTGGCGGCTGCGCCGAAGCCCCTTCAGGCTGGATGGACACCACCCGCCCCCCGCTGCGCAGCGGCGAGACGATGGCCGCACAGGGTGCGGCGCACATCGCAAGACAATGGGGCCCACCCACGAGCCCCATGAAGAAAGCGGTTCCAAGCAACGACAGCCACATGGGCTAGATGATCCTGGAAAAGCGCGCCCGGTTCTTGCCGGCCTGCAAATGCCGGTCAAACGTCATGGCCACGCCGCGCACAAAGAACCAGCCCATGGGCGTGACCTTGATGCCGTCGTCGTCGATCACCACCAGGCCCTGCTCCTGCTGCTGGGCCAGCATCTCCAGCTCGGCCGCGAAGTAGCGCTGGAAGTCCAGCAGCCAGGACTGGCTCATGGGCTCGAACAGCACTTCGCCCTGGCACATCAGCGACATGATGACGGCGCGCCGCACCAGGTCGTCGCGCCCCAGCGCCAGGCCCCGCACCACGGGCAGCCGACCCTGGTCGAGGAAGTCGTAATACTCTTCCAGGGTCTTGGCGTTCTGGCTGTAGGTGGCACCCACGCGGCCGATGGCGGACACCCCCAGGGCAATCAGGTCGCAGTCCGGCTGCGTGCTGTAGCCCTGGAAGTTGCGGTGCAGCCGTCCTTGCCGCTTGGCAATGGCCAGCGCATCTTCCGGCAGTGCGAAGTGGTCCATGCCCACATAGACATAGCCAGCCTGCATGAAGGCATCGATGGAGCCCGAGAGCATGGACAGCTTGTCCGAAGCCTCCGGCAGGTCTTCCTGCGCAATGCGGCGCTGGGGCTTGAAGCGTTCCGGCAGATGCGCATAGGCATACAGCGCGATCCGGTCCGGCCGCAGCTGGCACACCTGCTCCAGGGTACGCTGGAACGATGCAGCGGTCTGCTTGGGCAGGCCATAGATCAGGTCCACATTGACCGAGTGAAAGCCCAGCTCGCGCGCCGCCTGCACCAGATCGAAGACCTGCTCGGCCGGCTGCTCGCGGTGCACCGCCTTTTGCACATCGGGGTCGAAATCCTGCACCCCGAAGCTCAGGCGGTTGAAGCCCAGCTGCGCCAGATGGGCCAGGCGTTCGCGGGTGACGGTGCGGGGATCGACCTCGATGGAATATTCGCCCACCGCTTCAAAACTGAAGTTGGCGCGCAGCATATCCATCAGCTGGGTCAGCTCGGCATCGGACAGGAAGGTGGGAGAGCCGCCGCCCAGGTGCAGCTGGCTGACCGCCTGTCCCTTGCCACAATGCGCCACCTGCAGAGCCACCTCTTTTTCCAGGTACTGCAGATAGGTCTGCGCGCGTTCATGGTGCTTGGTGATGATCTTGTTGCACGCGCAGTAGTAGCACAGGGCCTCACAGAAAGGCACATGCACATACAGTGACATGGGAAGCGCCTTGGCCGCAGAATGGTGCTTGCGCTGTTCCAGCGCCAACACATAATCATCCTGACCAAATGCTTCAATAAAGCGATCAGCGGTGGGATAAGAGGTATAACGGGGCCCAGGCACGTCGTACCGACGCAAAAGCTCCGGCGTTACTGCTGTCATTGAATATTCCTTAGGTGCTGTACGGCACTGTGCCGCAGCCCGGGGAAATTAGCCTTGATGCATATCAAGACATTCAAATACCATACCTGAGACAATTGACTCACATCATTCGCACAACTGAGCACCCCCTCTCTCGCCTCCCAGCCCGATAACCTTTCAGCGTTACGTCCAATGGCCCGTTCAGCGGGAGCCCAAGGCGTCAGTGCCATGACACCACCCCCTATCAAAGTCACCTGCTCCAACTGCAATCTGCGTGAACTGTGCATGCCCACAGGCTTGAATGAGCAGCAGTTGCACCGTATTGACGATATTGTGGCCACACGCCGCAAAATCAAACGGGGCAGCACCTTGTTCCGCAATGGCGAGGCATTTACTGCGCTCTATGCCATCCGCACCGGTTTCTTCAAAACCTGCGTGGCCACGGAAGACGGCCGTGACCAGGTGACGGGCTTCCAGATGGCGGGCGAGATCATCGGCTTGGACGGCATCGTGCACGACCACCACACCTGTGATGCCGTAGCCCTGGAAGACGCCGAAGTCTGCGTCATGCCGTTCGACCGCCTGGAAGAGCTGTCGCGCGAAGTGACGGCCCTGCAGTCGCATGTGCACAAGGTGATGAGCCGCGAGATCGTGCGCGAACACGGCGTGATGCTGCTGCTGGGCAGCATGCGTGCCGAAGAGCGCCTGGCCGCCTTTGTGCTGAACCTGGTGCAGCGCCTGCACACCCGGGGCTTCTCGTCTTCCGAGCTGGTGCTGCGCATGACGCGTGAAGAGATCGGCAGCTACCTGGGCCTGAAGCTGGAAACGGTCAGCCGCACCTTCTCGAAGTTTGTCGAGGAAGGCCTGGTCGAAGTGAAGCAGCGCCATGTGCGCATCCTGGACACCGAAGGCCTCAAGCGCATCGTCAACAGCCAGCACGCCTGCGAGTGAGAGCAGCCGCCACCGCGGCGCGGCTCCAGCACCCCCGCCTCCTTCCGGAGGCTTTTTTCATGGTGCCCGGCCTTGCCGCACCACGGCATTCCTGCACGTCGGCAGTGCGCGGGCCTGCCCGCACAGCCCTGCGGGGGGCCGCTCCCTCCCCCACTTCACAGAGGCCGCTCACAGCGACGGAACGCGGCGCTCCTGGGCATTGAGCTCCTGCGGGGACAGGGCCAGCAGGCTGGTCATGGCCGATGCCATCATGATGATGGCCCAGAACAGGAAGAAGGCCACCGTGCACACGCCCAGGCGCGACACCTCGCCGTAGGCCGACAGCCACTGCATTTCCAGCGGGTCGACCACGGCAAACACCAGCATCTCCATCACCCCGGCGGCCAGAAAGGCAGGCCAGGCAATCCACATCCAGCGACGCAACAGCATGGGTCTCTCCTTGTTGTGGCAGGCAGATGCCCCATTGTGCGAGCCTCTGCCTGCCGCGTCACCGCCTGCAGCGTCCCCACAAACCCTGAAAAAGGCATAAAAAAAGCCAGCCGGTAGGCTGGCTTGCTGTGGCTGCAGCGCAGGTACCGCAGGCCCTGCGCTGGCGCCCGGCTTACTTGCTGCCGCGCAGCAAGGCCTTGAGTGCGCTTTGCAGGCGCTGGGCCGCGCTGTCGCTGCGCTCCGCAGCCAGCACCGCCGCCACATCCTGCTCCCAGGTGGTGCGGGGATCGGTGGCCTTGCGGTTGGTCAGCAGCTGCAGCTGCAGTGCACGGCGTGCGGACAGCTGGTCGGCCGGGGTGGGCACGTCGGCAGCCATTTCCAGGCGCAGCAGCGACTCGGCGGCTTCGCCCTTGGCGGCTGCGCCCACGGCGGCATGCCAGCTGTTGCGGGAAGCATTGCTCAGCTTGCCCAGTTCCTGCGCGGGCGGCACCAGGGCCGCATCGCGCTTGGACCAGGCGTCCATCAGCTGGGTCAGGGCTTCGCCATGGGCCTGGGCCGTCAGCTTGCGCAGCGCAGACTGGGCGTGTTCCTGGGCTTCACGCTGGGCGCGGAAAGCCGCATCGCCCAGGCGCGGGCCACGGGCCGGGCGCTCGAAACGGTCACCGCGGTCACCGCGATCCTGGCGGGGGCCGGGCTTGCGGCCACCAGCCGCCGCAGCCGGGGCTTCCTTGCGCATGCCGGGGCGGTCGTCGCCACGCACGGCCTTCACCGGGCGGTCGGTCGCCACGGGCGCAGCCGGTGCCGCCGCGGCAGCTGGCTGGGCGGCTTCGGCCGCAGGGGCGGCACGCAGGGCTTCTTCCAGCGCGGTCAGCGCGGCGCGGATCTTCTGCGCATCGCCTTCGGCGTTGGCGGCTTCCAGCTGCTGCGAGGCTTCCAGCACCGCACGGTCATGGGCGCTGAGCGATTCCAGATTGACGGCACGGCTGCCGCGCTCACCACGCTCGGCCGGCTTGCGGCTGAAGGCCTCGTCCAGCGGCTTGCGGAACGCATCCCACAGCTTCTGTTCCTGGCGGCGGTCCACCGGCACTTCCTGGGCTTCGGCCTGCCAGCGTTGCTGCAGCGCCTTGATGGCGGCGATCTGCAGCGCCGGGGCTGCGCCCAGTGCCTGGGCTTCCTCGATCATGGCCTGGCGGCGCTGCAGGCTGTCCTTCTGGGCCTGCTGCAGCGGAGCTTCGGCTTCGTTGATGGCCTGGCGCCATTGCTGTTGCAGCTCGGCATACAGCTTCTCGCCCACATGGCCGCCTTCGCGCCAGCGTTCGGAAAACTGGCGCAGGCTGCGGGCCATGCCCTTCCAGTCCTTGGAGTCCTTGACGGACTGTCCCCAGGCACGGAGTTCCTCGATCAGCGTGGTGCGCGACGCCTTGTGCTGGGCCGATTCGGTGCGCAGCTTGTCCAGCCAGCCTTCGACCAGCTTGTAGGCGGTGTTGCAGGCCTCATCGAACTGCTTCCACAGACCGTGGTTGGGCACCGCGCCCTGGTCCAGCAGCTTCCATTGTTCGCGCAGCTGGCGCAGCGTTTCCTGGACCTTGCGGCCACCCAGGGTCTGGCCTTCGGGGCGATCCACCAGGCCCTTGGCCTTGGCGATCAGGGCTTCCCGTTCGGCATCCACGGCCTGGGGCTTCCAGCCACGGGCGTCGCCGGCCTGCACCAGCAGCGCATCCATCTGCTGGATCACTTCGGCATCCAGTGCGCGGCCATGCTGGCGCAGTGCAGCGCGCAGACCGGCGATGGCGGCGGTCTTGTCTTCTTCGGTGCCCACCAGGTGCTGCAGCACCTGGGCAGCCTGCAGCACGACGGCAGCAGCCTTGACCGGGGCATCGCCCTTGGCCGGCTTGGCGGCCGGTGCATCGGCGGCCAGCTCGGCCGGCAGACCACGGCCCACGCGGATTTCATCGGCCCACACGGGCACGGGAGGCAGCGCGGCTTCGGCGTTGTCGGCAGCCGCCTGGGTCACGGCCAGGGCCGAGACAAAGGCATCCCACACCACACGCAGCTGGTCGCGCGAGCTGGTAAGCTGCTGGGCCAGGCGGGCGTCCAGGCTGGGCCAGGCAGCGTCTTCGGTCAGCGCCTGGGCCTGTTCCTGCCAGCGGGCCACGTCGGCGCTCAGCGCTTCCTGCACGGCAGCGGCGTCTTTCCAGGACTTGGTGGACAGCACTTCGATGCGCTGGGACAGCAGCACGGCCGCTTCCTTTTGCACCTGCACACGGTGCTGCAGGTCTTCGGCGGCCTTGATGCGCTCGGCCAGCTGGGCCTTGAAACCGGCCAGCGGTTCGCGCGACAACGGTGCGCCGGCCTTGGCGGCGTCACGCTGCCAGGCGGCGGCGTCGGCCAGATTCAGCGCCGGCTGGGCCAGCAGGGCCTGGGCCTTGGCCACCCATTCCACGGCGATGGCGTCCTGGTCCTTGGCGCGGCGCAGCTCGTCCAGGCGCTCGCGCACAACGCGGGCAGCGCCCTTGTCGCGGGCATTCATTTCCTTGAACACTTCCTGCAGCACATCGTGGGCGGGCGATGTGGCCAGCCAGTCACGCAGGCGGGCTGCACGGTCGCCCGAGGTTTCTGCAGAAAAAGCACCGCCAGTCACTGCATCCAGCGGGTGGGCCTCGGGGGTTTTGGCCGGGGTCGGGTTCACTTCTGGGGCTTCAGACATTTTTCTGCTTCAAAAAAAGTTGGTACATGAGTTATGGATAACGGGCATGCCCGCCGTAGGGCGGGCATGGCTCCTCGTGCACAGGCATGCGCGGAGCATGGGGCGTATTTTCCCCTTTATTGCTCCATGCCTGCAGCGAATTACTGAACTGCCAGACTCAGCTGGGCTTTTGCACCGGCTTCCTTGCCATCGGCCTTGGAGTCTCCCAGGAACAGACGGGCCATGTCGATACCCTGCTGTCCCAGGTAGCTGCGCACTGCCATGGCACGGGCCGCGGCCAGTTCCTGCATGGCCGTGGGCGGCAGCGGCAGCTGATCGACCAGCAGTTTGCGCATCTCCTCGGGTGGCAGGGATTTGGACAGACCGACCATGTTGCGGGGCTTTTCGATGTCCGCCTTGCGATAGATCGACTTCAGGCGGCTGTCGCGCTCCTTGTCGCTCAGCGCGGCGTCGTCCTCATCACCCTTGCCCTGCTTGGCGATCTGCGCCTCCAGGTTGGCGGCTTTCCAGCCCTGGGCTTCCTGCGCGGTGGAGGCACTGCCCGCCACCGTGAGCTTGAGGCCCGGGCGGTCCTTGAGCGACTTGGCAATCTTTTCCAGCTGGCTCTTGGCTTCGGCATCCAGCGTGGCCACGCCGGCCGGGAACTTCACATCGCCGCCGCCCTTTTCGTCGCCTCCGAAGGCACCGGCCAGCAAGGCAAACGGCGCCGTGATGGCCTTGCGGATGATGTTGCCGATGATCTTGAAGATCACCGGTGCCAGGCGGAACTGCGGGTCGTTGAGCGAGCCGCTGATGGGCAGGTCCAGGTCGATCACGCCATGGCTGTCGGCCAGCAGGGCCACCGCCAGCTTGACCGGCAGCGAGGCCGGGGCCCCCTGCACGGCATCCCCGAAGGTCAGCTGGTGCAGCACCAGCTTGTTGCTGGCGGTCAGCATGCCGTTGGGCTGCACCTCGTAGCGCACGTCCACGCTCAGCTTGCCGCGCTCGATGCCGTGGCCGGCATATTTGACCGAGTAGGGGCTCAGCGGCGGCAGCTCCAGATCGCGCACCTTGCCGGTGATGTCCAGCGCCAGCGGCTTGACCAGCGGGTTGAGCTTGCCGGAGATGTCCAGGCTGGCGGTGGACTGGGCCACGCCCTGGATCGACAGATCGGCCATGGAAGGCGGCTGACCGGCTGCGGGAGCGATCGAGGAGAAGGCGCTGAGCGAGCCGGACAGCTCGGTCAGGTCGGCCGTGTAGTTGGGCTTGATGAAGAAGTCGGAGAACTTCACCGTCCCGCCCTTGAGCTCCACCGGGCCCACGACGATGCGCGGCGCCATCGGATCGGGCGCGACCGCAGCGGGTGCCACCTGCACGCTGGCCGTGGTGGTGCCCGCCGCCCGGGACTCCGTCGTCTTGGTGTCTGCATCGCCAGCGGCGGACGCATCGGCGGCCTCGGTGTCCGGGGTGCCGGCCAGATCCTGCAGGTTCAGGCGGCCGTTGGGCTGCACCACCACGCGGGCGAAGAAGTCGCGCAGCAGGGTTTTCTGCACCTGCACCGACAGCGGCTTGCGCGGCTGCATGTCCAGCGCCAGACCGGTCAGCTGTAGCTGTTTCCAGCGCAGCAGGTCTTCGCCGGCTTCCATGGTGGTCTTCTCGGCCGTGCCTGTGCGGTGCACGGTCTGCACATAGACATCGTGCAGACCGGCATTGCCCTGCACCTGCACCGACGGGCTGCCGCCGGCGTCGGCATAGCGCACCTTGCCGTCAAAGCTGGCCAGCGCGGACAGCATGCGCATGTTCACCACGCCGTCCATATAGCTTTCGAACAGGTGCAGCGGCAGGCGCTGGGCCTGGACGCGCCCTTCGGCGGCCATCTGCGGCGCCAGGTGCAGCTGGCCGGTGAAGTCCAGCTTGCCGTCGGTCTTGCTGGGGCGCAGCAGGCCCCGGGTGTTGACCGGCAGCAGCTGGGTGCTCAGCTTGATGTCGATGGGGGCCTTGCCCATGCGGCTGTCCAGGCCCTTCACATCCAGGTTCAGGCTGGACAGGCCTACGCGCACGGGACGCGGCGCCTGGCCATCTTCCAGCAGCACCACGCCGTCGCGGATGCGGGTCTGTTCGGCCAGCACCGTCCACGCCGGTTCGGCCGCAGCAGCGCTGCCGCCGGCCTTGGGCTTGGGCGCCACCGCCGCGTCCTTGACCGGGGCCTTGCGCAGCCAGGATTCATACATCCACTGGCCTTTGCGATCACGCGAGACCTTGACCTGGGGAGCATCGAGCTGCAGCAGCTCGGTGTGCACCGTGCGCTGCGTCATGTCGACGCGGGCATTCTCCACCGCCAGGCGCTTCCAGGCCGCCAGCGGTGTCTTGTCCTCGCCCAGGCTCAGGTTCTGCACCGCCAGCTCCGGCACCACGGCGAACAGGCGACCCTTGTTCCAGGCCAGTCCGGCCGTACCTTCGGCGCGGGCGCGCAGCAGGGGCTGCAGGAACTGCGACACATAGGCGCGGCCCACCTCGAAGGGCACGCCGTCAAGCACCACGCCCACCTGGCCCACTTCCAGCGTGCCGTGGCCGGACAGGCGCGCATGCGAGGCACCTTCGAATCCAGCCAGCGCCAGACGGCCTTCAAACTGGCTGTCGCCCTGCATGGGCCAGGTGACCTGGCGGCCGGACAGGGCCAGATCGCGCACCTTGACCTCGGCAGCGGGCTTCAGGGTTTCATCGGTCCAGCTGACCTGCCCCTGTTGCACATCCCACTGCGCCACTTCAATCTTCCAGGGTGTGGGGCCGGCAGCCGCTGCGGGGGCAGCCGCCTGGGCGGCGCCCGGCTGTGCGCCCTGGCTGGCGGCGGCCGCAGCCGCCGTGGAGGCGTCCGGCACGGCAGGGTCGGCAGCAGGCACCGCCGCCGAGGCTTGCGCCGGGGCTGGCGCGGCACTGTCGGCCGTGGGCTTGGCGGGTTCCGGGAATTTCAACAGCTGGCCGTTGGCATCCAGGCGCAGCGCCAGCGAGGGCTTTTGCAGACTGACACGGCCGAGCTTGACCACGCCGGCCAGCGGCTGCACATCGGCCAGATCGATTTCCAGCGCTTCCCACTGCAGCCAGTCCTTGCCGGCCAGGTCCTGCAGCTTGGCGCCGGTGGCCTGCACCTTGCCGGACAGGCGCACCACAGAGTCGGTGTGCTGCTCGAAGGCCACGTCGATACGGGCCTGCAGCATGGCGTCCTGCAGCTTCAGCGGCAGGCTGGCAGGCCAGTAAGGCAGATAGGGCTTGAGGTCCAGGTCCTGCACCGTCAGCGTGGCGGCGGTCTTGCGGTCCTGCGCAAACGGGGTGCTCTGCGCCTCGCTGGCAAAGCGGCTGCCATTGAGGTCGAACGACAGCTCCGGCTGCACCTTGACCTGGCGCTTGGACGGCAGGCTGCTCACGAACGGCAGCTTCAGCTGCAGGTCCTTGAGCAGGTGGTCGGCGCCGGCCACCTTGTCCTGCAGGGCCAGGCGGCCGTCGCTGATCTCGATGTTGTACAGCGCAAAGCGCGGCAGGTCGCCGCTGCTGTCTTCCTTCTTGTCAGCACCCAGCTTGTCCAGAATGTCCTGGATATCCAGTTTGCCGGGCTCCAGCTGGGCCAGGCGGATGTGGGGAGAGTCGAGCTGGATGGCATCCACCACCGGGCCCCAGCGCAGTAGAGAAGACATCTCTGCATCTATATAGATACGCGCTATGGAAACCTGGGGTTCCGGCTGGCCGTCGGCGCCAGCCAGTGCGAGGTCGTGCAGGCTCAGTTCCATGGTCCAGGGGGAGAACTCCACCTTGCCCACGGTCAGCGCCCGGCCCAGGGCCTGGCTGCCTTGCTTTTCAATCAGATGCTTGGCGGCCCAGGGGAAGCTCAGCCAGGTGAGCAACCACAACGCCACGACCGCAGCCGCACCCCACCCCAACCTGCGCCACAGCGTGGCACTGCGCCAAAATTGCAATTGCATGCTTATGCACCTTCTCCTTGTGCATGGAATCTATCGTGTTCGCGGCGATTGCACCAGAAACTGCCTGCACTGGACAGTGAAAGAGTGCAAAAACACGAAAGCCCGGATGCCAGCTACGCCGGCGTCCGGGCTTCACGGCAGGCGCAAAGGCCGGTGCCGCTAGAGCATCAGGGAGAGGATCGTCCCCGCATGCCCGGAAGCAATGATTGCTTCCATGGTGCCGTTCTTCCTCTTCACCTGCCACTGGCACCTAGCTGGTCCATGGCAATCGGGTTCCGAGGTTTCTGGCGATGCCTGCGCGTTGCAGACGACTCCAATGTAATCACCGCCATCGGCGAAATCAATCGTTTCTGACAAACTCTTTCATCTGTTTGATAGCGAACGCTCACTGCAGCCTGATCTCCCGGACTTAAGGGGGCCGAGGACCGCATCCGCCTCAAAAACCTGGATGCACATACAGTTTTTATATACATTAAAATCATAACAGATAATTTTGATAGTATTGACCTGGAATTTAGCACCCCACTAGAATCCGCCCACTTTTGCTTTGAGTCATTTTTTTGACGTTTTTTGCTGCTTTTTGATCGCGCTCTTTTTCGCGATCCTCCCGCGCTCCTCCTGCATGGACCGCAGCACCACCCCACTGGGCGCCACCCTGTGAGCCGCCGGACCTCCGAGTCCACGGTCGCATAGGCACCCCCACGAAAGGAATGCTATGCCTGCATCTGCACAGGTAGTTTCCGGCTTGCGCACGTTCGCCAAGGACGTTGCCGACGGATTCATTGAAATCACCCACAACGGTTTTGCCCTGCTGGGTCTGGCCGTGGCCTTTGCCGCCATCCTGCTGATCAGCCGCCCTGACCTGCGCCATTCCGGCGAGGCCCAGCTGCGCGACTGGCTGCAGGCGCGCCAGGTGGCCACGCTGGGCACGCCGGTCGAACCGGATGCCGTGGAACGTGCCACCGCCACCAACCCGACGGAGCTGCCCAAGGAGCAGGCCGCCGTGGCGTACTGGCTGAGCAAGAAGTACCGTGTGGCCGCCGAGCCGCTGGCGGTGCTGGTCTCCGAAGCCTATGAGCTGGGCGAACGCAACCAGCTCGACCCCACACTGATCCTGGCCATCATGGCCATCGAATCCAGCTTCAACCCCTTTGCCCAGAGCTCCGTCGGTGCCCAGGGCCTGATGCAGGTGATGACCCGCGTGCACACCGACAAGTACGAACACTTCGGCGGCCAGCTGGCGGCGTTCGACCCGGTGAGCAATCTGCGCGTGGGCGTGAAGGTGCTCAAGGAATGCATCGCCCGTGCCGGCTCGCTCGAAGGCGGTCTGCGCTACTACGTGGGCGCTGCCAACCTGCCCAACGATGGCGGCTACGCCTCCAAGGTGCTGGCCGAGCATGCACGCATCCGCCAGATCGCAGGCCGCCCTGCACCGGCAGCGGCCCCTGCCAAGCCGGCGCTGGTGGCCAAGGAAGCCGCGCCCAGCACCGTGGCTGCGGCCGATGTGGTGGCCGACGGCAAGCTGCTGGTCAACTGAGCCGCCCTCTGCTTTCCCCTTTTTCCAGCCGGCGCAAGCCGGCTTTTTCATGGGCGCAATGCATGGGCGCGATGCATGGGCGGTGCACGGGCTGCACAGGGCCATGCACCGCCGCTGCGGCGGCACAAACCCAGGCCCGGAGACAGGCCCTTGCGGGTCAAGCCGCAAGGGCTGCGCTGGCTCCGCTACACTAATGGGGTACGCAACTGGCGATAGGCGCGGTTTATCGAGAACCGCGCTGACGTGGAACCACGGTGTGGCGCTCCTCCCCGATGAGCACCAGACCCGACAACCACCGGGGAGCGTACCGCCCAGGCCGCGCCAACACGGAATCGCCTGACGCGTGTTTAGCCGTTCGCCTGGGCAGCCCTTGGATTCAAGGGAATATCAAGTTCACAGGACTGCCATGTTTCAACGCACCGATACCGTCGAGAAAGTCGACCCCGAACTGTTTGCCGCCATCCAGGCTGAAAACCATCGCCAGCAAGAGCACATCGAGCTGATCGCCAGCGAGAACTACTGCTCGCCCGCCGTGATGGAAGCCCAGGGCTCCCAGCTGACCAACAAGTACGCCGAAGGCTACCCCGGCAAGCGCTACTACGGCGGCTGCGAGAACGTGGACGTGGTCGAACAGCTGGCCATCGACCGCATCAAGAAGATCTTTGGCGCTGAAGCCGCCAACGTGCAACCCAATTCCGGCTCCCAGGCCAACCAGGCCGTGCTGATGGCCTTCGCCAAGCCCGGCGACACCATCATGGGCATGAGCCTGGCCGAAGGCGGTCACCTGACCCACGGCATGCCGCTGAACATGTCCGGCAAGTGGTTCAACGTGGTGTCCTACGGCCTGAACGCCGACGAAGCCATCGACTACGACAAGATGGAAGCCCTGGCGCGCGAGCACAAGCCCCGCATCATCATCGCCGGCGCTTCGGCCTACGCCCTGCGCATCGATTTCGAGCGCTTCGCCAAGATTGCCAAGGAAGTCGGCGCCATCTTCTGGGTGGACATGGCCCACTATGCCGGCCTGATCGCCGCTGGTGTGTACCCCAACCCCGTGCCCCACGCCGACGTGGTCACCACCACCACCCACAAGAGCCTGCGCGGTCCCCGTGGCGGCGTGATCCTGATGAAGGCCGAGCACGAGAAGGCCCTGAACAGCGCCATCTTCCCCGGCCTGCAAGGCGGCCCGCTGATGCACGTGATCGCCGGCAAGGCCGTTGCGTTCAAGGAAGCCCTGACCCCCGAGTTCAAGGCCTACCAGGAACAGGTGGTGAAGAACGCCAAGGTGATGGCCGACACGCTGACCGAACGAGGTCTGCGCATCGTCTCCGGTCGCACCGAAAGCCACGTGATGCTGGTGGACCTGCGTGCCAAGGGCATCACCGGCAAGGCTGCCGAAGCCGCGCTGGGTGCCGCCCACATCACCATCAACAAGAACTCCATCCCCAACGACCCGGAAAAGCCGATGGTGACCAGCGGCATCCGCGTGGGCACCCCCGCCATGACCACCCGTGGTTTCAAGGAAGAGGAAACCCGCATCACCGCCAACCTGGTGGCCGATGTGCTGGAGAACCCCACGGACGAAGCCAATCTGGCTGCCGTGCGCGCCAAGGTGGCCGCACTGACCGCCAAGTTCCCCGTCTACAGCAAGTAAGCGGCTGCCTCGCCGACGGACTGCGCCATGAAGTGCCCTTTCTGCAGCCACCCGGACACCCAGGTCGTCGAGACCCGGGTCTCCGAAGATGGCAGCTTCATTCGCCGCCGTCGGCAGTGCGGGGATTGCGCCAAGCGCTTTACCACCTACGAACGCCCGGATGTGGCCTTCCCCGCGGTGGTGAAGAAGGATGGCCGGCGCATCGACTACGACCGCAGCAAGCTGCAGGGTTCGTTCCGCCTGGCGCTGCGCAAGCGCCCGGTGCCGGCCGGCCAGGTGGATGCGGCCATGGAGCGCATCGAGGAACAGCTGCTGACCTCGGGCGTGCGCGAGCTGCCTTCGAGCCGCATCGGCGAGCTGGTGATGAACGAGCTCAAGAAGCTGGACAAGGTGGCCTATATCCGCTTTGCCAGCGTCTACCGCAGCTTTGAGGACATCGAGGACTTCAAGCACCTGGTGGACGAAGTGCGCAACTGAAGCCCTTGCGCCACCGCGCCCCGACCGGCCGCCCGCCCTGTGCGAGGCGGCTTTTTCTTGCCCGGGCCAGGGCCCGCCCCGGGATTGTTCCGCCGTTGGAACACAGTCTTCCATGCCCACACCTAGGCAAGGCAGAAAGCCCCACGTAGCATGGCGGACTGCAGCCGCCCGTACGGCGGTCTGCCTGCTCCCATGGACATCGACACCTCCACCCTTCGCACCGCCCTCACGCTCTACGCCCCCGGCGTGGTGTTTGCCAATGTGCTGCTGCAGCAACTGGGCCTGCCGATTCCGGTGCTGCCCACGCTGCTGCTGGCCGGCAGCCTGGCCGCCAGCAGCCCACGCCTGGCGCTGCTGTGGGGCACGGCCGTGCTCGCCGCCATGCTGGCCGACCGGGTCTGGTATCTGGTGGGCCGGCGCTTTGGCACCCGCGTGCTGGCGTGGCTGTGCAAGCTCTCCCTGACGCCCGACAGCTGCATCAGCCAGACCGCCGACCGCTTTGGCCACTGGGGCCCCTGGTCGCTGCTGCTGGCCAAGTTCATTCCCGGTTTTTCGGCCGTGGCCGCCCCCATGGCCGGTGTGCTGCGCATGCCCGTGCCCCGCTTCACCCTGGCCGCGGCCAGTGGTGCCGGGTTGTGGGCCGGCGTGGCACTGGGCCTGGGCTGGCTGCTGCGGCGCCAGGTGGACGCGGCCCTGGCGCTGCTGCACACCCATGGCCCGCTGCTGGCCGTGGTGGCCGTGCTGCTGCTGGGCCTGTGGCTGGGCTGGAAACTGGTGCGCCGCCAGCTGTTTCTGCGCCTGGCCGCCATGCCTTCGGTCACCGCGGTGCAGTGGTGGCAGGCCCAGACCTCGGCCCAGCCGCCGCGCCTGCTTGATCTGCGCGGCCCGGCCCTGATTGCCGAGCTGGGTCCGATCACCGAGGCCCATGCCGTCACCCTGGCCCAGCTGCCGCGGCTGGTGCGCCACTGGCCGCGCGAGACGGCCATCGTCACCCTGTGCGCCTGCCCCCACGATGCCACGGCCGCCCGCGCTGCGCAGCGGCTGCGGCGCCTGGGCTTTGTCCACGCCCGCCACCTGCAAGGCGGTTTCGAGGCCTGGCAGGCACTGCAGCCCAGCGCCTCCACCCCGACGTCCACGGCCCCGGTGCTGGCCCCGGCGGCCTCCTGAAATGCACAACGCCCCACGGCGCAGGCCGGTGGGGCGTTGGGAGCCAGCGCGAAAGCCGCTACCGCAGATTCAGGGTGCTGCGGCCGGGATGGGGTTCAGCGGCAGGCTGACATCGCCGCACTGGGCGCGGTGGCGCAGCGCATGGTCCATCACCACCAGCGCCAGCAGCGCTTCGGCAATCGGTGCCGCGCGGATGCCCACGCAGGGGTCGTGGCGGCCCTTGGTGATGACCTCGGTGCTCTGCCCGTGGATGTCGATGGATTCGCGCGGGCTGATGATGGAGCTGGTGGGCTTGATGGCGATCGCCACTTCCAGGTCCTGGCCGGTGCTGATGCCGCCCAGCACGCCGCCGGCGTTGTTGGAGCGGAAGCCTTCGGGGCTGAGCGAATCGCCGTGCTCGGTGCCGCGCTGGGCCACGCTGGCAAAGCCGGCGCCAATTTCCACGCCCTTGACGGCGTTCAGGCCCATCATCACATAGGCGATTTCAGCGTCCAGCTTGTCGTACAGCGGCTCGCCCAGACCCACCGGCATGCCGGTGGCCTGCACGCGCAGCTTGGCGCCGCAGCTGTCGCCGGCCTTGCGCAGGGCATCCATATAGTCTTCCAGCGCCTGCACATCGGCCTGAGGGGCGAAGAAGGGGTTGTGCGGCACATGCTCCCAGCTCTCGAAGGCGATGGGCAACTCGCCCAGCTGGGTCATGCAGGCACGGAATTCGGTGCCGAACTGTTCCTTGAGCCATTTCTTGGCCACGGCGCCGGCGGCCACCGTGGGCGCCGTCAGGCGGGCCGAGGAACGGCCGCCGCCGCGCGGGTCGCGCACGCCGTACTTGTGCCAGTAGGCGTAGTCGGCATGGCCGGGGCGGAAGCTCTCGGAAATGTTCGAGTAGTCCTTGCTGCGCTGGTCGGTGTTGCGAATCAGCAATGCGATCGGGGTACCGGTCGTCACCCCCTGGTAGACGCCGGAGAGGATCTCCACCGCATCGGGCTCGTTGCGCTGCGTCACATGGCGGCTGGTGCCGGGACGGCGGCGGTCCAGCTCGCTCTGGATGTCCGCCTCGCTCAGCTCCATGCCCGGCGGGCAGCCGTCGATCACGCAGCCGATGGCCGGTCCATGGGATTCACCAAAATTGGTAACGGTAAAAATAGTGCCAAGGGTATTGCCGCTCATGGGCGGCGATTATGCCCTTGCATCCGGCGCCCCCCTGGCGAGCATGGGCAGTCCCCCTGAACAGGGTTAGCATGTGCCATCCCGACGCCCTCATTCGCCCGCATGAACCAGCCCTCCGCGCCCGTGCCCGGCCCTGCCCTGCTTCAGCTTCTGGACAGCAGCGACGCCGCCTGGATCGTGACCGACACGCAGTTCCGCACCTGCCAGGTCAATGCCGGCTTCGAGCGCCTGTTCGGCTGGAGCGCCCAGGAGGCCATCGGCCAGCGCCCGCTGCAGCTGCTGCAGGCGGATCCGCAGCATGCGCCGCTGCCGGCCCATGTCCAGGAGGCTTTGGACCGCCACGGCCGCTTTTGCGGCGATGTGCAGCTGCTGCACCACGACGGCCATGCCATCTGGGTGGCGGCGGTCATCAACCGCCTGCCGCAGTCCGGGGAGGCCATGGTGTTCACCGACATCACCTTCTCCAAGCGTTTCGAGGCGCTGCAGAAACAGGCACTGGAGGACGTGGCCCATGAGCGTCCGCTGCCGCAGCTGCTGCACAGCCTGTGCCGGGACGTGGAGCGCATCGCCCCCTCCCTGGCAGTGGGCGTGCTGCAGGTGGACGAGCAAGGCTGCCTGCACCCCTTGGCCTGCCCCAGCCTGCCCCGCGCGGCGCTGGAGCGCCTGGACGGCATGCACAGCGCCCCCGACATGGGCGCCTGCAGCGCGGCGGCCTTCCTGGCCCAGCCGGTGACCGATGCCGATCTGCGCCAAAGCCCGCCACAGTTGCAGGGCCTGCAGCAGAGTCTGGTCGACGCCGGCCTGCTGGCCTGCTGGGCCTCGCCCATCTTCAACCATGACCGCCAGGTGATCGGCGTGTTCGCCCTGTATTTCCGCGAGCCGCGCAGTCCCAACGCCTTGCACCAGCGCATTGCACAGACCTGCATCCACCTGTGCACCGTGGCCATGGAACGCGAGCGTTCGCGCGAACGCATCCACCAGCTGGCCTATTACGACCCGCTGACCCAGTTGCCCAACCGCTGCATGTTCCACCGCAGCGCCACCGACGCCCTGTACGCCGCCCAGGGCCGTGCCGGCGCACTGCTGTTTGTGGACCTGGACCGTTTCAAGCTGGTCAACGACAGCCAGGGCCACGCGGCCGGGGATGCCCTGCTGTGCGAAGTGGCGCAGCGCATCCGCGCCGCGGCCCGCCCCGGCGATGTGCTGGGCCGGCTGTCCAGCGACGAATTCGCGCTGCTGCTGCCCCACTGCAGCGCTGCCGAGGCCGAAACCGTGGCCAGGCGCCTGCTCGAGTGCATCGCCGAGCCCTTCACCATTGGCGATGCCGTGAATATTCCGCACGCCAGCGTGGGCATCTGTGCCTATCCGGAAGACGGCACCGACATCCACACCCTGCTGCGCCATGCCGACCAGGCCATGTACGTGGCCAAGCAGCAGGGCCGCCAGCGCTGGCAGCGCTTCACCCCGGCCATCAACCAGTTCACCCAGGACCGCGTGGCCATGGAGCATGCGCTGCGCGCCGCCCTGCACAACGGCCAGCTGCAGCTGCACTACCAGCCCCAGGTGCTCAGCAGCCAGCCCGAGCGCCTGCACGGCGTGGAGGCGCTGGCCCGCTGGAAGCACCCGGAATGGGGCACTGTCTCGCCGCTGCGTTTCATCGCCGTGGCCGAGGACGCCGGCATGATCCAGGAGTTCACCAGCTGGGTGATGGAATCCGCCTGCCGCCAGCTGGCCGCATGGCGTGCAGACCAGGTGGAGGTACCCCAGGTGGCTATCAACCTGTCCACCAAGAATTTCCATGAACCGCAGTTCGCCCAGTCCGTGGCCGATGTGCTGCGCCGCTACGGTCTCACCGCCAAGGACCTGGTGCTGGAGATCACCGAGAGCGTGATGCTGGACGCCAGCCCCGCCACGCTGGCCAACCTGGACGCCCTGCACCGCCTGGGCCTGCAGCTGTCGCTGGACGACTTCGGCACCGGCTATTCCAGCTTGAGCTATCTGCACCGCCTGCCGATTTCCGAGCTGAAGCTGGACAAGAGCTTTGTGCAGGACCTGAGCAACAGCGTGGCCGCCGAGGCGCTGATCCGCTCCGTGCTCAGCATTGCACGCAGCCTGCACATGAAAGTGGTGGGCGAAGGGGTGGAAACCGCCGAGCAGCGCCAGTGGCTGCAGCAGCAGGGCTGCCCGGTGCTGCAGGGCTATCTGTTCTGCCGCCCGCTGGCACCCGAGGCCCTGGTCACCTGGCTGCGGGGCGGCCATACCCAGCCCCCCTTAACGGCTCCCGCAGCTCCCCCGGCCCCCACCACCGCCTACGATCCGGGTATCTGAGCGCGGCACGGTCCGGCAGCGCCCCATTGCAAATACAAAAAAAGCCTCCATCCGGAGGCTTTTTTTTGCATGGTGGGAACCGGTCTCAGGCCTGGCCCTGGGCCTGCTCGCGTTCGCTTTGTGCATCCGGCCAGTCGCGGATATAGGCCTTGAGCATAGTGTTCTCGAAGTTCTGGCTGTCCACCACGGCCTTGGCCACGTCGTAGAAGCTGATCACGCCCTTGACTTCGCCCATTTCCATCACCGGCATGTAGCGGGCATGGCGCTCCAGCATCATGCGGCGCACCTCGTCCATCTCGGTTTCCAAGGTGCAGGTCAGGGGCGCATCGTCCATGGCGCTGCGCACCTGCAGCGTACCGACGGAGCCGCCGTTCTTCACAATGGCCTGGATCACTTCGCGGAAGGTGAGCATGCCGGCCACATCGCCGTGCTCCATCACGACCAGGGAACCGATGTCCTTGTCGGCCATGATTTCCACGGCGCGGGCCAGCGGCTCGTTGGGCGTGACGGAAAACAGGGTGCTGCCCTTGACGCGCAGGATGTCGCTCACTTTCATGTTCTGTGTCTCCGATACAGGTGAATGCCATGGCCCGCCACGGCAGGCCCTGCGGCGAAATATAGCCGACTCTGCCGCTGCTGCAGGGCTGCGGCCCCGCAGACGTTGCATGCCATCGCCATCCCAGTCGCCCAAGCGCGTGCTTTTTGCGCCACGTCATGCCACCATCGGGGGTTTGACTGCCGCCGGCAGCTTTTTTGACGGCCTGCAGCCGCCTTTTCCGGCCCCGCTGCCCCTTTGACGGAGACACACCATGCCCGGTTACTCAGACCCCGGCTTTGACACCCTGAGCCTGCACGCAGGCGCCCAGCCCGACCCGGCCACCGGCGCACGCGCCGTCCCCATCCATCTGACGACCTCCTTCGTCTTCGAATCCAGCGACCACGCGGCCAGCCTGTTCAACCTGGAGCGCCCGGGCCATGTGTACAGCCGCATCTCCAACCCCACCAATGCCGTGCTGGAGCAGCGCGTCTCCGCACTGGAAGGCGGCGTGGGCGCGATCGCCGTGGCCAGCGGCCAGGCGGCGCTGCATCTGTCGGTTGCGACCCTGATGGGCGCGGGCAGCCACATCGTGGCCAGCACCGCCCTGTACGGCGGCTCCCAGAACCTGCTGCACTACACGCTGGCCCGCTTCGGCATCGAGACCACGTTTGTGAAGCCCGGCGACATCGATGGCTGGAAGGCCGCCGTGCGCCCCAACACCAAGCTGTTCTTTGGCGAAACCGTGGGCAACCCCGGCCTGGATGTGCTGGACATCCCCACCGTCAGCCAGATCGCCCACGAAGCCGGCGTGCCGCTGCTGGTGGATTCGACGCTGACTTCGCCCTGGCTGATCAAGCCTTTCGAGCACGGCGCGGACATCGTCTACCACTCGGCCACCAAGTTCCTGTCCGGCCACGGCACGGTGATCGGCGGCGTCGTGGTCGATGGCGGCAGCTTCGACTGGGAAAAATCGGGCCGCTTCCCCGAGCTGACCCAACCCTATGACGGCTTCCACAACATGGTGTTCAGCGAGGAGTCCACCACCGGCGCCTTCCTGCTGCGCGCCCGCCGCGAAGGCCTGCGCGACTTCGGCGCCTGCATGAGCCCGCACAGCGCCTGGCTGATCCTGCAGGGCATCGAAACCCTGCCGCTGCGCATGGAACGCCATATGCGCAACACCGAAAAAGTGGTGCAGTTCCTGGCCAGCCACCCGCTGGTCAGCCGCGTGGGCCACCCCATGCTGGAGACGCACTCCTCCCACGCGCTGGCACGCAAGCTGCTGCCCCGCGGCGCAGGCTCGGTGTTCAGCTTCGACATTGCCGGCAACCGCAACCAGGGCAAGAAGTTCATCGAGACGCTGAAGGTCTTCAGCCACCTGGCCAATGTGGGCGACTGCCGCTCGCTGGTGATCCACCCTGCCAGCACCACGCACTTCCGCATGAGCGACGAGGCGCTGGCGCAAGCGGGCATCGGCCAGGGCACGATCCGCCTGTCGATCGGCCTGGAAGATGCCGACGACCTGATCGACGACCTCAAGCGCGCGCTGAAGGCCGCTGAAAAGGCGGCGTGATGGAGATACGGCCGTTCGACGCCGCAGATACCGACGCCGTGGTGCAGCTGTGGCATGACTGCGGCCTGACCCGGCCCTGGAACGATCCCCACCGCGACATTGCGCGCAAGCGCAGCGTGGCGCCGGAGCTGTTCTGTGTCGGCGTGGATGCCGGCGGCCAGTTGATGGCCAGCATCATGATCGGCTACGACGGCCACCGCGGCTGGATCAACTACCTGGCCGTGCACCCGGCCCACCAACGCCAGGGCCATGCCCGCCGCATGGTGCAGCACGCCGAGCGGCTGCTGACCGTGCGCGGCTGCCCCAAGCTGAACCTGCAGGTACGCGCAGGCAACGAGGCCGTGATCGCTTTGTACGAAAGCCTGGGTTATGCCAACGACCAGTCGGTCACCCTGGGCAAGCGTTTGATTGCGGACATCTGAGCCCTGCCCCCATTCGGAGAAAACTATGCGAATCCACGTTCAAGGCGCAGACATCTACGCCTACACCGGCGGCAAGGCCTTTGATGCCGCAAAACCCACCGCCATCTTCATCCACGGCGTGCTCTGCGACCACAGCGTCTGGGCACTGCAAAGCCGCTACATGGCCAACCACGGCTGGAACGTGCTGGCCCTGGACCTGCCCGGCCACTGCAAGAGCGGCGGCACGGCCCCCCGGTCGGTCGAAGACGCGGCTGCCTTCATCGGCCAGTTGATGGACGCGGCCGGCTTGCAGCAAGCGGCCCTGGTGGGCCACAGCTGGGGCAGCCTGATTGCCATGGAAGCCGCAGCCCGGCTGCAGGACCGCATCAGCCACCTGGTGCTGGTGGGCACCGCCTTCCCGATGAAGGTCGCGCCGGCGCTGCTGGATTCGGCGCTGAACACGCCGGAGAAGGCCATCGCCATGGTCAACACCTTCTCGCGCGCCACGCTGTCCCCACCCAATGGCGCGGGCAGCTGGGTATTTGGCGCCGGCATGGCCTTGGGCCGCCGGGTGCTGGCCAGCAATGCCGATGTCAACCTGCTGCATGCCGGCTTCACCGCCTGCGACAGCTATGCCGGCGGCGAAGCCGCCATGGGTGCGATCACCGCGCCGGTGCTGTTTGTGCTGGGCGAGCAGGACCAGATGACCCCGCCCAAGGCCGCCAAGGGCCTGGTCGACGCGGCCAAGGCCGCCGGGAAGGCGGTGAAGGTGCAGACGATTCCCAACGGCCACAACCAGATGACGGAATCGCCCGACCCCACGCTGTTCGCCATCCGTGACTTTCTGAAGTAGGCCCGGCCCGCGCCCTGCCTGCGGCAGGCAGGGCGCGCGTGCGCAGCCAGGCACGGTGCTGCGGCGAAAAGCCGCGCACGGTCTGCCACACTGCGCACCATGATTGCCGTCTTTCCCCGCTCCCACCCGCTGGCCGACACCGTGGCGCACGCCCGCAGCCTGGCGCTGACCGACCTGCCGCCGCGCCGCAGGCTGCAGCAGGCCGATGCGCTGGCCGACTGGAATGAGGCCCTGACCGCACTGCAGCACTTTGCCGCCAGCCAGGGCTATCAGGCGCCGCTGCAGCTGCAGGCCCATGCAGCGCTGGAAACCTACTGGCAATGGCAGTCTGCAGGGCACACCGCCTGCCAGTTGCTGGTCCATGGCATCGACCTGGGCTTGCCCGCTGCGGCGCTGCGCACCCTCTACCCCGGTTTTGCCGCGCTGTGGTGCGACATGGCCGCCGTGACCGACCACGCCCGCCACAGCATGGCGCAGGCCAGCGGCGCCCCCTATGGGGTGCCCGCCCCCCTTGCCACGCGCACGGCGGCCTACCGCGACGCCGTGCTGCTGATGGCGCTGGCCATCCTGCTGGATGTGCCGGACGAGATCCCCGCGCTGGTGGAACACGCCCTGGCCTTCGACACCGATCGCCTGCTGGACTACCTGAGCGCAGCGGCGCTGGATCTGGAGCAGGCCAGCGACGACCTCTTCCACCCGCGGCCCTACGGCGCACTGGCTGCGTTCTTTGACCAGCTGGGCGACGCCCTGCCCGATCCGCTGGTGGACTATCTGCAGTCCCAGTACAGCGACGTCCTGCACCTGCCTCCTGCGCAGCAAAAAGCCGGCGCGCCCTGGCTGGGCACCGGCTACTGGGCGCTGGAAGTGGGGGCGCTGTCGGTGCTGTACGGCTGGGACGATGCGGCGCTGCGCACCTGCCCGCACTACCCGGCCGATCTTGTGGACTTTGCGCGGGACCAGATGGACCCGCACGGGCTGTAGCGCGCGGCGCGGGCGCTGTGCACCGCAGGTGACCGCCCGTGGCGGGCCTGCGCCTGGTTACGCCGTGCAGCCGCCCTAGGCCAGCGGCTGCAGGAACTGCGCAATGCGCGCCACGATGCGTTCGGGCTGTTCGCGGTGCGGCACATGGCCACCGCCGGTCACGATCTCCTGCTCCACCGGCCCCGGCACCCAGCGTGCCAGGTTGCGCGGGTGCACCAGCGAGCCGTATTCGTCCTGCTCGCCATGGATGGCCAACACCGGGCAGCGCACCTGCTCCAGCGCCGGCTGCAGGCTGTAGCCGGCAAAGGCCGGCGACAGCCAGGTGTCCACCCAGGCCGACAGCACCCAGGCGGCCTTGTCGCCATGGTATTTGGAGAGGCGATCGAGCTGACCGGGCTGGGCAAACTGGTCGCGTGCCACGCGGATGCCTTCCAGCGTGCGGTCCTCGACAAAGGTCTGGGCGGACTCCGTCACCAGCGCCACGCACTGCTGCGGCCAGGCTGCGGCTACATGGGCCGCCATGCCGCCGCCCACGCTGTGACCCAGCACCACAAAGCGTTCCAGTGCCAGGGCCTGCCGCAGCGCGGCGAAGTCGCCTTGCGCTTCCCGGGCCACAAAGTCGGTCTCCAGCGGGCCGGGGGCAGCATCCGACAGGCCGAAGCCCAGCCGGTCATAAGCCAGCACCACGCGCTGCGTGGCGTCCGCCAGCTGCGCGGGAAAGTCACGCCACAGCGCCACGGAGCCCAGCGAGTCGTGCAGCAGCACGATGGGGGCGAGCGCGGGCGTTGCCGCGTCCACGGCGGCGGGCAGCCAGCGCTGCACCTGCAGCCCGCCACGGGCGGTGGCAAGGCGAAAAGATGGGGTGTTTGCAGTCATCACATCGGTACCAGCCAAAGCCACCGCCGCACGCCGGCGGTGGCCGAATGTCGGAGCCAGCGGCGCACCTGGGCAATCTCCCGCTGGTGCCGCCGATCGGTCCGCCGTATAAGAAACCCCGGAAGCCCGGGGCGCGTAGCCCGGGGCGGCCCGGGTGCAAATCCGGGGCGCATGTCCCGTCCACGAACCAGCATAGCCGCTTGCAGGCACAACCAGGAGCCCCACCATGGCCGACATCCCTGCCACGCCACCGTCCGGCGTCGCCCCTGCGACAGACACGGGCCGCCCTGCTGCGGCAGTGGACCCGCGCAGCCTGCACCGCTTTGCCGACTTCTATCCGTTCTACCTGTCCGAGCACAGCGACAGCCGCTGCCGGCGCCTGCATTTCCTGGGCTCCAGCCTGGGCCTGCTGTGTCTGGCGGCGGCGCTGTGGTGGCGCCAGCCCTGGTTCGTGCTGCTGGGCCTGGTGCTGGGCTATGCCTGCGCGTGGGTAGGCCATTTCGGCTTTGAGCACAACCGGCCTGCCAGCTTCAAGCGCCCGCTCTACAGCTTCCTGGGCGACTGGCGCATGTATGCCGATATGTGGCGGGGCAAGGTGCCGTTCTGAGCACTGCAGCAACCACCTAGGTTGCGTCAGGCGGGGCGGCAGACCTACCGCCCCTCGGATTCCGGGGAGGCAGTGCGCCCCCTCTTCAGCGGGGTGAATCGTCCCGGGGGGAACCGCTTCAGGGGGCGGTGGACGGTGTGGATGGTGCAGCCGACGCACTGGATGCGGGGGGTGCGGGCAAGGCCACCGCTGCGCTGCCGGGGCCGGATGCGGGCGTGCCCACTTCATCGCCCGGCAGGTTGCTGGGGATCTGCGGCAGCGCCTGGCGCAGCGTCATCTCCTCCCAGCCCGCGCGCTGCCACAGCACGGCCGTGCTGTCGCTGCGCACCAGCAGCAGCTGCGACAGCAGCGGCGCCAGCAAGGTGGTGTCGGGGTCGGCCAGCAGCACATAGCGCGGGTCGCTCTCTTCCAGGTAGGCCGTGCCGTTATCGGGCATGGCCCCCACCCAGCGCAGGGCGGTCAGCGCCTCCAGCGCCGGCTCCAGCTGCAGCCGGTCCACGCGCAGGCGTCTGGCCAGGGCCAGACCGGGCATGCCGCGCTGCATCTGGCCGCGCAGCGGCTCCAGCGCGGCCATGACTTCCAGCGCCAGCTCGAAATCCCAGCCCTGGTCGTCGGCCTTGCGCGCCATGCCGGTCAGCAGGCTGGGCAGGTAGGCGGCAATCACCGCCCCCAGCAGAAAGATCACCCAGCACACATAGATCCAGATCAGCAGAATCGGCAGCGTGGCAAAGGTGCCGTAGATGACCGAGTACGTGGGCACGCTGGCCAGGTACAGGCCCAGCACCTTCTTGGCCAGTGCCATGCCCAGGGCCACGAACAGCCCGCCGGCCCAGGCGTGGCGCCATTGGACCGGGGTGTTGGGCACGAAGTGGTAGAGCGCGGCCATGGCGGCCGACAGCAGCATGAATTCGACCGAGTTGAAGGCCCACTGCACGGCCGCCGGCAGCTCGGCCACCAGGCCTTTGGACGCCGACAGCACATAGGAGGTGGTGGCAATGCTCACCCCCATCAGCAGCGGACCCAGGGTCAGCACCGCCCAGTACACCAGCAGGCGCTGGCCCAGCGGGCGCAGGCGCTGCACGCGCCAGATGTCGTTGAGCGTGCGGTCCATGGTCAGGATCAGGCTGATCACCGTCACCGCCAGAAAGGCCAGACCCACAATCCCCAGCTGGCTGGCCTTGGAGGCGAACTGCATCAGGTAATTCATCACCTGGGCGGCAATCTCTTCGGGGATCAGGTTCTCGATCAGCCAGCGCTGCAGCATGCCCTGCAGCTTGGCAAAACTGGGGAAGGCGGTGAACACCGACAGCAGCACCGTGAAGAACGGCACCAGCGCCAGCAGCGTGGTGAAGGTGAGGCTGCTGGCCGTCAGGCCCAGGTGGTCCTGGTGGAAACGGCGCTGCAAGGTGGCCAGCGTGTTGCGCCACGGAAAGGTCTGGAGCGTCTGCAGCAGATGGCGCCAACGCATGCGAGCACGGTGAAGGGTCAAGGGCATGGCCCGTATGATGCCAGCCCCATGCAAACTGTCTCCCCACAAGAACCCGGCGGCGCGGTCGCCGCCACCCGCTGGCTGGCCGTCGGCAGCCTGCTGGGCCTGATCGTGCTGAGCGTGGCCTGGGAGCTCTGGCTGGCGCCGCTGCGGCCCGGCGGCTCCTGGCTGGTGCTCAAGGCGCTGCCGCTGTGCATCCCCCTGGTCGGCCTGCTCAAGCGCCGCATGTACACCTACCGCTGGGTGAGCCTGGTGGTGTGGCTGTACTTCACCGAAGGCGTGGTGCGCGCCTGGAGCGACAAGGCCCCCGGCAACTGGCTGGCCCTGGTGGAAATCGCCCTGTGCCTGCTGCTGTTTGTGGCCTGCGCCGCCCATGTGCGCTGGCGCCAGCGCGCGGCCAAGGCGGCTGCCGCCGCTGCATCGGCATCGGCGTAAAGCCCGTCCACCGCCGAAGGGGGCGCCTACCGCGGCGCGGGGTCCAGCACCATGCCGGCGCAGCGTGCCAGTGTCTGCACCTGCCGCACCAGGGCCTCGCACAGCAGCTGCGCGGCCGGTGACAGCGCCCGGCGCGGGCGCTGGATCAGCAGCGTGCGGCGCAGGATGTAGGGCGCATCCAGCAGGCGAAAACCCAGATCCCCCATGCCCGGGTGGCGTGCCGTCAGCGCAGGCACGATGGTCACCCCCAGGCCCAGGCGCACGGCTTCGAACAGCAGCGGCGGGTTGGACATGCGCAGCGGCGTCTGCAGCACATTCGCCGGCATGCCTGGCGCCGCCGCCAGCAACTGGCTGATGGCCGTGTCCGTGGTCAGCCCCACAAACGGCCGCGCGGCGATATCGGCCGCCACCAGGCGCGGTGCCTGCAGCAAAGGCTCGTCTTTGCGCGCCACCAGGCCCATCTGGTCGCTGACCAGCGGCTGGGTCACCAGCTCACCGCCGGCCGGGTGGGCGGCGCCCACACCGAAGTCCACCCAGCCGGCCTGCACCCGCTGGGCAATGCCTTCGGCGCTGTCTTCCACCAGGTCCACTTCGATGCCCGGGTACTGGGCATGCAAGGCCGGCAGCACCGGCAGCAGCAACACCGCCAGCACCGACGGCGCTGCGGCAATGCGTACCTTGCCGCGCCGGTGGGCGGCGAGGTCGCCCAGGTTCTGTATGCCCTGCTCCAGGGTGTCGAAGGCCTGGCGCACGTCCTGCCAGAAGGCCTGACCGGCGCTGGTCAGGCCCACGGTGCGCGTGGTGCGGTCGAACAGGCGCATGCCCACGGCCTCTTCCAGCTGGCGGATGGATTCGGACAGCGCCGACTGGGTGATGCACAGCTCCCGCGCCGCCGGGGCAAAAGCGCCCTGGCGCGCCACTTCATCAAAGGCGCGCAGCTGGCGCAGGCTGAGATTGTTCGGAAAAACTGGCATAGGCAAGCAATTTATTTCGATTGTGGCGAAGTCTGCCATGTTCTACGCTTGCGGCTTCGCGCTTTTCCCAGCCCCACACCCCGGTGCCGGGCTTAGGATGCCCCTGTTTTCCCTTTGTGCCGCGGCCGCCGCGGCTTTGCCAGCCATGACTTCCACTGATTTGCTCCACACCCTGCGCCAGACCCTTGGTGCCGCCCACGTTCTGACCGATGGCGATCTGACCGCCTATGAACAGGACTGGCGCAAGCGCGTGCGCGGCAAGGCCCTGGCCGTGGTGCGCCCCGGCAGCACGGCGGAAGTGGCGGCCGTGGTCAAGGCCTGCGCCGCCGCCGGCGTGCAGATCGTGCCCCAGGGCGGCAACACCGGCCTGTCGGTGGGCGCCACGCCCGATCAGACCGGCCAGCAGGTGGTGCTGAGCCTCACCCGCATGAACGCGGTGCGCCACATGGACCGCGACAACCTGAGCTTCACCGTCGAAGCCGGCTGCATTCTGCAGAACCTGCAGGATGTGGCGGACAAGGCCGGCCTGCTGTTCCCGCTGTCGCTGGCCGCCGAAGGCAGCTGCACCATTGGCGGCAACCTGGGCACCAACGCCGGCGGCACGCAGGTGGTGCGCTACGGCAATACGCGTGATCTGTGCCTGGGCCTGGAAGTGGTCACACCCCAGGGCGAGGTCTGGGATGGCCTGAAAGGCCTGCGCAAGGACAACACCGGCTACGACCTGCGCAATCTGTTCATCGGCAGCGAAGGCACGCTGGGCATCATCACCGCGGCCACCATGAAGCTGTTTCCCCAGCCGGCCGCACAGCTGACCGCCTTTGCAGCCGTGCCCAGCATGGAGGCCGCCGTGCGCCTGCTGGGCCTGTCGCACCAGCACCTGGGCGCGGGCCTGACGGGCTTCGAAGTGATGGGCCAGTTTGCCCTGTCCCTGGTGGTCAAGCACATGCCGCAGCTGCGCGTGCCGTTTGCCGACATGGGCGACACCGCCCCCTACTGCGTGCTGCTGGAAAACGCCGACAGCGAATCCGAACAGCATGCCCGGGAGCGCTTCGAGCACCTGCTGGAGCTGGCGTTCGAAGACGGCTGCGTGCTGGACGCCGTGGTGGCCGAGAGCCTGGCCCAGGCGCACGAGCTGTGGCATGTGCGTGAAAGCATTCCGCTGGCCCAGGCTGAGGAAGGGCTGAACATCAAGCACGACATCTCGATCGCTGCCTCGCGCATTCCCGCGTTCGTGGAACATGCCGATGCGGTGCTGCAGCGCGAGATTCCCGGCGTGCGCCTGGTGAACTTCGGCCACCTGGGCGACGGCAATCTGCACTACAACGTGCAGGTGCCCGAGGGCCAGGACGGCAAGGCGTTTCTGCGCGACAAGGAAGCCCTGGTCAACCACCTGGTCTACGAGGCGGTGGCCGAGTTCGGCGGGTCCTTCTCGGCCGAGCACGGCGTGGGCGCCCTGAAGGCCGACAAGCTGGAGAAGTACCAGTCGCCCGTGGCCCTGGGCATGATGCGTGCCATCAAGCACGCGCTGGATCCGCAGGGCATCATGAACCCCGGCGTGGTGCTGGCGCGCGACTGAGCGACTGACCTTCCCGCGCCAACGCCAACACAGCGCACAGGGCGCAGGCCACCGAGTAGCGGGCCAGCGCCCGGCTTCGCTACACGCTGGAAGCCTGGTTGCGGCGCAGTTCCTGGCGGTTGCTGCGCATGGTGCGCACATCGCGCGGCCAGTCCAGCGTGATGCTGGCGGGGTCGCGCCAGTCGCGCTCTTGGCCGGCATGCACCAGCCACACGCGCAGCGCGTTCTGGGCCGGGTCGACCACCACGGCCGCCTGCTCGTCGCCGCCTTCATGCGGCTTGTTGCCGGTGATGTAGAGCAGATCGCCCTCCTGCACCAGCGGGCCGGAGGTGCCCAGGTTGGTCAGCAGTACCGCGTAGTCGTCTCCCAGCAGGCGTTGCAGCCGTTCGGCCAGCGCGCCCTGGCGCAGGTAGTCGGCGCGCTCGCCCGGGTAGCTGCCCACCAGCGGGCGCAGGCCGGCCAGCGTGGCCGGTGGGGCCACGGCCTGGCCCTGCTGCGCCGCCGTGGGCAGTGCAGGTGCCGCGTCCTGCGCCACGGGTTTGGGTTGGGTGGGCTCACAGCCCGCCAGCGCCAGGCCCAGCAGCACGGCAGCCAGTGCCGCCTGAGGGCGGGTGCGGTGACAACGGGAGCATGTCATAAGCGTCCTCCTGTGGTGCTGCGCATTGCGGGCGGCGGCCTCTCTCAAAAACCATAGCTGCCCGTGCGCTCTGTATTTGTACCATCCCCATTCTGAATACAACAACTTGCCGCATGCACGGCAAGTTGCAAGCAGATGCAA
Source organism: Comamonas sp. 17RB (assembly GCF_030056555.1). Lineage (NCBI taxonomy): Bacteria > Pseudomonadati > Pseudomonadota > Betaproteobacteria > Burkholderiales > Comamonadaceae > Comamonas > Comamonas sp. 17RB. The sequence goes on along the minus strand of NZ_JASHHY010000005.1, from coordinate 36,317 downwards.
CGGCTGCTTGTCCGGGCTGGAGCTTGTCCGGGCTGGACGTGCCGGCTCTGCATCAATGGCACACTGACGCCCTGCTCCCGCCCGCGGGGGTTCACATTTGTAGACGATTCCTTCCGCCATGAGCCCTACCTCCTCCTTGTCCCGCCCCGTGCGTTCCCAGTACGAAGATTTCATGCGCCATGTGTATGAACATGGCGTCAGCAAGGGGGACCGCACCGGCACCGGCACGCGCAGCGTGTTCGGCCACCAGATGCGTTTTGACCTGAGCGAAGGCTTCCCGCTGGTCACCACCAAGAAGGTGCATCTGAAATCCATCATCAACGAACTGCTGTGGTTTCTGCGCGGCGACAGCAACGTGAAATGGCTGCAGGAACGCGGCTGCACCATCTGGGACGAGTGGGCGCGCGAAGACGGCAGCCTGGGCCCGGTGTATGGCGTGCAGTGGCGCAGCTGGCCCAAGGCCGATGGCACGCACATCGACCAGATTGCCGAGGTGGTGAAGCAGCTCCAGCACAACCCGGACAGCCGCCGCATCATCGTCAGCGCCTGGAACGTGGCCGATCTGGACCAGATGGCACTGATGCCCTGCCATGCCTTCTTCCAGTTCTACGTGGCCAACGGCAAGCTGAGCTGCCAGCTCTACCAGCGCAGCGCCGACATCTTTCTGGGCGTGCCGTTCAACATCGCCAGCTATGCGCTGCTGACCCATATGCTGGCCCAGCAATGCAATCTGGAGGTGGGCGACTTCATCTGGACCGGCGGCGACTGCCACATCTACAACAACCACTTCGAGCAGGTCGAAACCCAGCTGGCACGCCAGCCCCTGGCCTATCCCACCCTGCACATCAAGCGCAAGCCGGACTCCATCTTCGACTACGCCTACGAAGACTTCGAAGTGGTGGGCTACGAACACCACCCGGCCATCAAGGCCCCGGTGGCGGTGTAAGCACGGCAGCCTGGCTGCCGGACACCTTGCCAGCCTCCAGCCTGCCCGTTGCGGCAGGCTTTTTCATTCCCCCGCGGCGCGTGCCAACCCCGCCACAGGCCGCCGCGCCGCACCATCACCGACAATGCCGGCTGCGTGCACCCGCCGCCGCCCGAACCCGCAGAAAGCCACCCCATGTCCTTGACCGTGAACCTGATCTACGCCCGCGCCGCCAATGGCGTCATTGGCAAGGACAACGCCATGCCCTGGCACCTGCCGGAGGATCTGGCGCATTTCAAGGCACTGACCCAGGGCCACCCGGTCATCATGGGCCGCAAGACCTGGGACTCCCTGCCCCCGCGCTTTCGCCCACTGCCCGGGCGCACCAACATCGTCGTCACCCGCCAGGCGGACTGGCAACCCGACCCGGCCAATGACAGCACGCTGCGCGCCGACAGCCTGGACGCCGCGCTGCAGGCCGCTGCCCGCCACGGCGACAGCGTGTGGGTGATGGGCGGCGCACAGATCTACGCTCAGGCCCTGCCCCTGGCCCAGCGCGTGGAAGTGACCATCATCCACCAGGACTTCGACGGCGACGCCCACGCCCCGGTGCTGGATGCCCAATGGACCGAGGCCGCGCGCAGCGACCATGTCAGCGCCAAAGGCCTGGCCTACAGCTTTGTGACCTATACCCGCCAGGGCTGAGCCGGCACAGCCGCGCACAGTAGCCCGCGCCCGGGCTGTGGCAAGAAAACCGGCAGCTGTCGCCGTGGTTTCCTACGTGAAAACCCGGTGTCACCTGCAGGATCGCGGTGTCAATCGGATGACGGCACAATGTTATGCTGCATAGCAACATAACCAGAATTTCCATCGCCACCAGCCCGTTCCATGAGCCTGATCCACACTCTCCCATCCGGCCCACTGGATGTCGTGGGCGACATCCATGGGGAGCTGAGCGCCCTGCGCGACCTGCTGCGCCACCTGGGCTACGACCGCTGGGGTGAGCACCCCCAAGGCCGCAAGCTGGTGTTTGTGGGCGATTTCTGCGACCGCGGCCCCGACAGCCCGGCCGTGCTGGAATGGGTGCAGACCCTGGTGGAACGCGGCAACGCCTGTGCCGCACTGGGCAACCACGAAATCAATCTGCTGCGCGAAGACCCGAAAGACGGTTCGGGCTGGTACTTTGACGTGCGCTACCAGACCGACCAGGTCAAGTACGCGCCCTTCAACCGCCCCTCCGATGGCCAGCGCGAGCGCATTGTGGATTTCCTGTCCACGCTGCCACTGGGCCTGGAGCGCGAGGACCTGCGCATCATCCATGCCGCCTGGGTACAGCCCCAGGTGGATGCGGCGCGTGCCATGCCGGCCGGCCAGGTGCGCCACGAATATGACCGCTGGGAGCTGGAGGCGGCCCGCATCGCCCGCGAGAGCTCGATCGCTGCCCGCATGCAGCAGGAGCGCCGCGACTGGCCTCACAGCCTGGAAGACCGCGACCATGTGCCGCCCTTCCTGCCCGCGCACTCGGAAAACGAGCTGAACAAGGGCATGGTCAACCCCCTGAAGGTGCTGTGCACCGGCGTGGAGCGCGCGGCCGGCACGCCGTTCTTTGCCGGCGGCAAATGGCGCTTTGTGGAACGCGTTGCCTGGTGGAACCAGTACACCGAAGACGTGCCCGTGATCGTGGGCCACTACTGGCGCCGCCTGCATCCGCCGGAAAACCCGGTGCACGGCAAGCAGGAAGAAGAGCTGTTCGGCCACACCGCGCCCACGGCCTGGCATGGCGCCCGGCGCAATGTGTTCTGTGTGGACTATTCGGTGGGCGGGCGCTGGGTCTCCCGCCGTGCGGGCGAGCCGCTGCAGTCGCGCTTCAAGCTGGCGGCGCTGCGCTGGCCCGAGCGCGATCTGGTGTTCGACGACGGCACCGTGCTGCCCACACTGGCCTTCCAGGACACGGCGCCGGCCCTCTGAGCCAGGGCGCGGTCAAAGCCAAGCTGCACCGCAGCGTGCGGCAGACGGCAGACCGTGACCACGCCGTGCCGCCGCAACAGGCGGCTTTTTTACGCCGGCTTGCCGCTCAGCAGCGCGTCGATCAAGGCCAGCTGCCGCAGCGCCGCCTGGTGCTGGGGCACGGTGCGCTGGGTCCATTCATGTTCGGCCAGCGGCTGCACGCTGCATTCGCCGGGCAGCGCGTGGCCGCCGTCGATCAGCGCGTGCAGGCGCGGCACAAACACCCATTGCAGCCATTCTTCGATCTGCAGCGTGTCGTACATAAAGGGCATGGTCGAGGCCATGGCCTGCTCGCTGGGCGGCAGGGCGCCCCACAGACCGGCGCTGCGCATCTCGGCTTCGAGCTGCTGCAGCTGGGTGCGCAAGGACTGGTGTTGCGGGGTCAGGGAAGAGCTTGCATTCATGGTGACATTGTCGCGGCTTTGGCATGCCCTGATGGCGGGTGGGCATGCAGGCGGCCGATGGCCATCTCCCCTGCCCTGCCCGATATCCGGCCGCCCGGGCAGGGGCGGCACGGGCTACGCCGTGGTGGCAGGCTCGGGCGACACCGCCTGGGCCTGGGCAGCAGGGTGGGCTGGGGGGATGGCGGTATCTGCCGCCGTACCGGGCCCGGTGCCGCCGCCCCCCGCCACGGCGGTCTTGGCGGGTTCGAAATAGTCCACCAGCTGGTTCAGTTCCACCGCCGTGCGCTTGAGCTCTTCCGAGGCCTGCCAGGCACGCTGGGCTTCGCCCCGGTTTTCCACGATCAGCTCGGCCACCTGGCGCATGGCGCCGGCCACCTCGTCGGCGCCAAAAGCCGTCAGGCGGGTGGCGGTGGCCAGTTCGCGGGTGTCGGCCGCCAGCGCCAGCCCGCCATCCCCCTGCACGCTGGCGGCCAGGTGCATCAGGCGTTCGGCGCGCTCGCTAAGGTCGCTGGTTTCGGCGACGGCGGCGTCCAGCGAACGGATGGCGGAATAGACCCGGTCGTGCTGCTCCTCGGAATGCTCGGTCACCTCGTACAGCGCAATGTTCAGCGTGGCGCAGTGGCGGTGGATGCGCCGCGCCGCCAGCGCGATCTCGTCGATCATCACCTTCAGGTGCAGCTGCATCACGGCGGCGGCATGGTTGAGCTGGCCGCTTTCGCCGGTACCGGACAGATCGATCTCGCCCTGCAGATCGCCCTGGGCAATGCGGTTCAGGCGGCGGATGGAGGCGTTGAGCGGGTTGACGATGCCACGGATGAACATATGCCCCACCAGCGCCACCACCAGCAGCCCGAACACAATGCCGGCGATGGCGAAATGGCGGATGCGGGCGTTGCGGTCCAGCGTGTCGTCGTATGCAGTGCGCGCGGCCACCGTCAGCGCGTTGCGCAGCCCCCCGGCAGCGGCCGTGGCGGCCTGCTCCAGCGGCAGCACCGTCTGGGCCACCAGTTGATCCACTTTGACCGGGTCGTCGTGCGCCGCCGCCCGCTCCACCAGGCGCAGACCGTCGTCGGTGTAGCGGGTCAGTGCGGTGGTCAGCAGGTCTTTTTGCTGGGCCACCTGGGCATCCATACCGGTCAGCTGCCCTAGCAGGGCGTGGATTTCATCGCGGTTGGCGCGCAGCTTGGTGATCTGACCATCCAGAGCCTCTTGGGCACCGCCCTGAACACCCTCGCGCCGGGCCAGCCGGATCTCCAGCATGGTGGCGCGGCTGTCGCTCAGACGTGCCTCGATCTTGCCGATGGCGGCCACCGGCTGCAGCTGGGCCTGGTAGAGCTGGGTCAAGGCATCGTCGGCCAGGGTCAGGCCGCCAATGCCCAGGGCACCGCCAGCCAGCATCAGGAACGCCACGAACAGGCTGCCGGCGCGCATGCCGCTGCGTATGCCCAGCCAGGCCGGCAGGCGCGCACGCGGCTGGAAGGTGCCGGCCGCCATGGCACGGTACAGGCCTTTGGCGGCATCGATGGCCGCCGCCGTCGCATGCTTGCGCACCGACATATAGCCGATCACCTGGTCGTGCCGCGTGATGGGTACCACGCAAGCGTCCACCCAGTAGTAGCCGCCGTCCTTGCAGCGGTTCTTGACGATGCCGCGCCAGGGCTTGCCGCTTTGCAGGGTGCGCCACATGTCCTCGAAGGCGGCAGGCGGCATGTCCGGATGGCGCACGATGTTGTGGCTGCGACCCAGCAGCTCGTCCAGCGTGTAGCCGCTGATCTCCACGAAGGCTTCGTTGGCGTAGGTGATGACGCCTTTCAGATCGGTCTTGGAGACCAGGGTGACACCGGGAGGAATCGCGGTATGCCGTGTCGTCACGGGCAGGTTCTGCTTCATGGAGGAGGCTTTCTCAGGATTGCATCCACAGGCGCTTGAGCACCAGGGCGGCCGAGCGGCAGTCTTCGACGCGCAGCGAGCCGGTGATGTCGTGGGCCGGGTCGGTCGAGTCGCGGTATTGCGGGCGCAGGATGGGCATGCCGCTGCTGTCGTACAGGCTCCACAGATCAATGGATTCGTTGAGTTTCTGGCGCGAGCGCACCACGGCGAATTCACCGTTCGCCAACCGCACCAGAGTGCCAGGCGGGTGCATGGTCAGGGTCTTGATCGACAGCTGCACCAGCGGGTCGTCATACAGGCGCACCCGGTCCAGGAACAGGGCCTTGAGCGCATCGCGCGGAAACTGCCCGGCGCGGTTGGGCCGGGGCGTGACCATGGCGGCATAGGAGTCGGCAATCGCCAGCAGGCGCGCACCGGGCAGGATGGCGTCGCCGCTGAGCCCGCGCGGGTAGCCCGAACCGTCAAAGCGCTCGTGGTGCTGGCGCACCAGCTCCAGCCACAGGGTGTCGGTCACGCCCATCTCCGCCAGCAGTGCGGCCGAGCGGTCGGGGTGGCTGCGCACCAGGGCCGCCTGCTGCGGCGTCAGCGCACCGGCCTGCTGGTCCAGCTGGGCCTGCACCGGCAGCAGCGACAGATCCCGCGTCAGGGCCGCGCAGGCCAGCGACAGGCGGTCGGACTCGGCCAGGCCCAGCTCGCGTGCGGCCATTTCCACCAGCGTGGCGCCGAGCAGTTGCTGGATCACCAGATACGGGTGCTGGCGGTCCAGGTGCAGGGCGGCCAGCAGGGCATCGGCATCCTCGTCGCAGGCATCCAGAATGCCGTGGGCCAGGCCCAGGATGACCGGGCGCAACTCGGTCTTGAGCGTCGCCGCCTGCAGGTGGGCGTGCAGGCGCTTGAGGGTCATGGCCAGCCGGTCGGCCCGGATGAACACCGGATCGCTGGTGGGCACGGCCACCGCGCATTCGGGCAGGGCCAGCGTGGGCTGTTGCGACGGATCGGGCGGCGGCTCCGGGGCATAGGCGCCCCGCGCCAGCAAGGCGTTGATGTGGCGCGGAATGCTGAGCACATAGCCTTCCCGAAACAGCAGATTGCCATCCTCGTCGTACAACGGCCACGGCAGTGGCTCGTTTAGTACCAAATCGCTTTGGAGGATGCGTCGCATGTCAAAGATCAGCCCGTCAAAGATGAGAAGGCCGTTTTTTATGCGATCCATCAGCAATGCGCAGACACATTTATTAACAGTTTGATACTTATCAATATTGCGCCGCAACACGCATCAATGCTAGCTATTGCGCTAGCGAAATTGATAGTTGCTGCGATTTTGGGTGCTGCAAAGGCCCATCCGGCGGGTGCTGGCGGCCCGTATTCGACCCGTAGAGCGCCTTGACCCTCCGGCTTCTGGCACGGTCCCCGAGTCCCTGCCGCAGCGCAGACAAGGCCCTTTTCGCCGAAGGCGGTGGTGCGCCGTGGACGCACTGCGGTGGCCGTCACCGCTCACAGCCCCGCCATCCGGCAGGTGGCTGCGGGCTTTGCCCAAAGGCCTGTACCGTCTCCCTACAATGGCTGGCAAAGGGGTGGGCTGCAGCCAAGCGGCGCCGCCTCCCCCTTCGCCCTCTCTCTACGGCATGGGCCCCGGTACGCACCGCGTGCCCTGCCCACCCTTCTCTTCCCGATTGAGCACCCCATGAAAATAGCAACGTGGAACGTCAACTCCCTGTCCGTGCGCCTGCCGCAGGTGCTGGCCTGGCTGCAGGACAACCCGGTCGATGCACTGGGCCTGCAAGAGCTCAAGCTCACCGATGACAAATTCCCCTTCGACGCCTTGCAGGCCGCCGGCTACCACGCCGTGGCCCATGGCCAGAAAACCTACAACGGCGTTGCCATCCTGAGCCGCCATCCGCTGCGCGATGTGGTGCGCAACATTCCCAGTCTGGACGATGCCCAGGCCCGCACCATTGCCGCGACGCTGGACACGCCCGAAGGCCCGGTGCGCCTGGTCAACGGCTACTTCGTCAACGGCCAGGCGCCGGGCACGGACAAGTTCGCCTACAAGATGCAGTGGCTGCAGGCCCTGCACGACTGGGTGCAGGCCGAAATGGCCCAGCACCCGCAGTTTGTGCTGGTGGGTGACTTCAATGTGGCGCCGGAAGACCGCGACTCCTTCGACCCCGTGGGGCTGAAGGACACCATCCACCACACCGTGGAAGAGCGCACGCATTTCCAGGCCCTGCTGAACCTGGGCCTGACCGATGCCTTCCGCATGTTCGAGCAGCCGGAGAAAAGCTACTCCTGGTGGGACTACCGCATGCTGGGCTTCCAGAAGAACCGCGGCCTGCGCATCGACCACATTCTGGTCAGCGACGCCGTGCGCCAGCGCACCGCGGCCTGCCACATCGACCGCTTGCCGCGCAAGAACCCGCAGCCCAGCGACCACACGCCCGTGGTGCTGGAACTGCGTTAAGCCCGGCCCCGTTGTGCCCCAGCGCCCCAGCCAGCGGGGCGCACCACCTGCCAGAACGCCTCCACACTGCCGCCACAACGCACAACGCCCTTGCGGGCACAGCCCGCAAGGGCGTTGTTGTATGCAGCCACGCAAAAAGGCAGTGGGATGGATCGCGCGGAGATTCAGCCGCGTTCCATCCAGTGCTGGCGCACCCACTGCAGCTTGGCATGGTGCAGCTGCAGACGGTGCTGCTGGCGCTGCAGCAGGCTGGAGGGCTCCGGCGACAGCGCCACCGTGGCCAGCAAGACGGGGTACAGGGCCAGCATCTGCTGTTCACGTTCGGCACACAGCTGCAGCACGCGTTCGGTGTTCACCTCCTGCACCCAGGAGCGCAGCCAGGTTCCGCCGTAATGCAGGCTGGTGCCGATGCGCAGCAAGGGGTCGGCCCAGTCCCGCACGCTGCGTGCAGCGGGCGCCAGTTCGCCGGAAAACTCCTGCAGCATGGCCAGATGGCGGTCCACGACCTGGCGCACGAACGCGGTCGGCGGAGGGTCGGCTCTGCCCAGCAGCAAGGTCAGGTCATGGGCGGTATGCAGCTGCAGGCGGTAGAGGGGGCGCAGCAATGCGCCGTCCTGGCGGTCGTTGGCCCGCACAGCCATGTTGCGGCCCTGGCGCTGGCGGGCACGCAGCCAGGCGCCATACACTGCATCGCGCACCTGCACCCATTCCAGCAGGCTGCTGGTGTCGTGCGCTTCCCAACGGCGTTCCAGCTCCTGTTCGATCTGGGCGAATTCGGAGGCCTTGAAATCGAAGGCGGCCTGCCAGCCCATGGCATAGGCCGGGCGGTACTGGTCGTAGCCGCGGCCCGTCACATAGTACGGCGCGTGGATGTAGGTGTCGTGCCAGAAGGCATCTTCCTGCACGGCGGCCGCACCGTCGCGCAGCGGGTGGTAGCGCCCATTGGCGGCCGGTTGCTCCGCATGGCCTCCCAGCAGTCGGTGGCCGTCAGGCGCCACGATTCCGGAGCGAAAGCTCTGCGGTGCGCGTGCACCCAGGCTGTCCGGCTGGAATTTGTGCGGTAGAGGAAGGGCTTTGCCCATGGGGAAATGACTCCGAAACCAAATAAGTGCCGATGGAGTCGATATTGTCAAAAACTGTCCCTCTCCCCGGGGTCAGTCTGCACTCGCAACCCTTGTAGGACAGTGTTGCGCTGCACGCACAGGGCGGGCCCACGGAACCGCCAGCGCAGGCCGGCCGCATCCGTGGGGTGGCCCATGGCGCTTATTCGCCGGCGTCTTCCAGACCCAGTTCCTGGATTTTGCGGGTGATGGTGTTGCGGCCGATACCCAGACGCTGCGCAGCCTCCATGCGGCGGCCGTGGGTCACGCCCAGGGCCGCGCGGATCAGGCGCGACTCGAAGCGGCGGCTGAGGGCGTCCCAGACCTCGGTATGACCGGCCGCCAGCAGACGCGTGGCCTCGGCCGACAGGCCGTCATCCCACAGGGCGGCCACTGCCGCCTCCACTGCACCGGCGCCGACCGCGTGCGATGCCGGCAGATAGGACTCCACACCGCGTGCCGCAGGCAACTCCGGCGTGTAATCCCCCGCAGCGTTGGCCACGGGCACGGGACGGTGTTCCGCCACCACGGCCTCGACCGCCGGCGCGCTGGCCGGGGTGTGCAGCACTTCCGGCGGCAGGTCCTGTACCGAGATCACCTGGGCCGGGGCCATCACCGTCAGCCAGTGGCAGATGTTTTCCAGCTGGCGCACATTGCCGGGGAAGCTGAACTGCGTCAGCCGCTGCAGCGCCTCCGGCGCAATGCGCTTGGGCTCCACGCCCAGCTGCTTGGCGCTTTTCTGCAGGAAGTGGCGTGCCAGCATGGGCACGTCTTCGCCGCGTTCGCGCAGCGATGGCAGGCGCAGCCGGATCACGTTCAGGCGGTGGAACAAGTCTTCGCGGAACACGCCATCCTTGACGCGCAGCTCCAGATCCTGGTGGGTCGCGGCGATCACGCGCACGCTGGTCTTGACGGCCGAGTGGCCGCCCACGCGGTAGAAATGCCCGTCCGACAGCACGCGCAGCAAGCGGGTCTGCAGCTCGAACGGCATGTCGCCGATTTCGTCCAGGAACAGCGTGCCGCCTTCGGCCTGCTCGAAGCGGCCGCGGCGCTGGGTCTGCGCGCCGGTGAAGGCGCCGCGCTCATGGCCGAACAGCTCGGATTCCAGCAGGTCCTTGGGGATGGCAGCGGTGTTGATGGCCACGAACGGTCCATTGGCCACGGGCGAATGCTTGTGCAGCGCGCGGGCCACCAGTTCCTTGCCGGAGCCGGATTCGCCGGTGATCAGCACCGTCACCAGGCTTTGGCTCAGGCGGCCGATGGCGCGGAACACGTCCTGCATGGCGGGCGCCTGGCCCAGCATTTCGGGCATGGCGGACTGGCGCTCTTCGGCCACCTGTTCGCGGCTGCTTTCCTCGACCGCACGGCGGATCAGGGCCACGGCCTTGGGCAGGTCGAACGGCTTGGGCAGGTATTCGAAGGCGCCGCTCTGGAAGGCGGAGACGGCGCTGTCCAGGTCGGAGTACGCCGTCATGATGATGACGGGCAGCTCCGGGTCTTTCTCGCGCACCTGCTCCAGCAGCTGCAGACCGCTGCCGCCGGGCATGCGAATGTCGCTGACCAGCACCTGCGGGCCCTGACGTGCCGGGTCCCCGGCGGGCAAGGCGCTCAGCGCCTCCAGCACTTCACGCGGGTTGGTGAAGCTGCGCGTGGCCAGGTTTTCACGGGCCAATGCCTTTTCCAGGACGAAGCGGATCGAGGGGTCGTCATCTACTATCCAGATCGGCTTCATGTTCGCGTAACCCTTTTCTTTCTATGTGAAACACCAGACCTCAAGGCAGAGGAATCAGGATACGGAAATCGGTGCGTCCCGGGCTGCTTTCGCATTCAATCAGCCCCTGGTGGCGTTGCACAAAGGTCTGCGCCAGCGGCAGTCCCAATCCGGATCCCCCATCCCGGCCTGTCACCAGCGGATAGAAAATCCGCTCCTTGATGTGCTCAGGCACGCCTGGTCCGTTGTCTATCACATGCAATTCCAATGCCAGCTTGTGGCGCTGGCGGCCCATCGTGACCTGGCGGGCCACGCGGGTGCGCAAGGTGATCTCGGCATCGCCCACGGCAATCCGGTCGGCCAGCACCTGGGCCGCGTTCTGCACGATGTTCAGCACCGCCTGGATCAGCTGGGCACGGTCGCCCCGGAACTCCGGGATGGAAATATCGTAGTCGCGCCGCACGGTCAGCCCCAGCGGGTGTTCCACCAGCACCAGCGAGCGCACGCGTTCGCAGACTTCGTGGATGTTGACGTCGCCCACCTGGTGGGGGTGGCGGTGCGGGGCCAGCAGACGGTCCACCAGGCTTTGCAGGCGGTCCGCCTCGTGGATGATGACCTGGGTGTATTCCTTGAGCTCGCGGCTGTCGAGGTCCATCTCCAGCAGCTGGGCCGCGCCACGGATGCCGCCCAGCGGGTTCTTGATTTCATGCGCCAGGTTGCGCACCAGCTCCTTGTTGGCGGCCGCCTGTTCGACCAGCCGTTCCTCGCGGTCCTGGCGCACCTGCTGGTCCAGCACCCACAGCTCCACCAGCACCTCGCCGCGCTCTTCCAGCGGCGCGATGGTGGCGTGCACCATCAGCGGCTCCTGCACCGGCGGAACCAGCGTGGTGTCAAAGCGCATGGCGGCGTAATCCAGCCCCTTGCCGCCCGCCAGCGCGTTATCGAGCAACGCAGGCTGGGCAATGAAGGTGGAGAAGCGGCTGCCGTCGAGCATGCGGCGCGACATGCCCAGGGTGTTTTCCAGCGCCGCGTTCGCAAAGATCACCTCGCCATGGCGGTTGAGCACCACGGTCAGTGTGGACAACAGGTCCAGCACGGCAAAGCGCTGGGCGGTCAGATGCGTATCGGTCATGCAAATACCAAGCAAGCTCAGTGCCTGGCCGGGGTGCGTTCAGGGAAAAAACAAGAGCAGGCGACGCGCGCTGCAGAGGCCCTGCATCCCATTATGGGCATGAATCACGGCCGATGGGCCGGTTCGTCGGGGATGGACACCGGCGCAGGCGACGGCCTAGCAGGCCTGGCGAGGGTGACAGGGATGCAGCCCGGCAGCACGCCCCCGTCACCTGCAGGAGGCACCCAGACAAAAAAAGGCGGCCCGGAGGCCGCCTTTCTGGATTGCCTGGAGGGCCCGTGCCGCGAGCGGCAGGCCCCCACAGGGCTTACAGGGAGTAGTACATGTCGTATTCGACAGGGTGCACGGCCTGACGGAAGCGGGTCACTTCGCCCATCTTCAGTTCGATGTAGGCGTCGATCATGCTGTCGGAGAACACACCACCCTTGGTCAGGAAGGCGCGGTCGGCGTCCAGGGCTTCCAGAGCCTGGTCCAGGCTGTGGCAGACGGTGGGCACCAGCTTGTCTTCTTCCGGAGGCAGGTGGTACAGATCCTTGGTGGCGGCTTCGCCGGGGTGGATCTTGTTTTCCACGCCGTCCAGACCGGCCATCAGCAGTGCTGCGAAGCCCAGGTAGGGATTCATCAGTGGATCGGGGAAGCGGGCTTCCACGCGGCGGCCCTTAGGGTTGCTCACGTAAGGAATACGGATGGAAGCGGAACGGTTCTTGGCCGAGTAAGCCAGCTTCACGGGCGCTTCAAAGCCGGGCACCAGACGCTTGTACGAGTTCGTACCGGGGTTGGTGATGGCGTTCAGGGCACGGGCGTGCTTGATGATGCCGCCGATGTAGTACAGGGCGAAGTCGGACAGACCGGCATAGCCGTCACCGGCAAACAGGTTCTTGCCGTCCTTCCACACGGACTGGTGCACGTGCATGCCGGAGCCGTTGTCGCCAGCGTAGGGCTTGGGCATGAAGGTCGCGGTCTTGCCGTAGGTGTTGGCCACGTTCCAGATCACGTACTTCTGCAGCTGGGTCCAGTCAGCGCGTTCCACCAGGGTGGAGAAGCGGGTACCCAGTTCGTTCTGGCCAGCGCCCGCCACTTCGTGGTGGAACACTTCGACCGGAATGCCCAGGGATTCCAGGATCAGGGACATCTCGGCGCGCATGTCTTGCGTGCTGTCGACGGGAGGCACGGGGAAGTAGCCGCCCTTGACGCGGGGACGGTGACCACGGTTGCCGGTTTCGAACTTGGTGCCGCTGTTCCAGGGGGCTTCGTATTCTTCGATTTCGAAGAAGGGGTTGTGGGGTTCGGTACCCCAACGCACGCCGTCGAAGATGAAGAATTCGGGTTCGGGACCGAAGTAGGCGGTGTCGCCCAGACCGGAAGCCTTCAGGTAGGCTTCAGCGCGCTTGGCCACGGAGCGGGGATCGCGGTCGTAGGCCTTGCCGTCACCGGGTTCGATCACGTCACACTGCAGGATCAGCGTGGTTTCTTCAAAGAAGGGATCGATGTTGGCGGTGCTGGGATCGGGCATCAGCAGCATGTCCGAGGCTTCGATACCCTTCCAGCCGGCGACCGACGAACCGTCGAAAGCGTGGCCCGACGTGAACTTGTCTTCGTCAAAGTGCGACAGGGGCACGGTCACGTGCTGTTCCTTACCGCGGGTATCGGTGAAGCGCAGATCGACGAACTTGACGTCGTTCTCCTTCACAATGCTCATCACGTCTGCAACGGTCTTAGCCATCAGGTATCTCCTGGAAAAGCGCTTGAAAAAAGTACGGGGGATGCAAAGCAGAATGCGTGCCAGGGCCGCAGTTGGACTGCCTTCCCTGGGTGCAGTGGCGCCGCGCACCGAAAACCACTGCCATGCACCCCTCGATAATCACCGAGTTGGTGCAAAAAAGCAGAGTACGCTTGTCGAACTTTTAAATGCACTATTTTGGTGCGGTCAAGCACCTAAATAGTGCCGAAGTCCAACCACATGCTCCGCATCGCAGGCCGTCAGTGTAGCCGCGCCCAGGGCTGTAGCGAAGGCTTGCACCGGTTTCGCACGCCATTGCGCCGCCATCCTGGTGCGCTGCCGCCCAGCCTGGCTCAGGGCACGCGCACCGCGTCCGGCGCCGCCCCCTGGGTGACGGCCTCGCGCCGCAGCTGTTCCAGCGCGGCCAGGCAGAAATGGGCAAACCACAGCGACGACAGCGCGAACACCAGCGCGTAGATCCAGATGGCCAGCGGCACCAGCAGCCAGAACAACGCCACGAACACCACGCCCGAGGCCCAGACCACGCTGGGCGCAGCCCCCATCACCCCGCAGACCACGCCCATGCCCAGCAGCGGCATGCGAAAGCGCGTGAGCACGGCCTGGCGCTCGGCCTGGCTGGCATGTTCGGCCAGGGCGTCGAAGGCCATCACGCGGTAGGTGAGCCAGCCCCACACCAGCGGCGGCACCACCAGCACCAGCGGCGGAATGAACCACAGCGGGATGGACAGCACCAGCACCACCAGGGCAATCAGCGTGGAGCCCAGGGCCCAGGCCAGCGCCTGCCACCAGTGACCGCCCTGCTTGCGCTCCAGCAGGGGAAAGCGCCGCTCGGCCACCCATTCCACCAGCTTGGGCGTCATGAACAGGGACACCAGCATCAGCACCAGCACCACCAGCAGCCCGGTGGCCGCCAGCACCAGCAGCACGGCGCCCAGCACCTCGACGCCCCAACTCAGGCCGCGCTCCTGCATCCAGTGCCAGACCGCGCCCAGCCAGCCCACGCCTTCCAGTGTTTGCACCGTCCAGTGCAGCGCCGGCTGCCAGAACAGCCACGACAGCAGGCCGGCCAGCAGCGCCATCAGCACCAGGGGGAACAGCGACCAGGCAATCACCTTGCGGTGCAGGCAATTGCCCAGCGCGCGGACAAAGGAGGCTATCAGCAGGTTCATGTCCCGCAGCATAGCGGTCTGTGCGCACAAAGCCATAGGACAGCGGCCACTTTGCCGCCGTGCCTACCCGGGCGCCCTGCCCTCTGGCCGCTCAGGCGCGGTTCAGCAGCCGCAGCAGGCCCTTCCACTGCTGGGACCAAAATCCCTGGCCGTAATCGCGCAGCTGGCCCTGGGCATTGGGCTGGACCTGGTCGCGCACGCCGGTGGGGTCCCAGCGCAGCTCGAAGTTGGCCGTGCCCCACAGCATGTCCCACCAGGGCAGCAGCACGCCAAAATTGTTGCCATGGGCCTTCTGGTTGCGCACCGGGGCCCGCATTTCATGGCCGATGCCGATGGTGTGGTGGCGACGGTGAAAACGCGGGCTGACCCACAGGCGCTCGCCCACCGTGCCGAACCAGACGCGCAGATTGGCGTGCTGAAAGCTTTCGCTCAGCTGCGTCAGCGCCACCAGCAGCACGAACTGCGCCGGCTGCACCCCGATCAGCTGGGCCACCACCACGATGATGCTGTCGCGCACCACATCGTCCAGCAGGTGGTTGCGGTTGTCGCTCCACATGGTCATCTGGCGCTGCGAATGGTGCAGCGCATGCAGCTTCCACCACCAGCCCCAGCTGTGCTGGCCACGGTGGATCCAGTAGTCCAGCAGGTCGAACACCAGCAGATAGAGGATGAAGCTGATCCAGGCCTTGTCCGTCACGCCCGGCCACAGGCCTTCCAGCTGGAAGGTGGGCAGGCCCCAGACATGCAGCTGGCCGAACAGGTCGTTCCACAGCGGCTCGGTGGAAAAGAACAGCGCCACCCGGAACAGGCCCAGCCGGTGCACCAGGGTGTAGAGCATGTCGACGCGGATGGCGCGGCGGTCGGTCACCGCCTCCACCGGGCGCCAGCGCTGCAGCGGGGCAATCACCAGCACCAGCACCAGCAGTTGCAGCAGTCCCACCAGCAGCCAGCCGGTGGCCTCAAAGGCGTCTTCCATCAGGCTGGCCATCCCGGCGTAATACAGCACCGGCTGGACCACGCCTTCGTACAGGCCTTGCTGGGCCTGGCCAAACCATTGGGACAATGTCTCCCACACCATGTTCTTCCCTCATTGCGGCGGATCCTGCTGTCCGCACTGTAGTCCTACGGCTGGCGTGCAGCCGCCGGCGCGGCGGTGTGACCCTGCACCCAGGCACGGTAGTCGGGGTGCTGGTCCAGCGTGCGAAAACAAAAGCCCTTGGCCTGCAGGCCAGTGATCAGTGGCTCCAGCACCGCCGGTGCCCACGGATCCTTGCGCGACCAGATGCCCAGGTGGGCCAGCAGCACATCGCCCGGGCGGATGCGCGCCAGCGCCTGCTGCAGCAGCGCGGCGTTGCTGAACTTCTCGCTGGACAGCTCGTCCCCCAGAAAACCGGCCGGCGACCAGCCCACGTGCTTGAAGCCGCAGGCCTCGGCCGCCTGCAGCAGCTGGGGCGAGGTCTTGCCACCGGGCGCACGCCACAACGGCAGCGGTGCCTGGCCGGTGGTCTGGCGCAGCCAGTCGCTGGACTTGCGGATCTCGGCGCAGTACTGCGCGGCGCTGAGCGTGACGGTCTGGTCCTTGTGCGCGCCCTGCGAAGGCCGCACACGGAAGGAGCGGTCCGCCGCCGTGCCCAGGTCGCCACGCCAGTAGGTGTGGTCCCAGGTGTGGCTGGCAAAACGGTGCCCTTCCTGGGCGCGCGCCTTCCACCAAGGCGCCCAGTGCGTGCCCAGGCTGCCGTCGCCCTGCTGCGTGGTCTCGTTGGCAGCAAAGAAGGTGACGCGGACCTGGTGGCGGCGCAGCACGTCGGCCACCAGATCGGCCACGCCCATGTGGCCGGTGTCGAAGGTCAGATAGACCGGTTTGTCACAGTCTTGCGGGGCGGGTGTGCTGCTGCCACTGGCGTGGACAGGCAGACACAACGCAACCAACACCCCGGCGGCCATGCGTGTGGCAGGCAGATAGGCGACCATGCACCCTCCTCGCGGTCTGGCAGTGTTCAGCGCGGCGAGTGGGCCAGGGTCCACACGCCGTGGGGCGACTTGCCCACATTGACCTGGCGGACCACCTTCTTTTCCACCATGTCGATCACGCTCAGCTTGCGCGCCCAGCGGGAGGACAGGTAGATGTAGCGCAGATCGGTGGTCACGTCCATGCAGTCCGGACCGCCCGGTGCGGGGTAGTTGTCCACCACGGTGTGGGTGGTCATGTCGATCTTGCTGATGGTGTTGGCCACGCGGTTGCTCACCAGCAGGTGGCGGCCGTCGCCCAGCGCACGGAAGGCGTGTGCGCCCTTGGCCGTGGGGATCTGCCCCACGCGCTTGGCCGGCGTGGCCGTGGCGGCGGGGTTGATG
Source organism: Comamonas sp. 17RB (assembly GCF_030056555.1). NCBI lineage: Bacteria > Pseudomonadati > Pseudomonadota > Betaproteobacteria > Burkholderiales > Comamonadaceae > Comamonas > Comamonas sp. 17RB. The sequence continues at coordinate 19,425 of NZ_JASHHY010000005.1, read as the reverse complement.
CTGAACACCTCCACGCCGTCGCTGCCGGTCAGGCCGATGAAGATGAACTTGCCATCGGGGCTGCCGTACAGGTCGGCCGGCATGGAGCCCGTGGGCACACGCCACAGCAGCTTTTGCGTGTGCAGGTCGATGGCGACCAGCTCGTCGCTGTCCTGCATGGTGGAGTAGATCGTGGTGCTCTTGGCGTCGATCCACAGGTGGCTGGGGGTCTTGGCCGTGGGAATGCGCTGCACCAGCTGCGGGTTGCTGCCATCCCAGCGGTAGATGTCCACGTGGTTCAGGCGGTTGGCAGCGGTGATGAACCACTTCATGTCCGGCGAGAAGCGCAGGTGATAGGGGTCGACGATGTCGCGCACCGTGCGCTGGATGACGGCCGTGCGCGGGTCGACAAAGGTCAGCGTGTCGCCCGTGGCATTGGCCACGATGATGGACTTCTCGTCCGGCGTCAGGTACAGGTGGTGCGGCTCCTTGCCGGTGGGCAGGCGCGCGGTTTCGGTCCAGGTGGCGGGGTCGACCACGCTGATGGTCGCATCCAGCGAGTTGAGCACGAACACCGGAGGCGGCTTGCCGCCGGCAGCCGGTGCAGCAGTTGCAGCAACTGCCACGGGGGCGGGGTGTGCCGCCGCGCCGGATGCCGTCGAACCCGCGGACACCTTGGCGGGTTCAGACGCGCCGAACAGGTTGGAGAAAACTCCAGCCATGGCCGGCGTAGAGAGCGAACCCAGCAGCCACATCAGGCTCTGGCGCTTGGAACGGGAAACCGCCACAGGGACACCACTTTCAAAAATGAGCCCGCAGTGTATGCCTGCCGCAGGGGCTTGCAATGGCAGTGTAGTGCCGATGGGGGACATCACGCATTTTTGCGACACCGACCCGGGGCCATATCCGACGCAGCGCCTGTGCTGCAGCCGCAGCGACCACTCCCTCCAATCGATCCCGGGACTTACAGCCACCAACGTGGTTAGCTATATTTTTATGAGCACTAAATACCCGGTATATGGCGACTTCAAATAAATTATTGGCTTAGATCACCATTACACCTGTCTAAGGTGCTCACTTTTTGATATACGCAGCCTGCAATCGGAGGCTGCATACCGATAGCCAGGCTATGGGCCTGGTCAGACCCCAATCCCGCAGGCGCCATGCAAAAAGGCCCCTTGCGGGGCCTTGTGCGGAGTGGAAGGCACCGGCCTTCAGACCGGTGCCGAGCCGGGGCTCAGACCTTCCACTTTTCCAGCAGCTTCTCGGGCGACAGGTTGTCGTAGCCTTCGAAAGGCTGGTGGATCCAGGGGTTGGTCGGCAGGTCTTCCACCGAGTAATCGGCCTGGAAGGTGGACACGCCCTTGGTCCAGATCACGGCGGTACGCAGCTCGGTGATGGGCTGGTAGTTTTCCTTGAGCATCTTGACCACGGCGTTCAGCGTCACGCCGGAGTCGGCCAGGTCGTCGACCAGCAGCACGCGACCGGCGATCTCACCCTTGGGGGTGGCGATGAAGCGGCCGATGTCCAGGTGGCCACGCACCGTGCCGGCTTCGGCGCGGTAGGAGCTGGTGGACATGATGGCCAGGGGCTTGTCGAAAATGCGGCTCAGGATGTCACCGGGACGCAGACCACCGCGTGCCAGGCACAGGATGGTGTCGAACTGCCAGTCCGATTGGTGGATCTTGATGGCCAGCTTCTCGATCAGGCCGTGGTATTCGTCATAGCTGACGTACAGGTGCTTTCCGTCTTCAGTCAACATAGGTTGGCTCCGGTCTCTCGCGTGTGGGGTGGTTGGCTGGTGCACAACGCTCAGGCAGCGCTGTAGGGGTTGTGCATCAGGATGGTGTGATCGCGGTCGGGGCTGGTCGACACCATGGCGATGGGCACGCCCGTCACTTCGGCAATACGGTCCAGATAGCGGCGGGCATTCACCGGCAGCTTGTCGTATTCGGTCACGCCCACGGTGGAGTCGGTCCAGCCGGGGATGGATTCGTAGATGGGCTTGCAGCGCTCGATGTCGTCCGCGCCCAGGGGCAGCAGGTCGATCTTTTCACCGTCCAGCTCGTAGCCCACGCACAGTTGCAGCTCTTCGATGCCGTCCAGCACATCCAGCTTGGTGATGCACAGACCGGACAGACCGTTGATCTGGGCCGAGCGCTTGAGCAGCGCGGCATCGAACCAGCCGCAGCGGCGGTAACGACCGGTGGTCACACCCATTTCGGCGCCCACGGTGGACATCACGTAGCCGGGAGTGCCTTCCTTGCGCCATTCCAGTTCGGTGGGGAAAGGACCGCCACCGACGCGGGTGCAGTAGGCCTTGGTGATGCCCAGGATGTAGTGCAGCATGCCCGGGCCGACACCGGCGCCAGCGGATGCATTGCCTGCCACGCAGTTGGACGAAGTCACATAGGGGTAGGTGCCGTGGTCCACGTCCAGCAGCGTGCCCTGGGCGCCTTCGAACAGCAGGTTGCCGCCTTCGGCGTGCACCGCATTCAGTTCGCGCGACACGTCGGCGATCATGGGCTTGAGCAGTTCGGCGTGGCGCATGGCTTCGCTGTAGACCGCGTCAAACTGGACTTCGCCATCCTTCATGTAGGGAGCCAGGGCAGCGCCGAAGTCGAAGTTCTTGGAACCCAGCACGTTCACCAGGATGTGGTTGTGCAGGTTCAGCAGTTCGCGCAGCTTGGTGGCGAAACGCTCGGGGTGCTTGAGATCCTGCACACGCAGGGCGCGGCGGGCGATCTTGTCTTCGTACGAGGGGCCGATGCCCTTGCCCGTGGTGCCGATCTTCTGCACACCGCCTTGTTCGCGGGCCGCTTCACGGGCCACGTCCAGTGCCTGGTGGAAAGGCAGGATCAGCGGGCAGGCTTCGGACACGCGCAGGCGCTCGCGCACTTGCACGCCGGCCTTTTCCAGGCCTTCGATTTCTTCAAACAGCTTGCCGACCGACAGCACCACACCGTTGCCGATGTAGCACTTCACGCCGGGGCGCATGATGCCGCTGGGAATCAGGTGCAGCGCTGTCTTCTTGCCGTTGATCACCAGGGTGTGGCCGGCGTTGTGACCGCCTTGGAAGCGGACCACGCCTTGGGCACTTTCGGTCAGCCAATCGACCAGCTTGCCCTTGCCTTCGTCACCCCACTGGGTGCCGACTACGACGACGTTGCGACCTTTGCTTGCTTTCATGTCTAAATCCGTTGAAATGGAAAAATGCCTCAGAAGGCTTGTACGACCCATTGCCCGGCACGCAGCACAAGCTCCCGATCGCAGTGGAATTCATCAACCTCGCTCTCGTGCCCAGGCAGCACGCAGACCACAGTTTCCCCTTGGGCGCGCAGTGCGGCAATCGCCTGCGCCAAACTGGCATCGCTGGCCCCCCAGGGCGCACGCACCGCCGCCTTGAGCGGCCGCGCAGGCACCACCGCCACCAGCTGCTTGATGTCCAGCGAGAAGCCGGCGGCAGGCCGGTTGCGGCCGTATACGGCGCCCACTTCGTCGTAGCGGCCACCACGCACCAGCGCATCGCTGGCGCCCGGGGCATATACCGCATAGCGGGTGCCGCTGTAGTAGGCGTAGCCGCGCAGGTCGGCCAGGTCCACGGTCACCTTCACATCGGAAGGCAGCTGGGCGGCAAACCACTTCAGGTGGGCGATCACATGCTGGGCACCGGGCACGCGGGCCAGTGCCTTTTCGGCTTCGTCCAGCACCTGCACGTCACCGTACAGCTGCAGCAGGGCTTGCAGGCCCTCACGCGAAGCCTGGGGGAAATTCCGGGTCAGCTCGGCCAGGCTGGTGGCGTCCTTGGCCGCCAGCGCCGAGTGCACGCGCTGCAGCACGCTGGTTTCGACCATCACGCCCGCCAGCAGGCTGCGCACGATGCGCACATCGGCCAGGTCCACGCTGTAGTCGCTGACCTGGGCGCCCTTCAGGCAGGCCAGGGCCAGCTGCAGCGCTTCCAGATCGGCTTCCGGGCCGGCATGGCCATAGATTTCAGCGCCGAACTGCAGCGGCTCGCGGGTGGCGCGGGGACGGTCCGGCGTGGTGTGCAGCACCGGGCCGCAGTAGCACAGGCGCGCGACGCCGTCACGGTTGAGCAGGTGGGCGTCGATGCGCGCGACCTGCTGCGTCATGTCGGCACGCAAGCCCAGCGTGCGACCGGACAGCTGGTCCACCAGTGTGAAGGTTTGGAGATGGAGCGCTTCGCCAGAACCCGTCAGCAGAGACTCCAGGTACTCCAGCAACGGTGGCATGACCAGCTCGTACCCGTAGCTGCGGGCGGTATCGAGCAGTCCTCGACGCAATTCCTCGATGTGCCGTGCCTCGGAAGGCAAAACATCGGCGATGTGATCCGGCAGGACCCAAGCAGACATGGAAAAAGGGAGAGGCTGTTAAAAACGTGATTCTACCGGCTATCACTGCGCGCACCCAAAACCGGCCGCCGCAAGGCCCAGCCCGTACGCACGTTATTGCAACAACAGCAGCAGCAGCAGGCCAACTGCGATACCCAGCAGACCGATGAAACGCAGCTGGCCTTCACGCAGGGCCAGCATCTGGGAGAACGCCCGGCGCCAGGCGCCAGGAAAAAGAAAAGGGCCTAAGCCCTCGATGACCAGCACCAGCGCCAGCGCCATGCCCAGGTGGTTCCAGAACTCCATGGGATGGCGTGGCGGTGGCTGGCGGAATGTCAGCGTGCGGAGCTGCCGCCGCTGCTGCGCATGGCCTTGAAGAAGTCGGTGGACGATGGATCGACCACCACCACATCGCTCTTCTTGTTGAAGCTGGCCTTGTAGGCTTCCAGGCTGCGGTAGAACTGCGCGAACTGCGGATCGCGGCCAAAGGCCTCGCCGTAGACGCGCGCGGCTTCGGCATCGCCCTGGCCCTTGATGATCTGGGCATCGCGGTAGGCATTGGCGATGGTGATGTCGCGCTGGCGGTCGGCCTCGGCACGGATCTTTTCGCCTTCGGCACCACCGGTGGAGCGCAGCTCGTTGGCCACGCGCTTGCGCTCGGCCTCCATGCGGCGGTAGACCGATTCGGTGATGGTTTCGGCGTAATCCACGCGGGTGATGCGCACGTCCACGATGTCCACGCCCCAGGGCTTGGCACCGCTGACGGACTCCGCCACTTCACGCTTCACATCGGCCATCAGCGCTTCGCGCTTGGAAGACAGCAGCTCGCGCACGGTGCGGCGGTTGATTTCTTCCTGGAAGGCATTACGCACCACACGGTTGAGCTGCATGGCACCAGCGGACTCATCCAAACCCACGTTGCGGATGTACTCCGAGGGATTCGAGATGCGCCAGCGCACATACCAGTCGATCACCACACGCTGCTTTTCGGCCGTCAGCACGGGTTCGGTGTCCGTGCTGTCGAGCGTCAGCAGACGCTTGTCGATGTAGCGCACGTTCTGGAACGGGGGCGGCATCTTCCAGTTGAGACCAGGCTCGGTGATCACTTCCTTGATCTGACCCAGGGCGTAGACCACGCCGAACTGGCGCTGGTCCACGACAAAGAGCATGGAACTGAGCAACGCCACGACGACGAGCAAAGAGGAAACAAAAAATCCAACGCGGTTCACGTATTACTCCTCTTAGCGGGAATCTCGCTCGCGCGAGCGATTGGCATCGCGGGCACGGGGATCGATGGTATGGACCTGGGGCACGGCGGCCGGCGCTGCGGCGGCGTTGCCGGAAGCAGCTTCGGTGCTGGCCGCGGCATTCGACTGCTGCGACACGCTCTGCATGATCTTGTCCAGCGGCAGGTACAGCAGGTTGGAGCCCTGGCGGGAATCCACCATGACCTTGGTCACGTTGCTGTAGACCTGCTGCATGGTCTCGGTGTAGAGGCGGTCACGCGTGACCTGCGGCTCTTTCTTGTACTCCGCCAGCAGCGAGCTGAAGCGCTGTGCATCACCTTGTGCCTGGGCGGTCAGGCGGGCCTTGTAGGCTTCCGCTTCTTCCTTCAGGCGCGAGGCGGTACCACCGGCACGTGGAATCACGTCATTGGCATAGGCCTGGGCTTCGTTCTTGGCGCGCTCGCGCTCCTGACCGGCCTTGAGCACGTCGTCGAACGAGGCCTGCACCTGCTCGGGCGGACGCACGCCGCCCTGCTGCAGATTGATGCCCACCACTTCCACGCCCACCTTGTAGCGGTCCAGGATGGTCTGCATCAGCTCGCGCACCCGCGGGGCGATCTGGTCGCGCTCTTCCGCCAGGGCGGAGTCCATGCGCATCTTGCCCACCACTTCGCGCACCGCGGTTTCGGCCGCCTGCACCACGGCTTCTGCCGGGTTCTTGCTCTCGAACAGCCAGGCACGCGCATCGCTCAGGCGGTATTGCACGGCGAACTTGATTTCGACGATGTTCTCGTCTTCGGTCAGCATGGCCGACTCGCGCAGGCCTGTGCTCTTGATGATGTTGTCACGCCCCACATCGGCCGAGCGGATCTGCGACACATACACCAGCTCGTGGTTCTGCACCGGATACGGCAGGCGCCAGTTGAAACCGGCACCCACGGTGGAGTGGTATTTGCCGAACTGGGTGATGACGGCCTGCTGGCCTTCCTGGACGATGAAGAAACCCGTTCCCAGCCAGATCAGCACGGCCACGCCGGCGATCAGGCCCACGCCCATGCCGGCATTGCGCATGTCCGGCGGGGTGCCGCCGCTGCGGCCGCCGGAGTTGCCACCCGATGGCGGTTTGCCACCGAACAGGCCCGAGAGCTTGCGGTTGAAGTCTTTCCAGATCTCGTCCAGATCCGGTGGCTGCGAGCCATTGGAACCGTCGCGACCCCGTGGCGGTTGTGGAGGCGGTGTGGGACGGTCCTGCTCCGGACGCGGGTTGTTGGCGTCTTCGGGACGGTCATCCCCTCCACGCCCCCAGCGGGGATCGTTCAGATTGAACATGCCCCGCAGTCGTTCCGGCAACACCGCCCAACGTGGGGCGCGATTCAAGAAATTCATGCGAAAAGTCTCAATTTTTGAAAAAGACACAGTTGCGCAACATTGTGCCCAATCCTGTCAGCCAGCCGTTTACAAATTGGCGTCGTCATCTGGGGTCATATCTGCAGCCCCTTCCTGGCGTGCCAGCAGAATGTCTGCCAGCAACTGGCGCAACGCAGGCAAGCCCTCGCCCGACCGGGCGCTGACAAACACCCGCGGCACGGCCACCCCGTCCACCTCGTAGCTGTCCTGCAACACCGCCGGACGCTGCCCGGATTCCAGGGCATCCAGCTTGTTGAACACCAGCACCTGGGGAATATCCTGGGCACCGATTTCCGCCAACACCTTGTGCACTTGATCCATTTGCTCCGGAAAGGTTGCATTGGATGCATCCACGACGTGCAGCAGCAGATCGGCGTCCACCGCTTCCTGCAGTGTGGCCTGGAAGGCGTCCACCAGACCGTGCGGCAGGTCTCGGATAAAGCCCACGGTATCAGACAGCGAGACCGAAGCCCCCGCTTCTGTCAGATACAACTGGCGTGTGGTGGTGTCCAGCGTGGCAAACAGCTGATCGGCCGCATAGGCGCGGGCCTTGACCAGGGCGTTGAACAGCGTGGATTTGCCGGCATTGGTGTAGCCCACCAGCGAGATGTTGAACACATCCCGGCGCTCACGCTGGCGCCGCTGCGTGGCACGCTGCTTCTTGACCTTCTGCAGACGTTCCTTGGTGCGCTTGATGGCGTCGGCAATCATGCGGCGGTCCAGCTCGATCTGCTTTTCACCGGGGCCGCCACGGCCGCCGATACCGCCGGCCTGGCGCTCCAAGTGGGTCCAGCGCCGCACCAGGCGGGTAGCGACGTACTGCAGACGCGCCAGCTCCACCTGCAGCTTGCCTTCGTGGCTGCGGGCGCGTTGGGCAAAGATTTCGAGGATCAGCAGCGTGCGGTCGTTGACCGGCATTTCCAGCGCACGCTCGAGGTTGCGCTGCTGCGCAGGGCTGAGCGCCTGGTCGAACAGGACCTCTTTGGCGCCGTGCATCTGGGCCAGCATGCGGATCTCGTCCGCCTTGCCGCTGCCGACAAACAGTGCCGCATCGGGCACTTTGCGCTTGCAGGTGATGCGCGCAACAGGGTTCAGGCCGGCAGTCTGTGCCAGCAAACCCAACTCTTCCAGCTCTTGGTCGAAATGGGGCAGACCGAAGTCCACACCCACCAGAACCACTGGAGCGGATGCCGTGGCAGAGCGCGAAGTATCAGTCATGGACACTCCGCAGCACCGACATCACACCCCCACCCTGTGGCTGGCACAGGGAAGGAAACATGAAAAACCTAATCAAGCGGCAGGGGCTTCGCTGGTATCGGCCGTCGAGAAATTCACGGCGCGGCCGGGGACGATGGTGGAGATGGCGTGCTTGTAAACCATCTGGGTGACCGTGTTGCGCAGCAGCACCACGTACTGGTCGAACGATTCGATCTGACCTTGCAGCTTGATGCCGTTGACCAGGTAAATCGACACCGGCACGTGTTCACGGCGCAGTGCGTTCAGGAAAGGATCTTGCAGAAGTTGGCCTTTGTTGCTCACGATATTCTCCGTGTTCGGAAATGTTGTTGTAAACGTACACCTTAACACAGCCCTGGTATTCCAGCCTTGCGCATGGCTGGGACCGGGCTATGGACTGACGATTCCGGCCTCAATCCGAGTAAGGATTGTGGGAGGTCTTCATCTCGATGCGCAAGGGGGTTCCAACCAGATTGAACTCCTTGCGGAACCGCCCTTCCAGAAAGCGCTTGTACGCCTCCGTCACATGCTCCAGCGAATTGCCGTGGATCACGATCAGCGGCGGATTCATGCCGCCCTGGTGCGCATAGCGCATCTTGGGACGGTAGGAACCCACCTTCTTGGGCGTCTGGTACTGGATCGCTTCGAGCAGCAGGCGGGTGAGCACCGGCGTCGGCATCTTGCAGGTGGCCGACTTGTGTGCCTGCACCAGCGACGCCCACAGCGGGCCCAGGCCCTGGCGCTTCTGTGCCGAGATGAAGTGCAGCGGCGCAAACTTCAGGAACGACAGACGCGTTTCGATCGAACGCTCCAGCATCTGGCGCTGGTAGTCATCCACCGCATCCCATTTGTTGACCGCCACCACCACGGCGCGGCCGCTCTCCAGCACATAGCCGGCGATATGGGCGTCCTGGTCGGTCACACCCTGTGTGGCGTCGATCAGCAGCAGCACCACGTTGGCGCCTTCGATGGCCTGCAGCGTCTTGACCACCGAGAACTTCTCGATGGCCTCGAACACCTTGCCCTTGCGGCGCAGGCCGGCGGTGTCGATCAGCTCGAACTTCTGGCCATTGCGCTCGAACGGCACCGAGATGGCGTCGCGCGTGGTGCCCGGCATGTCGAACGCCACCAGGCGCTCTTCGCCCAGCCAGGCATTGATCAGCGTGGACTTGCCGACATTGGGGCGGCCGGCCACGGCCAGACGGATGGGGGCTTTCTCCACATCGTCCAGCGTTTCCTCTTCGGGCTCGGGCAGGTTCAGCTGGCCCAGCGCCTGCTCCACCAGGCTGCGCACACCCTGGCCGTGGGCGGCCGAGACGGCCACCACATCGCCCAGACCCAATTCATAGAATTCGGTCAGCTGTGCGCCTTCGCGCATGCCTTCGGCCTTGTTGGCCACCAGCAGCGCGGGCTTGCCCAGGCGGCGCAGGTAGTTGCCGATTTCATGGTCCTGGGCCGACAGGCCGGCGCGGGCGTCCACGATGAACAGCACCACATCGGCTTCTGCCACGGCCTGGCGGGTCTGCTTGGCCATCTCCTTGAAGATGCCCTTGGATGCATCGGGCTCGAAACCACCGGTGTCGATCACGATGTATTCGTGCTTGCCCTGCTTGCCCTGGCCATAGTGGCGGTCACGCGTCAGGCCGGCGAAGTCGGCCACGATCGCATCCCGCGACTTGGTCATGCGGTTAAACAAGGTCGATTTGCCCACATTGGGCCGCCCTACAAGGGCAATTACTGGCTTCATTCCGAAGAAAATCTCATTCCGGCCGGAAGCCGTACACGCCACCATTGCGTGTCACGACCACCAGCGTATCGGCGGCAACCACGGGTGCAGCTGCCATGCCGGATCCATCTGTCTGCAGGCGGTTCAGGTGCGAACCATCCTGCTTGGAGAGCACGTGCACCAGGCCCGCATCGTCACCCATGATGACGGAGCGGCCCAGCAGCAACGGTGCCGTCAGGCGGCGGTGCTGGAAGCGCTCCACCGACCACAGCTTCTTGCCGTCGGCCCGGTCCCACGCCTGCACCACACCATTGCTTTCGGTGCCTGCCAGCAATTCTGCATCGCCGCCAACACCCACAGAGCCTCTGGCAGTTTGTGTCCACAGCACCTGGCCACGGGCAGCGTCCACGCAACCCACGCTGGCCTGGAAGGCGCGTGCGCACACCACATTGCCTTGCGTGAACGTGGGACCGACCAGATCCACCAGGCGCTCCACGTCGTTGGTGCCGCGCGGGCTGGCCAGCGGGGCCTCCCACAGCACGGCGCCGTTGTCGGGCTGCAGCGCCACCAGGCGACCGGCCATGCCCGTCACCAGGGTGTTGCCCACCGCCTGCAGCACGCCGGGCTGGCGCAGCACCAGCGGCTCGCCGGTGCGCGGCTGCGACCACAGGGCCTGGCCGGTGCGGGCGTCATAGGCCGCAATGGTGCGGTCTGCCGTCACCAGGAACACGCGGGCACCGGCCACCAGCGGCGCGGTGTAGGCACCGGCCTCCAGGCGCTTACTCCACGCCTGCTTGCCGTCGATGATGCCGATCAGTTCATTGGACTTGGTCACCACGGCCGTGGTCACGCCGTCGCTGCCCACGCCGCTGGACAAGGGCTTGCCCACTGTGGTGCGCCACAGATCCTGGCCGTTGCGGGCATTGAGTGCCACCACCGTGCCGTCGGCAGCCGACACATAGACGGCATCGCCCAGCACATGGGTGCTCAGGCTCACGTCCTTGATGGCACCCACGCGGGCCGTCCAGGCCTGGCGGATGTCCAGCTTGACCACGTTCGGACCCAGATCCTGCGGTTTGGGCTTGCTGGTCCCGAACCAGGCACATCCGCCCAAGGCGGTCACAAGTGCGGCGCTGGCTGCCCAGCGGCCGACGGTCATCCATGTTGCTGCGCCCTCTGCGCGATGTGCCCGAATCTTCACTTTGCAGTCTCCGTGCCGCCAGCGGCAGCCATGGTTTGGGGTTGTACGCCCAGTGCGTTGAGCTTGAATTCCACCAGGCGGCGGTATTCGTTCTGTGGATCCAGCGCCTTGTAGGCACGTTCGTAGGCCTGCACGGCCTCTTCGGCCTTGCCCTGCAGCTGCAGCAGATCGCCCTGGCGGTCGGCCTGCACGCCGGCGAATTCCGCCGGGAAGCTGCCGGCCAGCACCTTGCTGGCGCCGTCCAGGTCTTTTTGCTGCATCAGCACTGCAGCCAGGCGCAGGCGGGCGACGGCCTTGTGGCCGTCGTCTCCGGCCTTCTCGCTGGCCCAGGTCAGCGTGGCCTTGGCCTCATCGAGCTTGCCGGCATCGGCCTGGGCCTTGGCGGCAGCCAGCGCAGCCAGTCCGGCTTGCTGGGTGCTGGCGTATTTTTCCTGGATGTCCTTGAGGCTCTGGGCCACACGGCCGTCATCCTTGGATTCGATGGCTACCTGCACGGCATCGGCCAGGGCCGCCGCCTGCACGGACTGGCGCTGCTGCCAGTACTGCCAGCCATTCCAGGCGGCGAAACCGCCGAAAGCCACGACCAGCACGCCGGTGATGGGCGTGCCCCAACGGCTCCAGAAATGCTTGAGCTGGTCGATCTGTTCTTGTTCTTCGAGGTCGAGATGCGTTGCCATAGCGTGTGTCTGCAATCAGGTTAAGCGTTCGATTGTAGGGTGGCAGCCCATTGGGCCACTTCGGCCAGGGCTTGCAGCTGCTGGCGGCCTTCGCCGTCACGCAGGGATTTGACGGTGACCTGGCCCTGGGCCAGTTCATCGCCGCCGAAGATCAGCGCATGGCGCGCGCCCGAGGCATCGGCCTTCTTGAACTGCGACTTCATCGAGCCCATGCCCTCGGCACCGGCGGTGTGCATCTGGGCACGCACACCGGCTTCGCGCAACTGCTGCAGGGTGCGCAGCACCACGGGCATGGCGGCCGCGTCGGGCACGATGGCGTACACATCCAGCTGCGGCGCAGGGATGTCGGTGCCCAGTTCCTTGACCAGCTCCAGCACGCGCTCCACGCCCAGCGCCCAGCCCACGGCGGGTGCCGGCTTGCCGCCCACCTGCTCGATCAGGTAGTCGTAGCGGCCACCGGCGCAGATGGTGCCTTGCGAGCCCAGCAGATCGGTCACGAACTCGAACACGCTGAGGTTGTAGTAGTCCAGGCCGCGCACCAGACGCGGGTTGACCGTCCAGGGCACGCCATTGGCGTCCAGAATGGCCTTCAGCCCGTCGAAGTGGGCGAGCGAAGCTTCGCCCAGGTAGTCCAGCAGCTTGGGCGCGGCGTTGACCATTTCCTGCATGGCCGGGTTCTTGGTGTCCAGCACGCGCAGCGGGTTGCTGTACATGCGGCGCTTGGCCTCTTCGTCCATGACCTCGGTGTGCTGCTCCAGGTAGGCAATCAGCGCCTCGCGGTGGGCCTTGCGTTCTTCAGGCTGGCCCAGGCTGTTGATTTCCAGGCGCCACTGCGTCAGGCCCAGGCGCTTCCACAGCGACACGGCCAGCAGGATCAGTTCGGCATCCACATCGGGGCCGGCGAAGCCCAGGGCCTCGGCACCGATCTGGTGGAACTGGCGGTAGCGGCCACGCTGAGGGCGCTCGTGGCGGAACATGGGGCCGATGTACCACATGCGCTTGCCGCCGTCGTACAGCAGATTGTTTTCGATGGTGGCACGCACCAGGCTGGCCGTGCCTTCGGGGCGCAGGGTCAGGCGTTCGCCGTTGAGCTTGTCTTCAAAGGAGTACATCTCCTTTTCGACGATGTCCGTGACCTCACCGATGCCGCGCACAAACAGCTGCGTGTGCTCGACGATGGGGGTGCGCACATTGCGATAGGCAAAGCGCCCCATCAGATCGCGCACCTGCGCTTCCAGCCATTCCCAGCGTTCGGATTCGCCGGGAAGGATGTCGTTCATGCCTTTGACGGCGCTCAGTTTTTCGGTCTTTGCCACTTCAACGATCTCTTCAACAATTCGGATGTGTGCTCACAATTTCAGGAGCAACTTCTGCGCTGACAACATGAACTTCAGGCTCAAACAAACCTGAAATTCATGGTGCACAAGCACAGGCAGCTATGGTTTTCTCAGGCGATTGTGCCAGCACGCTCAGCCGGGCTGGCCGTAGCGGCGCTCCACATAGGATTGCACCAAGGCCTGGAACTCCTGGGCGATGTGCTCGCCGCGCAGTGTCAGGGCCTTTTCACCATCGATGAACACGGGAGCCGCAGGCGCTTCGCCATTGCCCGGCAGGCTGATGCCGATGTCGGCATGCTTGCTCTCGCCCGGACCGTTGACGATGCAGCCCATCACGGCGACTTTCATCGCCTCCACGCCGGGGTACTTGGCGCGCCAGACGGGCATTTCGCCGCGCAGGAAGTCGTCGATCTGTTTGGCCAGTTCCTGGAACGTGGTGCTGGTGGTGCGGCCGCAGCCCGGGCAGGCCGTGACGCTGGGCACGAACACGCGCAGGCCCAAGGCCTGCAGGATCTCGGACGCCACCACCACCTCCTGCGTGCGAGCTTCGCCCGGCTGGGGCGTGAGCGAGACGCGGATGGTGTCGCCAATGCCTTCCTGCAGCAGCACCGACAGTGCCGCCGTGGATGCCACCGTGCCCTTGGTGGCCATGCCGGCTTCGGTCAGACCCAGGTGCAGCGCATAGTCGCAGCGGCGTGCCAGTTCGCGGTAGACCGAGATCAGGTCCTGCACACCGCTGACCTTGCAGGACAGGATGATGTTGTCGGGGTTCAGGCCGATGTTGCGGGCCAGCTCGGCGGAGCTGATGGCCGAGGTGATCAGCGCCTCGTACATGACCTGCCGCGTTTCCCAGGGCCGGGCACGCCGGGAGTTCTGGTCCATCAGCTCGGCCATGATTTCCTGGTCCATCGAGCCCCAGTTCACGCCGATGCGCACCGCCTTGTCGTACTTGGCGGCGATCTCGATCATCTGGCCGAACTGCTTGTCCTTCTTGTCGCCCTTGCCCACGTTGCCGGGGTTGATGCGGTACTTGGACAGCGCCTCGGCGCAGGCCGGGTAGTCGGTCAGCAGACGGTGGCCGTTGTAGTGGAAGTCGCCCACCAGCGGCACATACTCACCCATGCGGTCGAGCTGCTCGCGGATGTAGGGCACGGCCGCCGCCGCCTCCGGCGTGTTGACGGTGATGCGCACCATCTCCGAGCCGGCCTGGGCCAGCTGGCGCACCTGGATGGCCGTTTCCACGGCCTCCACGGTGTCGGTGTTGGTCATGGACTGCACGCGCACGGGCGCATCGCCCCCCACGGTGACCACGTTGTTGCGCCACACCACACGGGCCTGGCGCGATTTGCGCGGCAGCGGGCTGGCAATCGCGATCGGACCGCCGCCTGTCTGCTGCAAATTTTGCGAGTCTTGCACTTCTTACTTCACCTCAAATCGGGCGACGTTCTCGCGGGCCACCGCCCCCAGATCGAACGCTGCCCCACCCACCTGCACCTCGGCCGCATCTGCGCGGCCAATCACCACCGACAGCGGCTTGGGTGCCTGGGTTTCAAAAAAATCGCCCGCATTCAGCGTCTTCTGCTCCAGCACCTTGCCACCGCCACGCACCTGGATCCAGGTCGCTGCGCGGGCCTGGATGCGCAAGGTGGCACTGCCTGTGGCGGCAGCCACGGGCGCTGCAGGGGCCGCAGCGGCAGCCTCCGCAGGCGCTGCCACCGCCGGGGCCACGGCAGCAGCCGGTGTCGCAGACGCGGCCGGGGCTTCCGCCACCGCAGCGGGCGCCGGGACGGCTGCCACTGCCGGCGCGGCCGCTTCGGCGGCGACCGGAGCCACAGGCTCCTGGGCGGCCACGGCTTCTGCCGCCGGGGCTTCCGGCGGCGCCACATCCACGGTATGCGCGGACTGTGACGTGCCCATGGCACGCTCGGAGCGCTCCTGCACCGAAGCCACCACCGCATCGCGCAGATCCTGCTTCTGGGCAAAGTACCACACCCCGCCGCCGGCACCGGCCAGCAGGGCCAAGGCCAGCCACTTCCAGGCACCGCCCGGGTTGGGCGTGTCGTGCACGGAGCGCACGGCCTTGTCACGGAAAGGCTCGTTGATGCCCGGACCGGGCGCGGTGAACTTCTGCGTGGCGGCCGATTTGGGCAGCAAGGCCATGACCGGTGCCGCATCCACCTGCAAGGCCTTGCAGATGCTCAGCGCCACCGAGCGGGTGAACACCGCATCCGGCAGGGCCTGCCAGTCATCGGCTTCCAGTGCCTGCAGCTTGGCCACAGGCACCTTGAGCACATCGGCCAAGGAGGAAACATGCATGCCCGCCGCTTCACGGGCCTGGCGCAGCAGACTGCCTGCAGTCTGTTGTGCGGGTGGCGATTCGAGTTGTTCTGTCACTTCTGCTTCCTGGAGCTCAGCCATGGAAAGCCCCTTGCTCATAACGTTGCCATTCTGTGGAATCCGCTGACCGGCGCGGCAGCGGGCGAACCCGCTGTCGCGCGGCCGAGGTCGCATCCAATGCCCGCTCCGCGCGGCTCCCCTCCCTCAGGGACTTGGCATTGGCGTACCCGCCATTGTTCAAACGGCAAAAGGGAAAGCGCGCACGCTCTCCCCTTTGCCGCTCAAACAGCAAATCTGCCAGATGGTAGGCGATCACGCGATTGCCTGCATCTATCTCGTAAGCTTTTTCATAGGTCCAACCCTCAGCCACCGGGGCTGCGGACCGGTACTGACCGCAGCGGCCGGCCTGCCCGCTGCGGTGCGCAGTGCGGTACAGGGCATGTTGCAGCCCGGCCTGGTGCGGTGGAACTGCTTGCAAGTCACATGCCATGCCGGTGCGGACATGGCAGGCTGCAGCGACGCTTTCCAGCGCCTGCGGGACGCGGGCCAAAGAGGTGCCGGCGCATCGCGCCACCGCAAATGCCCAAGTTGCTGCGCCGCTGGGGCTTATCGCCCTGCGCTGGCAACCTGTCTTGGCATTCCCGGAATGAAAGCACATCTGGAGGTCCCTTGTCGAATGGTGGTCTTGCCGCTCGCTCTGTGTGCTCTAACCTGCCGTCGGCTTGAGCATGATGGTGCGCTGCTTGGCCATGCGTTCTGCGGCGCGGGTGCGGTCTTTCACGTCCCCCGCCAATTGTCCACATGCCGCGTCGATGTCGTCACCGCGCGTCTTGCGCACCGTGGTCACAATCCCGGCATCGCTGAGGGCCTTGGCAAAGGCCGCCACCCGTTCATTGCTCGAGCGTAACAGGCCAGAGGCCGGGAACGGGTTGAACGGGATCAGGTTCAGCTTGCACCAGGGCCGGCCGTTGCCGTAGCTGCGGATCAGCTCCACCAGCTGCTTGGCATGTTCCGGCTGATCGTTGACGCCGTCGAGCATGCAGTACTCGAAGGTGATGAAGTCGCGCGGGGCAAATTCCAGGTAGCGCTGGCAGGCCTGCAGCAGCTCGTCCAGCGGGTACTTCTTGTTCAGCGGCACCAGGTTGTCGCGCAGCGGGTCATTGGGCGCATGCAGCGACACGGCCAGCGCCACGGCGCAATCCTGGGACAGGCGGTCCATCATCGGCACCACGCCGGAGGTGGACACGGTGACGCGGCGGCGCGACAGGCCGTAGCCATGGTCGTCCAGCATGGTGCGCAGGGCGGGCACCAGCGCGCTGTAGTTCTGCAGCGGCTCGCCCATGCCCATCATCACCACATTGGTGATCACGCGCTCATCGGTCTTCAGGTGGCCGCGCAGGAAGTGCTCCGCAAACCACAGCTGGGCCAGGATTTCACCCGTGCTCAGGTTGCGGCTGAAGCCCTGGTGGCCCGTGGAGCAGAAACGGCAGCCCACGGCACAACCGGCCTGCGAGGACACGCACAGCGTGCCGCGGTCATCTTCGGGAATGAATACGGATTCGACGGCATTGCCGTCACCCACATCGAACAGCCACTTGATGGTGCCGTCCTGGGATTCGTGCTGGGTGATCACCGGCAGCGGGCGGATTTCCGCCTCATGCTGCAGCTTTTCACGCAGCGACTTGGCCAGATCCGTCATCTGGCTGAAGTCCTTCGCACCACGCTGGTGGATCCAGCGGAACAATTGCGTGGCACGGAAACGCTTTTCCCCCAGTTGCTCGCAATAAGCAACCAGCCCCTGGAGGTCAAAATCAAGAAGATTGGTGGTCATATCTGCATGCCCAGACCACGGCATGGGCGGCACTCCCATGCAGGGGGTGCCGCCTTAGCAGCAGCCTCGGCCAGCATGGGAGTCATGGAATTAACGTGCGTAGACGTTCATGCCAGGGAAGAAGAAGGACACTTCGACGGCTGCGGTTTCGGCAGCGTCGGAGCCGTGCACGGCGTTGGCGTCGATGCTGTCAGCGAAGTCAGCGCGGATGGTGCCGGCTTCAGCCTTCTTGGGGTCGGTGGCGCCCATCAGTTCGCGGTTCTTCAGGATGGCGTTTTCGCCTTCCAGCACTTGGATCATCACGGGGCCGGAGATCATGAAGTCCACCAGGTCCTTGAAGAAAGGACGTGCGGCGTGCACAGCGTAGAACTGCTCGGCATCAGCGCGCGACAGGTGCACCAGCTTGGCAGCGGCGATCTTCAGGCCAGCGCCTTCGAAACGCGAGTAGATCTGGCCGATCACGTTCTTGGCAACTGCGTCGGGCTTGATGATGGAGAGGGTGCGTTCGATAGCCATTTGATTTTCCTAATCAGGTTTTAGTTCGTTTTTTGCCACACCGGCAAAACCCTTGATTCTACCGGGGTGGCACAAAGCCCTGGCAAGCAGGACCTATCCGCTCAGCGGCTACCGCCACGGCGGCCGCCGCCAGAGCCCTTCTTCTGCGTGGCGCGGTAACGCTCCAGGCTGTCGCGGCCGATATAGCCAGCGGACGTCTTCAATGGATCCGGCTGTGCGCTGCGCTTGGCGCGGGCCGCACTGCTGCGGGCGGCGCCTTCGTCACCGAACAGCGCGCCGGAGCGTGCCGGACGGTCGCGCTCGGGGCCGCCGCCGTCTTGGAAGCGGCGGGGCGCCTGCGGACGCGCGGCACCCGGGCCGCTGCGGCGGCCTGCACCGCGGTCGGCACTGGGACGGCGCAGGCCGGCACCTTCGCGCGGCGCAGCCTTGGGGATGGCGGCACCGGCGGCCTGCATCAGGGCCTGGATGTCCTTGTCGTCCAGCTCCAGCCAGGCACCGCGCTTGAGCCCCTTGGGCAGCATCATGGCACCGTAGCGGATACGGATCAGGCGGCTGACGGCATGGCCCACCGCCTCGAACATGCGGCGCACTTCACGGTTGCGGCCTTCCGAGATGGTGACGCGGTACCAGCAGTTGGCGCCTTCGCCGCCGCCGTCCTCGATGGAGCCGAAGCTGGCTTCGCCGTCTTCGAGCTGCACGCCGTCGAGCAGGCGCTGCTTTTCTTCCTTGCTCAAGGCGCCCAGCACGCGCACCGCGTACTCACGCTCCAGGCCGAAGCGCGGGTGCATCAGGTTGTTGGCCAGGGCGCCGGAGTTGGTCAGCAGCAGCAGGCCTTCGGTGTTCAGGTCCAGACGACCGACGGACTGCCACTTGCCGGTGTGCAGCTTGGGCAGCTTGCGGAACACCGTGGGGCGGTTTTGCGGGTCGTCGTGGGTCACCACTTCGCCCACGGGCTTGTGGTAGGCGATCACGCGGGCAGGCGGCGGCTCGATGCGGAAGTGGATCGGCTTGCCGTTGACCTTGATCTGGTCGCCGAACTGGACGCGCTGGCCCACGTGGGCCGGCTCGTTGTTGACCGAGATGCGGCCTTCCAGGATGAGCTTTTCCATCTCCAGGCGCGAACCCATGCCGGCCTGGGCCAGCACCTTGTGCAGCTTGGGCGATTCGGCCTGCGGTTGCAGCACGCGCTTGGCTGGCGCCAGGTCTTCGCGCGCTTCGTCAGCGTCCAGGGCGCCCGACACCACGTCTTCGAAGGCATAGCCTTGCGCTTCGAGGGCGGTTTCCGGGGTTTCGGCGGCGTCCACGGCTTCATTCACCTCGGCGGCGTCCACCACCTGGGGGGCACGCGGTGCGGCCGCGCGCGGTTTGCGGGCGCCGGCAGCAGGTTTGGCGGCGCCACGGGGCGCCCGGTCTTTGGGGTTCATACGATCCATTCCCTGCGCCACCCGGGCGCAGTCTAGTGTCATTGCATGTGGCGAAGCCGGCGGGCTTTGCGCACTTAAAAGCGGTTCTTCCAGATCCAGCTCTGGTTTCCACCATCGTCTTCTGGCTGCTCTGGCTGCTCTGGCTGCTCTGGCTGCTCTGGCTGCTCTGGCTGCTC